>JBNAWM010000044.1:0-12086 GCA_049699855.1 Candidatus Cryosericum sp.
TCTGGTCACCGCATAGCTCGGTGACATCCCGGACCGTTTGCAGGCCGGGCTTCACCAGCTGCAGCGCGTGCGGTATGGCAAGGAAGCGGTAGATGCCCGGTTCCAGTCCAGTGACTGCGCGCACCATGAGATACGTCTCGAGGGCATGGCGGGCGCCGCCCGATGGCACGGTCCGCAGGGTGCTCGGCCTCTTTGTCACGGCTTTGACGCCCTGGGTGCACCACAGCAGGTACGACAGTTCCTTTAGGCTTAGAGGGTCATCTCGGTAGGCGCGGATGCTTTGGCGGCGGTCAATAGCGATGCGAATGTCCATCGCCGGCATCGCGAGCGTCTTTGGATCGGGCAGAGGGATGAGGGGGCGCGCGGGATCAGCCGGCAGCTCGAGGGGAGGCTGGGGAAGCCCCTTCTGCTGATCGGATGGCTGATCGGGCATGTCGGCCCAGTAGCGTGTATCGTGTAGAAACTGTTGTCCGGAATCCATGAGTCACCTCAGCAGTATGGTATACTCTTAGTGTAGGCGCTGAGGAATTGTTTGCAATCCGAACGGATACTCCGGCGGTGGGCAGGGTGTTGCTCTGCTCCAGGCTCTCTTCGGGAAGTACGTTCCGTGCTGGAAGGGGAAAAGAGATGAAACGCGTTGGTTGGGTCGTGGCAGGGATCCTCGCTGTGCTCGTCGTGGCCGTTATCTGGTATGCCACTGCCGGCGAGGCCGTTATGGTCCAGCACCTGTTCGTGAACGGAGCGGGTGTTCCTGCGGGAACGGTCTGGGTACGGTCTGACAAGGGCCTGGACGGGGGACCGGTGACCGCCATTGCCACAGTTCCGGGACAAGGCCTTCCCCTCTACGCTGGCACCAACGACGATGAGATCTTTGTCTCGCTGGATGATGGGCACAGCTGGGCCTCGGTGGGTGCGGCGCCGACCGGCCACTATGTCGTGGGCATCGAGATCGATCCCAGGGCTGGGGGGCGCATTGTGGGCAAAGCCGTCTATGGTGCTGGCTTCTTCCTCTCAGAGGATGCCGGTCGGACGTGGAAGAATGCCAGCAGGGGGCTTGGAAGTCGCACACTGTCGTGTCTTGCTGCTCCCTCCGGCGCGCCCGACACGCTGTTTGCGGGGACAAGTGATGCGGGGCTCTTTGTGTCGCACGATGGGGGACAGTCATGGCGCAGAGTTGGCAGCCGGGTACTTGACAGCAATATCGTGGCCGTTGCTGCCAGTGCGCGTGGTGATACCGTCTATGTGGCAACTCAGGTGCCCGGTCTCTCGGTCTCTCATGATGGAGGAGCAACATGGAGCGCTGTTGAACTGCCTCTCGGGACCGGGCCTGTGGTCACGGCGATTGCAGTCGATCCGGCGGATGCATCACGGCTGATGGTGAGTGTGGCGGGGCGTGGTGTCGGCGTTTCGACTGATGGAGGTGTGACCTGGACAGCTTCGCAAGGCGGTGCTCTTCCATCAGATTGCAGTGCGGTGCAGTTTCTCGCGGATGGATCCGAGGGCCTTGTGGCCGGCACGCAGTCCGGGTTGCTGTTTTTCTCGCAGGGTGGCGCCAAGTGGCAGAAGGCTTTCGGGATGGAGGGTGATGGGCGCGTGTTCAGCATCGTGCAGGCGCACGGTGGCGTGCTGGCAGCCACATCGCAGGGAGTCCTTGCCTCGGCGGATGGACGAACATGGCGTGCTTCCACCCGAGGGATTACGAATCTGACCCTGCGCGGTCTGGCAGGATCGCCGAACAACACCAACATCCTTTATGCCGCGACGGATCAGGGGGTGTTTCGCAGCGTGGACGGCGGCGGTTCATGGGCAGGATGCTCCCAGCCCATACAGATATTGAGCGTGCTTGCGTTGCAGAAGGGGCAGACTGTTCTTGCGGGCGCATCGGACGGGTCGGTGCTGAGGAGTACCGATCGCGGAGAGCACTGGATATCCGTCAGCCGGGGGATCCCCGGGGTCAAGGTGAGCAGTCTGGTTTCGCCTGCATCGGACGGGGCGGTGGTCTATGCTGGAACAGACAATGGCTGCGCGGTCTCGGTCGATGCCGGCCTGACCTGGCAGGCCAGAGACAACGGGCTTGTGCCGATCATGTCGGCTGGTTCACTGACGCCTCGCATCGAGATTGGGGCACTCCTGCCCCTGACCGGTGCCCCGGACGGGGCGATCCTGTCCCTGCTTGGTCAAGGACTCTTTGTGACGTCGGATCAGGGTCGTCACTGGCTGCCTCTGGCAATGTCAACCGATGCGCAGTGGATCGTCGGCCTCGCCGCCGATCAGCAGACAGGAAACCTGTATGCGGGCACAACGGCCAAGGGAGTCCTTGTGTCGAACGATCGAGGGAAAACATGGTCACCACCTGGCAGCGGGTTCTCCTCGGTGCTCTCGGTGCCGGGGTCCGTAAATGCCCTCACAGTGGCCGGGGATGGCACTGTGTACGCTGGAACGCAGGAGCGCGGCGTTGTCGTCTCGCGAGACGGTGGAGCGACGTACCAGCTTCTCAACGCCGGTCTGCCAGCTCTGGCTGTGCGGGCGCTTGCTGTGCAGAAAACTGGCGTCTTTGCCGCAACGGCGCACCACCTGATGCGCCTTCAGACTCAGTAGTTCTCCTGTACCCAGCGCTCGAAGCCCACTGCATCGGACACATGGTCAGCACCCGAGGCGGCTATGTCCCCGATAGCGTGGTCGGTCACGAGGTAGGTCTCGATGCCGGCAAGATGCGCAGACATGTCCTCAATGCAGTCATTGCCCACAGCGATCGCCTCCGAGGGATTCACGTTCATGAGCGCCGATACGTGCTGCCAGTACTCGGCGTGAGGCTTGCAGTAACTTGAATTCTCCATGGTGCTGATGTACTCGAAGACTGAGGGGCTGAAGCCGGCCCAGGCCAGCCTCTTGTACGTGGCCAGCTGCGGAAACACGGGATTGGTGGTGAGCAGGATCCGGTACCCCTGGGCGCGCAGGTACACAACGCTTCGATACAGGGGCTCGGAGCGCCACACGACGTCTCGCACCGCGTCGAAGGTTGTGGCGTAGAACTCCATAATGCGGTCCCAGACAGCTTGCTGGTCAACATCAGGGTATACGACTTCGAATTCCTTCCTGAACTTTTCCATGTTGGTGGTGCCAGGAGTGGCGTCCGCCTGCATGCGCGCTGTTGCCGTGAGCATGTTTCGGGCGAGTCCCTCGGCGGGGACGAGGCCGTGCAGGGCGCGGGCGAGTTCACCAAAGTACGTATGCATGAACTCGTGCTCATCCATGGCCAGCAAGGTACCGTCAAGGTCAAACAGAAATGTCTTCATGCCGCAAGCTCCTCATGTGACTCGGAATGCAAAAAGTATACCAGCAACGGCGCCGTTTGCTGTGACGAACCCGAAACTCTTTGTTCATGCAGTAGTGGAGAACACTTGCCCAGACTGTTGACTTTTTTGTGAAAGCTCCTAGGATTTGTTGCGTAACGTTAGGATTGTTGCGTTTGTGGCAGAATCAACTAAAAAGGGAGGATTCAGAATGAAGAAGATCGTGCTGCTGTTTGTTGCTGTCGCGCTGACGTTGTCTGTCGTGGGTTGCGCCCCCAAGGCTGTCACTCCAAAAATCGGTGTAAGCATCTACAAGTTTGACGACACATTCATGTCCTATGTCCGCAACCAAATCCAATCCGCTGCGCAGGGCAAGATTGAGCTGTCTGTCCAGGACGCTCAGTATGACCAGCCCAAGCAGAATGACCAGGTTGACCAGTTCCTGGCCGAGGGCGATACCGCTCTTGCCATCAACATGGTTGATCCATCAGCCGTTTCCGTCATCATCGGCAAGTGCAAGGCCAAAAATGTTCCGCTCGTCCTCTTCAACCGCGAGCCGGCTGCAGCCGATATGGCGGCATGGGACAAAGTGTACTACGTTGGCGCCAAGGCTCAGCAGTCCGGCACCTATCAGGGCGAGATTGCCGCTGACTACTGGAAGTCTCATCCGGAAGCCGACCTCAACCATGATGGTATTATGCAGTATGTCATGCTGATGGGCGACCCCTCCAACACGGATGCCAAGTACCGCACGGAGTACTCCATCAAGGCAGTCGAAGCAGCCGGCATCAAGGTGCAGAAGCTTGCCGAAGATACCGCGATGTGGGACCGCGTCAAGGGGCAGGAAAAGATGGCTGCCTTCCTGACGGCCAACCCCGGCAAGATCGAAATGGTTTTCGCCAACAACGATGACATGGGCCTCGGCGCCATCGAAGCTTTGAAGGCTGCCGGCTACTTCACCAATGGCAAGTACATGCCCGTTGTCAGCGTCGATGCCACCCCTCCAGCTCTTGATGCGCTTGCACAGGGCACGCTGCTGGGAACGGTTCTGAACGACGCCGTCAAGCAGGGTCAGGCTACGTTTGACCTTGCCTATGCGCTTGCGACTGGTGCTCCAGCCAAGAGTGACGTTGCCCCGCTGGCGCTGCAGGATGGCACCGTTGATCCAGCCGGCAAGTACATTTGGGTTCCGTACGTCAAGGTCACGAAAGACAACTACAAGGACTTCATCAAGAAGTAGGCTGTGGCTGAGGTTTCCGGCTGCATCTAGTTTCAATGTAGACAACTGCATGGCGTGCGCTTCAGGGCGTGCGCCATGCAGCCACATGGTGGAGGTACTCTTTCGATGAGCGACGGTGAATATGTTCTGGAGATGCGGAACGTTTCCAAGGAATTTCCTGGAGTAAAAGCTCTGGATGACGTCACGGTCAACATAGCTCCAGGGACGGTTCACGCGATTGTCGGCGAAAACGGAGCTGGCAAGTCGACGCTGATGAAGTGCGTCTTCGGCATCTATGGCGTTGACAGTGGTGAAGTGCTCCTTCAGGGGCGCCCCGTGTCATTCCTTAACACCAGGCAGGCGCTTGATGCGGGGATCGCCATGATCCAGCAGGAGCTTCTGCCGGTGCCGGAACGCAACGTCATGGACAACTTCTGGCTGGGGCGCTACCCGCAGAGGAACCTCGGCATCGTGAAGCTCATTGACGAGAAGAAGATGTATGCGGGCTGTAAAGCAGTCTTCGACGATCTCAAGATCGATATCAATCCAGCGACCAAGGTCGCCGACCTCTCTGCTTCCAAGATTCAGCTCATGGAGATAGCGCAGGCCGTGTCGTATCACTCCAAGGTTATCATCATGGACGAGCCGACATCGTCGCTGACGGAAAACGAGGTTGAGCACCTTTTTTCCATCATTCGACGTCTGCGCGACCAGGGCATCGCAGTTGTGTATATCTCGCACCGCATGGAAGAGATCTTCGAGATCTCGGATGAAGTAACTATCATGCGCGACGGCAAGTGCGTGGGTACCTATCCCACCAAGGAGCTCACGTCGGAATTCGTCATCCGGCAGATGGTGGGCCGGACGTTGACCAACCTGTTTCCTCCGCGCGAGAACACGCCGGGCGATGTCGTGCTTCAAGTCAGTGGCCTGACGTCGGTCTTGGAGCACTCGTTCAAGGATGTCTCCTTCGAGGTGAAGCGGGGAGAGATCTTTGGCATCGGCGGCCTCGTGGGGGCTCAGCGTAGTGAGCTGGTTGAGGCTCTCTTCGGCCTGCGCGGCGTCAAGAGTGGAACGGTCAACATCAATGGCAAGAAGGCTGTCATCACCAACCCCCTCCAGGCCAAGCAGTACAAGATGGCCCTGCTCACCGAGGAGCGGCGCGCCACTGGCATCTTCCCGGTCCTCTCGGTCATGGACAATGCGCTGATGGCCAGTATCAGCAGGTACGTGCGCAAATCCGGGCTGATCGATCAGAAGCGGGCGAGCGCCGACGTTCAGCGAGAGGTGGAGATGCTCAAGGTCAAGACGCCCTCCATCTCGACACATGTGGAGTATCTTTCGGGCGGCAATCAGCAGAAGGTGATCGTCGCACGCTGGCTGCTGACGGAACCGGAGATCCTGATCCTGGATGAACCGACAAGAGGCATCGACGTCGGGGCGAAGTATGAGCTGTACACGATCATCGCCGACCTGGCCAAGGCGGGAAAGACCATTATCATGATTTCCTCTGAAATGCCGGAGCTCATCGGCATGTCCGACCGCATCATGGTCATGTGTGAAGGCAGGGTCACCGGCATCCTCGATGGAAAAGAAGCGACGCAGGAAGCCATCATGACGCTTGCGACGCAGCTTATGTAACGGGAGACGAACATGAAGAATCCTGCATCGACGACTTCAAACAAGCGTTTCAGTGCACAGTCGATCCGCGAGTTCGCGACGAAGAACGCCATTGTGCTGGTCCTCGCAGCGTTGATTCTCGTGATCGGCATCGTCAAGAGTGACTTTCTGTCAGTACAGAATCTGGTGAACATCTTCAGGATCTCCTCGGTGCGACTCGTCATCGCTCTCGGGGCAGCGGGCATCCTGATCACCGGAGGCGTTGACCTGTCTGCCGGACGCGTCGTTGGCCTCGCAGCGGTCATTTCGGCCTCGCTTGCCCAGCGCCCCGACTATGCGAGCAAGATCTTTCCCAATCTGCCGTACATGTGGATCATATTCCCCATTCTGGCGGGTGTTGCCGCCGGGCTTCTCGTGGGCATCATCAATGGCGTCGTCATCGCATACCTCAAGGTTCCTGCGTTCATTGCGACCCTTGGAACTATGGTCATTGTCTGGGGCGTCGCATCCCTGTATGTGGACCGGCCGCCGCTGGGGGCACAGCCGATCGGAGGACTGCGTGATGACTTCACGAACATCGGGACGGGCTCGATAGGAGGTATCTTCCCGACCATCATCCTTATCGCCCTGCTCGTCTATTTTGTCTATTGGATCCTGCTCAGCAAGACCGAATTTGGCAGGAACCTCTATGCGATCGGCGGCAATTTGAATGCCGCGATTGTCTCGGGTGTCAACGTCAAGAGGAACCTGGTGGCCCTGTATTCCCTTGCGGGTTTGCTGTACGGCATCGCTGGCGTACTTCTTGCGGCCCGCTCTGGCGGCGCTACCAACAATTACGGCTCTGGCTATGAACTGGACGCCATTGCTGCTTCGGTCATCGGCGGTGTCTCTAACCTTGGTGGCCGCGGGACGGTCTCCGGCGTCCTCATCGGCGTTCTAATCTTTGAGGTCCTCAACAACGGACTTGTCGTGATAGGCGTCTCTGCCTACTGGCAGCAGGTTGTCAAGGGTATCATCATCGTCGCCGCTGTTGCAGTCGATATTCGCAAGTATACCGCCAAGCGGTAAGAGCTCCGTTCGGAGCAGTCAGTACAAGGCAGGGTGCCCGGCAGGCAAATGCCGGGCACGTTTGCATTGAGTGACTTCCAGGCAGGGTGCCAGGGGGAAGGGGCACGGCTTCTGCGGCGTGCGGCGCAGAAGGCGATTGGCTGGAGCGGTGGAACAACGACCGAGATAGCCATCTATCCGGCTGACTCAGCCTACAGCCGACGGGATTTTCTGTGGCGTGCCAGCTCTGCGACGGTTGAAGCTGACGAATCGGAATTCACCTCTCTCCCGGGCTTCTGGCGGTTGATCATGGTCCTTGAAGGCGAGCTGCAACTGGAACATGCGGGCCATCACCGTGCACGGCTTCTGCCATTTGAACAGGACGCCTTCGACGGTGCCTGGATCACGCGAAGTCGCGGAAAGGCAAGGGATTTCAACCTGATGCTTGCAGAGGGCTGCACGGGCAACCTTCAGGCCATCCCTCTGCCGGGGCGATCCACCATAGATGTACTGGACGCCATGGCGCCGGTGAGGGCCGTACACCACTGCACCTGGCGCCTCGTCTATGCCGTGGACGGCTCCATCACGGTGCGTGGTGGTGCCGGCGCGGCTTGGAGGCTGGATGCCGGTGATGCGCTCCTCTTGACCATTGCTTCGCTCCAACGCTCCACAGGCCTTGCCTTCGCAGCAGAAGGTGAAACTCCGGTTCAGGTGGTACTGGCCAGCATCTGGTCTTCCGGGATTCGCTGAGCAGGACCCGGCTAGGCGAGGGCCCCGTCCTTCAAGTGGAAGGTCTGCTGGGCCTGTTGGGCGATGCCGCCATCGTGCGTGACAACAATGACGGTGGTGTTCTGGGTGACGGCCAGGTCCTTCAGGATGTCGATGATCATCTTGGAGGTGGCACTGTCGAGATTGCCGGTGGGTTCGTCAGCCAGGATAAGTCTTGGCTTGTTGGCAAGTGCGCGCGCGATGGCAACCCGCTGCTGCTCACCACCGGAGAGGCGCCCCGGAAGGCGCTTGTGCTTGCTGGCAGCAACACCCAGTTGTTCCAGCAGCTGAGTGGCTCGTTCCCTGGCCTGTCTTGACTGCACTCCCGCGAACTCCATGGGCAGCATAACATTCTCGAGCGCCGTCATGTTGGGGATAAGATTGAAGCTCTGAAACACAAAGCCTATGGTGTCACGGCGATATGCAATGAGCCGGGCATCTCCCATGGCGGTCACGTTCTGCCCGTCGAGCTCAATGGTGCCCGATGTTGGCTTGTCGAGTGCTCCCAGCAGCGACAGCAGGGTGCTCTTGCCGCTGCCGCTCTTGCCGACAATGGCGCCGAACGTACCGTCAGGCACCTCCATGGTAACATCGTGTACCGCCAAGACCTTCTGATCACCTGACTGAAATTCCTTGGTGAGTCCTGTCACTCGCAACATGGTCTCTCCTCCGCTCTTTATTCTGTTCTCATGACTTCAGCCGGCCGTACCTTTGCGATGGCAAAGGACGGGATGGCACTGCCGACAACGGCGATGACGATGGCGGCCAGGAAGCCATACAGGATGATGTCCCAGCCGACCACGGCCTGAATGTTCCGCACGGCGGTTGCCGCACTGGCCATGCCCGCACCGAAGCGCCCTATGATGCGGCCTCCCGCGCCGGCAAAGGCACCCGGGCCGCTGGCAGTCTCGGTGCTGGTGAGCATAAGCTTCAAAACGGGATTGCTGAGCAGGGATCCCAGCAGAATGCCCACGAAACTTCCCATGGTGGTCAGAGTAAGTGATTCGACTGCGAACTGCTCGACGATGCCGGCATTGGAAGACCCGATCGCTTTGAGTACGCCAATTTCGCGCCGTCGTTCACGCACAACCATGATCATGGTCAGAAGGATGATAAGGGAGCCCGCCACCAGTGAACCAGCCAGGCTGTAGGTGGAGATGGCCTTGATATTCTGAAGGGGAGCAATGGCCTGACTGGCGGTATCCTGCTGCGATACGACGTCGGCCTTGGTCCCCAGTTTTGCTGTGATGGCTGTCTGAACTGTCGAGACAGTATCGATGGAGTCGGTCTGGACGATGATGGAGTTGAGTTGATCAGCCTGCTTGGAGAGCGTCTGCAGCGTCTTGATGGGCATGATCAGCATGCTGTTGGAGAAGGTGTTGCCTGCGTCAAAAATGCCATCGACCTTGATGGAGGTGCCATAGGCTGTGAACGCCGATCCAACGGACAGAGCATTCTTCGTTGCCAGATCCTTGCCGACAACCGCGACACTGTCGGTGCTGTCGCTGGCGAACATGGTGCCAGAGGTCAGGGTGAACGAACTCACTCCAAGGCTGGAGACCGCCTGCGGGTTGCTGGAAGACATGACCGTGACAGGCATGGAGAACGTACGTTGGGCGCCCGTCCCGAGGGGTGAGGTGGTGCCGGCGGCTGAGTTCTGGCGAGCTCCAAAGGATCCGGGCTCGATAGCCGAGGCCAGCGTGGTCGTGCTTCCAGTCTGAAGACGGTCCGAAAGAATCTCTGTCACCGTGGCTACATGGGGCAAAGCTGCAATCACTGACGCGTCCTCTCCTGTCAAAAGGTCGCCACCCCCTTCGAATCCCCGCACGCCGGCAGGAGAGACAGTGATTGTGTTGCCAATGGAACTCTTGACCTCGTCAATCTTTGACTGAACCGCCCTCAGTGCAAGGAACATCGTCAACGAAACGGCAATCGACAAGCCCAGGATCAGCGTTATGGAAACGGTCCTGGCCGTGTTGCGAAACGCATTGCGAACTCCTCGACGGACAACACTCATGTGCATCTCCCCTTTGCAGTCATGCCTGTTCAGCCATGATCTGGACGATTTTTCATGCCTCCTCTAGTACGTCAGTGCGCTGGATTTCGTGCATGGAAAGTCGTCACATTGTGCCCATCATGGTCGCTCGCCACACAGGCCGGGGCCGGTCAGGAGCCCTGAGCAAAACACGCCGTTCCCTCCCCTTTTGGACTATACTATGGTCATGGAGGGCACAGAGCCCGGGAGGCGAAGATGCGGAGTGGTGAGTTTCGTTATCGGAGCAGAGACAGCCTGAATCTGTATGCCCGCGTGTGGGAGCCGGACGGCGAGGTGAAGGGTATCGTCGCACTGGTACACGGCCTGGGCGAATACGGTGGACGGTACACGGCGATCGGTCACAGCTTCGTGGAGCGTGGTTATGTCTTTGTGGCAGGCGACCTGCGGGGACATGGCCTGTCGGAGGGCAGGAGAGCGTTTGTCTCCCGGCTCGACGACTTCATGGACGATCTCGACCGATACCTGGCTGAGATCAGGGCGCGCTTTCCCGGCAGGCCGCTGTTCCTGTACTGCTTCAGCATGGGTTCGACCATTGGTGCCGCCTATCTGATCCGCAGGCATCCACGCCTGGCAGGGGCCATCCTGTGCAGCGGAGGATTCGTGATGCCAGAGGCATCAGCCGCGGCCATGGGCAAGGTCAGAACATTACGACACCTGGTGCCCACTATGGCTGTCAGCAACGGAATGGGTCCGAATCGGCTCAAGGTCTGCCACGACGTCAGCGTGCTGGACGCGTATGATGCAGATCCACTGGTGTACAAGAAGGTCACAGTAGGTCTGGCGGCAGTGATCGGTGAAGCGAACACAGAGGCGCTGGGGCACGCCGGCGAGATCCAGGTCCCGCTGCTCGTGATGCACGGGGAGGACGATGTCATTGCACTGCCCGAAGGTTCACGGCGCCTTGCAGCCGGGGCAGCGGGTGATGTGACGCTGAAGCTGTGGCCCGGCCTGTACCACTTCATCCATCACGAACCGGACGGGGCGGGCGCGCAGGTGCTCGTTTTTGCCGCAGACTGGCTGGACGCACACGTCACCACGGGGTGACCACAACTCGTTGAACCGGCGGTCCTCAGAGGCCATCGCCTGAAACAGACGCGCCCCCGCGAAAGCGGGGGCGCGTCACACGTTAGTTGGCTGGCTTTCCTCAGTCGGCAGAGTCGTTCTCGAGTTTCTTCTCGCCCTGGAGCGCGCGGATGGCAGTGCAGTCCTGTGAGACCTCAAGGGTTCCCTGATACTCGCCATCCTTGCCGTACACGGCGAAGTAGCGGATGTAGATGAACTTGCCATGCAGTTCCAGCCAGAAATCGGCGACGGAGCGCTTCTTGGCACGGAAGTCGTCCAGGATGCGCTGGACTTTGGCGACGCTCTGGGGTGGATGGCAGCGCTGCACCCTGCGCCCGATGTCCAGTCTGGTGCGCGGGAAGATGCGTCCACCCGCCGGCAGATTGAAATAGGTCACCTCGTCATCGGCGTTGACAAACGAGACATCGACCGGCAACGTATCAAACAGTTTGAGCACCATCTCCAGATCCAGACCGTCAAACAGATCAAAACTGGTATCACTCATGGTTCTCCTCCCCTGGGAGTGCAAAGAAACCCAATTCCTGGGATTCCTGCTCGAGGTCCTGCCAGTCCTTTTCAGACAGCAGGTCAAGCGCAACATTGTACAGGATTTCCTGTTCCTTCTTGGCGTGCTGGACAAACGTTTCGAGCCAGTGCTGGAAGGCACCCGCCAGCACCTGGGCGAACTGAGGGTACGGCATGGCGTCCGGTGCTCCCTGGATGGTCTTGTCGATAGTGTCGCGCGTCGCCTTCATGCGGTTGTGCTCGGCCCACATGATGGCAGGAGGTTCCTCGACGCCGTAGCGTTCCAGCAGAGGGAACAGCGTGTTCTCCTGCCGGTCATCGTGACTCTGCGCCTCATGGAGGTGGAGCATCAAGGCGCGCAGCTGCGCCAGGATGGGCTCTGCCGCGGCATATCCGTCCTGCGTGCCCAGCTTCCTGGCTAGGGAAAGTCCCTCTTCCAGCCAGCCGATCACCGCATCCTGCTCCAGAATAAAGCGTTTCAGCGGATGGCCGTCCG
>JBNAWM010000045.1:0-11808 GCA_049699855.1 Candidatus Cryosericum sp.
ATGGCCGCCTATGCTACATGGTTTCTCCTGTACAAGACGACCATCGGCTACGAGATCCGCGCCATCGGCTACACTGCCAACATCGGCATGGAGGCTCCTCGCGCGCAGGGCATCAATATCAACCGCCGGGTCATGCAGCTCATGTTCTTCTCTGGAGCTCTCGCAGCGCTCGGTGGCACTTTCTTCATTCTGGGCATGCAATATCAGTTCCCCAACACCGCCATCATGGGGTATGGCTGGACCGGTATCACTGTGGCATTGATAGGACAGGCCGAGCCGATGGGTGTCGTGCTGGCCGGGCTCTTCATTGGAGCGTTGCGTACCGGTGCTACCTCCATTCAGGTAGCCAACATCCCCAAGACATTCTCCGACATCATCGAGGGTATGGCGGTGGGCTTCATCGCAATGCAGGTTGCCGTGCGGTACTACCTGGTCAAGATCCTCCAGCACCGCCGCAAGCGCACAACCTCGCCGACAGATCAGGAGGCTGCAGCATGAACATGACACAGATCAACCTCACGATTGCGCAGATGCTCGATTATACGACGCCGATCCTGTTTGCTGCATTGTGCGGCGTCCTCAGCGAGAACTCCGGAGTCGTCAATATCGGTCTGGACGGCATCATGCGCTTTGGCGCGTTCTTTGGCCTTCTAGGCGCTTACTTCTCTCATTCTCCCTGGATCGGTTTGCTGCTAGGTATTGCGGTTGGATGTCTTGTTGGTGCATTGCACGCATTCATTACCATTCGGTGGAATGGCGACCAGACCGTCTCGGGCGTGGCAATAAACGTCATTGCCCTTGGTCTGGTGACGTATCTGCTGGAATACGTCTTCAGCACGACAGGCTACTCGCCCCAGCTTCAGAACTACTTTGGAGCACAGGCCTACCGTGTTCATCTGCCCTTCCTGGCAAACATACCATTGCTGGGCGCATTTTCTAATCTTTCTGTTATGATCTGGCTTGCCTTTGTCATGACAATCGCCCTTCACGTACTCCTCTATCATACGGTCCTCGGCTTGCGCATCCGTACCTGCGGTGAGAACCCCAAGGCGGCGACGACGCTGGGCATAAACGTCTTTCGCGTCCGCTGGTTTGCCGTCATCGCGGGAGCAGCACTGGCTGGCATCGGCGGAGCAGCGCTGTCCACAAGTTCGTTTTCGGGATTCAGCGACTCCATGCCCAACGGCGTCGGGTTCATCGGCCTGGCTGCCATGATCTTTGGCAAGTGGACACCGTTTGGTGCGATGGGGGCCGCTCTGCTGTTCGGAACCGGCCAGATCGCGCAGTCGATTATTGCCGTGACGGGCATTGCTCCAAAGCTTGCCCCCGGTCTGACCCTGATCCTGCCCTACGTGCTGACGCTGGCCGTTCTCGCTGGTTTCGTAGGAAGATCTGTCGCCCCGGCGGCAGATGGTCTGCCGTACTACAAGGAGCAGCGCTAGCAAACCGTTCGTCGGGCCGCCAGGGGACGTCGTCCTCGGGCGGCCTTTTCATAACCCTCTGGAGGTGCATCATGAACAGTCAATCAGGCGAGCAGAAGATGCAGTGGGCCATCCGTCACATGCCTATCCTTTCAGCCATTGCGGATCGCTTTGAGAAAGAGCAGCCCTTTGCCGGGCTTCACGTCGTCATCGCCTTGCACCTGGAGGCCAAGACGGCTAATCTGGCGTACGTCATGCTGAGGGGCGGGGCTCATGTCGCGCTCACAGCGTCGAACCCCATCACAACACAGGATGATGTTGCAGCAGCTCTTTCTGAGCGTGGCGTCGTCGTGTTCGCCAAGCGCGGCGAGACTCCGGCCGAATACCGCGAGTATTTCAACAAGGTTCTGGCCACTCGGCCAAATCTATTGATCGACGACGGCGGCGACCTCGTGAATGCTGTTCATTTCGATCATCCTGAGCTCCTCCCCGACATTGTAGGCGCATGCGAGGAGACCACGACCGGAATCATTCGCGACCGGGCTCTGGCACGCGCCGGCAAGCTGTCGTTCCCCGTTATCGGCGTCAATGAGGGTCAGTGCAAACACCTGTTTGACAATCGATTTGGCACGGGACAGTCCGCCTGGGACGGGATCCTGCGGACAACAAACATGAATATCGCCGGCAAGGCGGTGGTCGTTGCCGGATACGGATGGGTGGGAAAAGGAGTAGCGCTCCGCGCACGGGGTCTTGGCGCACAAGTCATTGTGACGGAAGTCGACCCTGTCAAGGCGGTTGAAGCCCACATGGACGGCTATCAGGTCATGCCAATGTCGGATGCAGCAAAGGCCGGCGAGATCTTCGTCACCTGCACCGGTGATACAAAGGTCATCACCAGAGAGCATTTCGAATTGATGAAAGATGGCGCTATCCTCTGCAATGCAGGTCACTTTGACATCGAGGTGGACGTTCAGCATCTGCAGAACAGGGACCCGGGCCACCACGAGGTGCGGCACAACATCGAGGAGTACGCCTACAACGGCAAGCGTCTTTATGTCCTTGGCGAAGGCCGACTGGTCAATCTAGCATGCGCCGATGGTCATCCTATTGAGATCATGGACCTCACGTTTGCACTGCAGGCACTTTCTGCTGAGTACCTGGTCAAGCACCAGGCGTCGCTTCCCAAAGAGCTCATCACGGTACCCGAGGCCATCGACGAGATGGCATCCAGGGCATTCCTCGCATCCCGCGGCTTGACGATCGACTCGCTGACCGAAGAGCAGAAATCCTATCTGGACTCGTACTAGTATTCAGACAGAACTCGTCAGCAGATGAAACCAGAGGACGGATGTTTGCATCCGGCCTCTGTTCACAGCACTTCTGCTGTCAGTTTCAGCCCAGAGCGTACCAGTTGCCCCCATCCCGCTTCACCCGGTACAATGCTTCGTCAGCCCGGGCGATAATGTCCTCGGCTGACTTGTCCTTGTAATCCACCATCGATCCACCCACGGATATTGACACCTGGATAGACTGCTTCGGATTTTCCGGTGAAGAGAGAACTGAGTGATGGACCATCTCAACAATGCGTTCGCTGAGCTTTTCGATGCCCTCGAGCTCAACAAGCGGACAGACGATAATGAACTCATCACCCCCAAACCGTGCCAGGCAGTCCACTGAGCGCACCGACCCCCGCAGGACCGAAGCCACGAGCTTGAGTGCCTCATCTCCTGCAAGATGGCCAAACGTGTCGTTGACACTCTTGAAATGGTCGACGTCAATCATGACCAGCCCGAATCTCTGAAAGTGTCTCTTGAACAGCCCATACTGCTGTTCAAGAATTGTATCGACGTAGCGGCGGTTGTAGATACCCGTCAACGGGTCCATGATCGAAGAATCGGCAAGTTCCTTCAGCTGTTCTGCCAGAGTACTGCCGGCCACTGACTGGAGTTCTCCAAAAATCTCGACGCCATAGCGCTCACTGCCGATGACCAGAACCGAGGCCTTCACGTACACAGCAAGGCGTTGTCCGTCCTTCTTCTTCAGAAAGAGCTCCTTTGCTTCCTGACGCTCGCCCGTTTCCATGCACTTCTGCAGGGGACATCCATCGAAGCAGAGGTTCTTTCCCAGCACATCCATATGCACCAGGATGTTGTCATAGCAGTGTTTGTTCAGGACCTCGTCAGCGGAGTACCCCGTGATCCGCTCCGCTCCTTTGTTCCAGAAGACGATCTTGCGCTCGGCAGTCGTCACATACACCCCGTCCGAAACGGCATCCAGGATACCACGCAGGCTCTCTTCAATAACGCTTTCCCTCATTCTCTCCTCCCTCGTCCGTCCCGGCGGCGGGACCTCAAACGATTGTAACAACGACAGGTGTGTGGTCTGACGGCTTTTCCCAGCTTCTGGGGGTCACATCCACGACACAGTCCGCTACATCTCTTGCCAGCGGCTCCGAAGCCCATGCATAGTCGATACGCATGCCCATGTGCCGCTTGAACATGTTCATACGGTAATCCCACCAGGTGAACTGCTGTTCGCTGTGAAACTTGCGAAACAGGTCTACGAACGACCATGCGCGCAGTTCCTCCAGAGCGTCCCGCTCCTCCTGCATAAAACCGATGGCATCCTGCATTTCCTCCGGCGCCCACACGTCCTGGGGCTCCCTTGCCACATTAAAGTCTCCCACAAGCAGCAGACGACCATCGCGTGGGTAGGTCTGGTCCAGATAGGCACGGAATTCGTGCAGGAAAGCAAGTTTGTGCGCGAACGCTTCGTCCCCGCGCTCGCCACCATGAGGAAAGTATCCGTCGATCAACGTCAGGTCTCCCACCTTTGCACTCAACACTCTGCTTGGATCTCGACCAGCCCACCCCTTGATGACATCAGAGAGGGGCACTCTGGACACAATCGCAACGCCATTATAGGTCTTCTGACCTGACATGGCTACCTCATAGCCGAGTGCCTGAAAGTCCGACACAGGAAACGATTCATCAAGGGTCTTGGTCTCCTGCATCGCAAGCACATCAACACTCGACTCCTGCAGCCATCTCAGGACAACCGGCAGGCGAGCACGAACAGAGTTCACGTTCCAGGTTGCTATCTTCATGGTTCACCCCTCCCGATTATTGTAGGCAGATTCCCCCCTAGCACTATGCCGGCCCCCGCGGCCAACCCGCGCCATCGCCGATACCAACCGATCCCTGTCCCAAAGCTCGACTCCAGATCTGGCAGCCAGCTCCCGGGCCGACTCCGTGAAACCGCTGTTCGTGACCACAATACCTCGCGCGGCACTCCAGTAGCGCACGGCCCCCAGCACCTCCTGAACAGCACTGATGCCGACCGTGCCGGTGTACCTCTTCGCCTGCACGACGATGCGCTTGCCGCGACGCGATGTGAGCAGCAGATCTGCTCCAAAATCATGACTCATCCCCACGTGCTGGACCCGGTAGCCCAGATGGGTGAACAGCGTGGCCAGGTATCCCTCAAACTCTTCTCCATCCATGCCATCAATTGTCTGCAGTGTTGCACCATGGAAAATGCGTTCTCTGTGCAGTCTCAGAACCAGGCCGACCGTGAGAATGAGCAGAAGGAGTCCCCCCATTGCCGCCAGAACTGGAAAGAACGGCACCAGCGCCTGCCACCCCAAGGAAAACACTCTTGAAGCCCAGTTGCCAACGGTCGCTGTCAGTGCATTGACAGCGTTGTGAACGTCAGGCAAGCAGGGCCTCGATCTCTTCTCTCCTGCTCATGGTGGCATCGTATCCGCGCACCACGTATTCGTGAACATCAGAAGGATTGCATCCTTTGAGTTCGGGCCGAATGACCAGATCCGCCTTCTCCAGCTCCGGTTGTGCGATGTTGTTGAGCATGAGATTCAGCGATCGCTCCAGCAGTTTCGGAACGTTCAGGCTTGGCTTGTAGACCTCGCCTTGCAGTGGATCGTATAAAGACACCGCGATTGTTTTTGTGGCACCGCGTTTGCGCAACTCGGTCACCGGCACCGGCAGTGACATTCCTCCATCCAGCAGGTACTGATCGCCAAATTTCACGACGGGAAAAATGCCTGGAAGACAGAAACTTCCAGACAAGGGACCCCAGATGTCGCCTGAATCGAATATGGTCGCTCTTCCCGTTTCCAGATCAGTCGCAGCAATGCATACGGATTTTGCAAGAGCCTCGAACATGGTCACGGGAAGTTCTCTCTTGAGAGCGGCACGGAGCCGCCATGGTGTCGTCAGATGGCCCACTGGAATGAGAGACGACAGAACAGCGGCCACCTGAGCACTATATTTGTCCGCCAGTGCTTCCAGGGCATTCGCATCGAAGCCGGCTCCCGTGAATACCGCTACGATTGCGCCCATGGACGCACCCGAAAATAGATCAACGTCCACCTTCAGATACTCCAGCGCCTGCAATACACCAATATGGGCATAGCCAAGAACTCCGCCCGAGCTGAGAGCGAGGCCCAGTCTGCGGACATTCGCCGTATGACTCATCATTCCTCCTCAAATCTGTGCTGTGACGTTCAGTATAGGGTGATTGCTCTGCCCGGACAACACCGCGCAGGCTTCATACTCAACTTGACAGCGCCACGCTGCCCTTATACTTGAAATGATATTGGGAGGAAATGCATGTCCATTTTTGACGTCATGGGGCCGATCATGATTGGCCCTTCCAGCTCTCATACTGCCGGTGCTGCCAAGATCGGCTATCTGGCTCACCGCATCTATGGAAAGCCTGTTACAAGCGTTCATATCACCCTGTACAATTCATTTGCCAAGACTGGACCGGGGCATGGCACTGACAAGGCAATTCTGGGCGGCATTCTTGGATTGCGGGTCGATGATCCTCGGATCAAGAAGAGCTTTGAGATCGCAGCCCGGGCCAGGATAAAGGTCTCGTTCAGTCAGGAGGTCGATCCTGAGAAGCATCCAAATTGCGCATCGGTCACCTTCAGTGGTCCAGGCAGCCCTCGCTTCGTGGTCGAAGGGATCTCGGTTGGAGGGGGCGCTGTCAAGATCGTCGGCATCAACGGCGCTCGTGTCGACTTCTCGGGCAAGCACAACCTGTTGTTCGTCACTTATCGCGATGCACCCGGCATGATGGCGGTGCTTGGAGATGCCCTTGGCGCCAATAGCATCAACGTGGCCTATGCACAGATTTCTCGTGACAAGAACACAGGAGAGGCAATGGCGATCATGAAACTTGACCAGCCCTGTCCGGAGAGCCTTGTCCAATACTTCCGATCTCGCGCAGACATTGCAGGTGTCGTGACAATCAGCAAGCTGGGAAACGAATATGAGCGAACCGAAGAAGACTGAGCGTATCGAGGATGTGAAACGCATCCACATCCGGGGGCTGTCAGACGCCCGCCGGCTGATGACCGAATATGAGATCCCGACGTTGGCATCCTTCTTTGCCATCTATGAGGCCACAAACCAGGAGTTGTCCGAATCAGATGTGCTTGTACGCATGCGGGCGGTCCTTGATTCCATGAGAGGAGCCTTGCGGGAAGGACTCCAGCATCCCAACCGAACTCCCTCCGGCATGATCGATGGGGGAGCCTCCCGAATGACTTCTTTTCTGGAGGGTGGTGGATCCCTGCTCGGCACGCAGTTCAGCCTGGTCATCCGAAACACCCTTGCCGCAGCAGAAAACAATGCCTGCATGGGGCGCATCGTGGCAGCCCCCACCGCTGGTGCAAGCGGGGTTCTCCCTGGCGCATATCTGACGATCGCCGACCAGCGCGCAGTTTCAGACGAGCGCATCCTCCAGGGCCTCTTCGTGGCTGGAGGTATCGGTGAGTGCATTGCCATCCAGGCATCTCTGTCTGGATCCCAACACGGTTGTCAGGCTGAAAACGGATCGGCCAGTGCCATGACCGCCGCGGCCCTCACCTCACTGTTCTCCGACGATCAAGATGCAATCGAGAGCGCAGCCGCCTTTGCACTGAAGGACGTTCTCGGACTGGTCTGCGATCCAGTTGCGGGGCTGGTCGAGGTCCCGTGCGTCAAGCGCAATGTCATGGCTGCCGTCAACGCGGTTGCCAGTGCAGAAATGGCGCTCGCTGGGATCAGGACTGTCATTCCTTTTGATGAAGTCGTTCAGGCGATGGACCGGATTGGTCGGGAAATGTCAACCTCACTGAAAGAGACTTCCCTCGGGGGGCTGGCTGCGACGCCAACGGCAATCCGCATAGCAGCCTCGTTCAAGAACGCGGCGACCAAGCATCACGGAAAAGTGTGAAGCCTCTTGTACCAGGTACAAAGACTTTCACAATGTTCCTGATTCGAAAGGAGCAAGAGTTATGAACCAGCCTCAGGTGCGAAAAGGTGGGATCCTTGTCGCCGTTGCATCAGCGGTTATCTACAGCGGGGTATCGGTGCTGGCCAAGTTCGCATATCAGTACGACCTGAGCCCGATACAGCTCCTCAAGGAACGATATCTGCTGGCCAGCATCGTCCTCATCGTCATGATCGGGCTTGTCCGATGGCGTCTGCTCCTGCCGCGTACCATGCATGAGGCTGGCATCCTGCTGGGCTTCTCGGCGGTCTTTGTCACCGGTCCGACACTGCTGTACTTTACAGCAGTCAAGCTTCTGCCCGTTTCGACTGCCATGTTCCTGTTCCACTGCTACCCCGCCTTTGCCGGCCTGTTTGCATGGCTCATCCTTCATGAACGTGTAAGCCGTGCCTATCTTGCCTCAGTCGGAGTCATTGCCGTTGGTCTTCTGCTCCTCCTGGGGGCGAGTTTCCGGAGCGTTTCGAGCATTGGCATTTTGACAATGATGGCCTGCACAGTGGCTTATGCGTTATATGCCGTCCTTTCGCAGCGCGTCATGCGTGGTGTGGACCCCCGTACGCTCGGCTTATATAACCAGCTTGCACCTGCGTTGGTCTTGTCTCTGCTGACCTTGGGCCAGCCGGTTTTCTATCCCGTCGTTTTCAGCTCGCAGACTGCTTTGCTGGTCTTTGCCGGCATGGGACTTTCAGCCGCAGGTGGCATGTTCCTCTTCGTCCAGGGCATCTCCATGATCGGCGCCCAGCGAGCCGTGATTATCGACTCTCTGGAACCAGTCCTTTCTGCCTTGTACGCACTGCTGCTTCTTGGTGAGCACATGAAGCCGCTTGCACTCGCGGGAGGGTTGATTATTGTGGCTGGTGTCATCATTGGCAACCTTCCGGCAAAACAGGCGATGCGAGCTGCTGAGGTTCATCCCGTCGCCAGCAGTTAGGTGTGCCGGAGGAGGTATGGCCCGGCCCGGCACTTGTCAATTTGTGTGAAGCACTATAATACTGTCAGTCGAGCTGTTGCAGGCGTTGTTGAACAGGAGGTCTCATGGCAAGAGGGCACAGTGAAGCATTCAGGCAGACAATGACGGCTGCGGCTCGAAAGCGGGCTGAGGCGTCTGCTGCTGTACGCACTCGCAACGCAGTCATCTACGAGAACGAGCTGGAGGTGATGGCCCGGTTTGTGTCTGACTACCCGAATATCGAGACGGGCGGCGACCTCTTTGGGTTCTGGACTCACTCGGGTTCTCCCGTCATCGAGTATGTGCTTGGACCGGGCAGGACTGCCGAACATCAGAATGCAGCCTTCTACCAGGAGGCCTCGTTTCTTAATATGGTCGGCAAGACGTTGCACGATCTGCACGGGCTTCAGCACATCGGGACGTGGCACTCGCACCATCGCATCGGTTTGACTCGGCCGTCCAAGGGAGACTCGAATACGATGCAGCGGGCTCTCGACAATCACCACTTCAACGCCTGGCTGCTCACCATCTGCAACTTTGCGGAGAAGTCGGACAGAGTCGAAATGAGGGGCTACCTCTACCACGCTGGCGGGAGCGGGGAGTATGAGCAGTTGACCTGGGTGACCCTGCCCGGCTCCAGCCCGATTCGCACCGCCATGGAGTCCATCAAGGACTTCGCACGCATTGATCCCCATACAGCGACATCGGCGTATGAAGCAATCCCCAGCACGACATTCACTCAGATGACGTCCGCTCCCAAGCCGGAGTCTCCGAGTTTCCCCAGTTCATCCTTCATGTCAACATCTGAAGGTCAGGCAGAATTCCACCACCTGTTCGATGAGCTGTCCAGCGTCGAACGCAACGTTGAGATGCTCCAGCGCGAGGACGGGCGCGTGTCGCTGGTCTTTCAGCGCGACGGCTACCTCTTCGAAATTGTCTTTCCTCACTCCTACCCCATCACCAAGCCTGTTGTCGAGTGCCGTCCCGTGGAGATCCCCAAGGGTCAGGAACAGGCCTGGAGGAACCCGCGCACTCTCTTTCTAGCCATGGATCGTGGAGATAATGTTGTAACACGCATTCAAGAGCTTGTCACAACGTTTCTGGTTAACCGGGAGCACGCTGAGCCAGGGCCTTCAGGCCCAAGCGGCAGTTGACTGCCATGGCCTGGTCATCGCAGCAGTCTGCCAGACTGCGACTTGAAATGGATATCCTGTCGCGGTACTTTCCGACCTTTTTTCTCAAGGACAGCATCATTCCGGGACGCGCCATAGTCGAGGGGACCATGCGTTCCAATGCCGGCAATGAATATGTCGTGCGTCTCCACGTGCCGGCCGACCTTCCCAACTCCGTCCCGATCGTCGAGATCGTGAGCCCGGTGCTGAGAGACCGGTTTGGGCATTCCCTGGTCGATCTGGGCACATCGTATCCCATGCACCTCCTCAAGCCAGAGAACGATGTGGTCCGCATCTGCCACTACAGTGCCTCTCACTGGAGTCCCAACGTGACCTTTGCCAAAGTACTGCTGAAGATCCGAGCCTGGATCGAGGCATACGAAGGCCATCTCGACACTGGTTTTCCCATTGACCACTACCTTCCCCACATGCAAGCCTGATCCCAAGGAGGAATACTATGGAAGAAAAAGACTCAAAGAGCGTCCAGGACCATCTCGCCCAGATCACCCAGGGCAAGGCGACGGCCAAGAAGCTGGTCTTCGACCCCCGCACGCAGGAACTGGTCCTGGTAGACATGCAGGCTTCCCAGCTTTCTCCTGATGCAGTGACCGCCGATGACCCAACCCGTGACGGCTTTTTCACGAGGTGAGTGTCGTGACACCACTGGTTTACGTGCCTGAGGAACAGGTTCGCGATGTGCTTCATGGGAAGGCGGATGGCAGCTTCGTAGAAGGAGTGGCCTACGCGTTCGATGATTGGACGGTATTCCATGCCTACACCGAGCAGCCTCTGTCAACTCCTTCAGGCTACGTATGTGCGTGTATTGCGGTTCGATCGGATCCTGCAGGACTTGTGGATGAGCAGAAGGTCCTCATGGAAGCCCGGAGCCGTATCGATGCCCACATGCGTCCAGTCATTGTTCTCATGGTCAGCACTGACGCGTCGGGATCGCCTTCATGCCGGGCACTGGTTGTCACCCAAACCGGGGCTGTCGGCGCCGACACGCGGTTCGTTCCCCGTCGATCCGAATTGTATACCCGCAACACGGGACTTCTCGAGACATCGGCCCTGGCTGCCAAGAACGTCGTCATCGTCGGCCTTGGGAGCGGCGGATCGCCCGTTGCGCTGGAGCTTGCGCGCGCCGGTATCGGCCACTTTACCCTGATCGACTTTGACCGACTGGAACTGGGAAATATCAGTCGCCACGTCTGCGGCATCAATGACCTTGGGCGCTTCAAGACGCATGCAGTGCGCGATCAGATCCTGCAAAAGAACCCTTACGCGCAGGTTGTCACCATGGAAGTCAACGTCAATCAGGCACTGGCGCAGGTGGAAGATGCTGTCGCCGCGTGTGACTTGCTGATCGTGGCCTCGGACAACGATCAGAGCCGCTTCAACTTGAACCAGATGTCTCTCAACCACAACAAGGTCACCCTGTATGGACGCGCTATCACCCGTGCCGCCGGCGGTGATGTCCTTCGAGTGCGCCCTTGGAGCGGTCCCTGCTACAATTGCATTTTCTCATCAGGCCTTGTGGATGGCCGCGAAGAAGAGATGTCCCAGAAGAGGCAGGCCCTGGCGGTCCTCCCCGCCTACGTTGAGGAAGACAAGATGAACAGCATGATCCAGGTGGGACTGTCGTCTGACATTGCTCCAATCGCCAACATGGTGACCAAGATTGCTCTTGTTGAACTGTCGCGAGGCCTTGAAACGGGCATAAGCACGGTCGATGAGGACCTTGCCTCTGACTTCTATGTGTGGGCAAACCGCCGCGAGGAAGCCTATGCCAACTGGCCGCGTATGGGGTTCAAGTGGACCCATCCCAGCATTCTTCGCTGGTACGGTGCACGCGTCGACCGTGATCCCAATTGCATGGTGTGCGGCAGTCACATCGGCGCGGAAATGGCAAAGTAGCTTTTAGACAGCTGGAACTGAAACGGCCTGTCCTCCTGGACAGGCCGTT
>JBNAWM010000046.1:0-11504 GCA_049699855.1 Candidatus Cryosericum sp.
GTGATCACCGGCATGGGAGAGGTGGCAGGATCCAGCCCGAAGATGTGTGTGATGACCTCGTCCATGCGGATGGTGCCCGACTGGTCGAAAAAGACGCCCACGTGCGCGCGCAGAGGTGTCCGCGTGGAGACCTGGGCGGTCAGGACATACTTGCGGATGTCCTTGGGCGTGTGGGACTTGCCGTTTGCGCGTTCGACGCTGAGGCTGGGCAGGGCGAGAAAGGAGGTGATGTGGGCCTTGAGCTGGTCGGCGCCCACCTCGGCCTTGTGCGGCCACGCGTACTCATAGCGCAGGATCATCGGCTGGCCCATCAGCGACGGCGACGAGAGGGGGATATCGACGGCGGCCAGGAACCGGAGACCGGGAGGTGCCGTGCGCTCGAGGGCGGCGCTTCGTTCGGCGATGGGGGAGTCGGCCTCGAGGACGACGTCGACGTATTCCTGAAGGCTGACCATGCCAACGCCCGTCGGGATGCCCGTTTCGAGCCTGACGCGCTGATTGAAGCCCTCGCTGTAAGCCACGGGCAGATTGCTGCGGCGCAGCCACCGCACCAGGGCAGTCTGAACCTCGTGGTGTGAAAGCAGACAGGCTTCCTCTTCTTTGCTGTATCGTATGCGCATCTTGATCATGCGTTGATTGTAGCAGGAAAAGACGATGGTGCAATGAAGAATCGCTGGTCTCCAAGCGGTTGCGTAAGCGGGAAAGCCGGCTACTATAGGTAAATGAGAACTGCCGGCAAAACCGGCCTATCACCGAGAAAGGACGAAATCGTATGCAGGGACTTTTGAGCTATTTGCGCAGTGAGCTGCCGGTCTGGCTTGTCGAGGTGCCGGTCATCCTCATCGTGATTACCATCCATGAGTATTTCCATGCCTGGATGGCCTGGAAGCTGGGCGACACTACTCCCGTCGAGACAGGGCGTCTCAGCCTGAATCCACTTCGGCACCTTGATCCATTGGGGACGATCGCCCTTCTGCTGTTCCACGTCGGGTGGGCTCGTCCGGTCATGATCGACTTCGGAGCATTCAGGCACCCTCGCCGGGACACCATCCTCGTGTCGCTTGCAGGACCCGCGTCCAACTTTGCCACGGCTATCGTCGTGTATGCGCTTCTCTTGCTGGTGAGGAGCTCCAGCGGACTGGTTACCCAGTTCACATATCTGTACATCGTCCTGAAGAGCCTGATCGAGTTTTCCATCGCCCTTGGGCTGTTCAACCTCCTGCCGATCCCTCCACTTGATGGCTCCAAGGCGTTCTTCGCCATCTTCTTCAAGCGTCCCGAGAGATTTCTCTACGACCGGGCGATCGACTTGTACGGGACGATTGTTCTGCTTGCCCTGCTGTGGTTCAATATCCTGGGCGGCGCCATGACGCGAGTGCTGAACTTCATTTTTGCTTCGATTCTGCGGCTGTGAGGTGGCTATGAAGAAGAGAATATTGAGTGGGATGCGGCCGACGGGCAAGCTTCATCTGGGGCATTATCTTGGCGTGCTCGCAAATTACGTGCGCCTGCAGGATGAGTATGACTGCTACTTCATGGTGGCGGATATGCACGCGCTCACCACAAAGTGGAACGAAAGCGGCTCGATTCGCGACTACCGGAGAGAGATGGTTCTGGACTGGCTGGGGGCTGGGCTGGATCCGCAGAGGTCCGCTATCTTTTGCCAGTCAGACGTTCCCGAGCACGCGTATCTATTTACACTGCTCGCGATGATCACGCCGGTGTCATGGGTGGAGCGCAACCCCACGGTGAAGGAAATGATCCACGACATGGACCTCAAGGACAATGTCAACCTTGGCCTGCTGAGCTATCCCGTGCTCATGGCTGCCGACATTATGCTGTACCGCGCAGAAGCGGTGCCGGTTGGCAAGGATCAGGTTCCGCACCTGGAGTTTACGCGGGAGCTGGTCCGCACGTTCAACCACACGTACGGCACCGAGCTCTTCCCGGAGCCACAGCCCATCCTCAACGAGTTCCAGAGGCTTCCGGGGCTGGACGGGCGCCGGATGAGCAAGTCGCTGGGGAACGATATTGTGATTTCGGATCCGCCGGAGGTGACAGCAAAGCGGATGATGACGGCATATACGGATCCTCTCAAGGTGCGCAGGGATGACCCTGGGCATCCTGAGGATGGCTGTGTCGTGTACCAGTATCACAAGCTGCTTCAGCCTGAAACGGCCGAGGAGGCGAAGGTTCAGTGCGAGCAGGGACTGCTGGGATGTGTCGCTCACAAGCGTTCGGTGGCGGCAATGGTGACCGCGCGCCTGGAAGGATTCCAGGAGCGGAGGGCTGCCTTTGCGGCCGACCCTGGCGCGGTGGACCGCATCCTGGAAGAAGGCCGCGAGAAGGCATCGGCTGTTGCATCTGAGACGGTGCGGCTTGTCCGGGAGGTCATCGGGATCTGACCGTGCCGGGCCTTACGGACTCTGTCAACAACCTGAGACTGCTGGGAAGGGCGGGACACGCCGACGTGGCAGAGGTCGTCGTCGAGCGGCTGGTGGATTTCCTGAGTGTGACCCTCCGGCGCGAGCCCGGTGTCGAGGAGCATGCCGAACTGCTCTACATGCTGGCGGATCTGTTGAAGCTCAAAAGCGAGTTCGTCCTGTTTGGACACGCGTCGGGGCAGGAGAAATCCCTGCTGGAGGGCATCCATGCCCTTGAGGATGCCGACCTGTACGCGCGGCCCATCATGGAGGTCCTGCAGGAAGTCAACACCGGCAAGTCGCCTTTCCGCAAGCCGAACGTGCGGGTGGACCGCCCTCCTGCGGAGCAGGAAACGGGCGAAGAAGTCTCGGATGCCTTGCTCGATGCGCTGTCCCGCATCGTTGAGCGGATAGCCGCACGCAAGCCGGCCGCAGCCGCGCGGACCGAGAGGTCGGCGTATCTGAGCCTTCAGCAGGTCATGCGCGAGGTGCGCGCGCTGGTGCGCGAACACGGGACCATCCTGTTCGAGGAGATCTTTGATGCGTCGGACTCGCGTGAGCGCGTGGTGCTGAGTTTCCTCGCCATCCTGATCCTGACCAAGATGGGCGAATTGCATATTGCCCAGGAAAGCCGTTTTGAAGGCATCGTCGTCGCCTACGTGGAGAGACAGCATGAGTGACCGTTCGGAAAGTCAGAAGTTCATCACGGGCCTGGAACTTCAGGCAGCCAAGCAGAGGTTGGAGGCGGTTCTCTTCAGTGCCGAGGGGCCGGTTGGGGTACGCTACCTGGCGCGTCGCATCGGCCAACCGGCGCAAGCCACACGGCACCTTCTGGAAAGCCTTCAGGCCGATTACGCCACCCGTGGTGTGCGGCTGGTTCAGGATGGGCAGAAGTACTTCTTTTCGGTGCCCGAGAAGCTTGATCCGGAACCGGCCCAGCCGCGTCCCAAGGTCGGGCTGTCCCGGCAGGCGCTGGAGATCCTTGCCCTGGTCATCACCAAGGGCGAACTGACTCGCAAAGAGATCCTTGAACTGCGGGGCGTCACAAGCGACAAGGCACTGGTGTCCTTGCTTCAGCGCGGCTTGCTGACCGCAAAGCGGAACTATATGAAGAGGGGAGTGGTCTACGACCTGTCTCCTGAACTCCTGGAACGGTGGGGGTTCTCCTCGCGCGAGGAACTGCTCCAGGAGGTCGAGTCACGGCGCCGAGGCCTGTAAGAAGGATTCCTCGGCAAGAGCAAGGTCGTCGAACAGTCGTTCCCGCCTCAACTGCAGTTCATGGATGCGAACGGAGAGCGACGCAATCTCGGATCCCTGCATGGTGGGGCCCTCTTCCTGGAGCGCTCTGGTGAGGTCTGCCTGTTCGTGCTCGACCTCGCCGATTTCGCGTTCGAGAAGGCGTACGCGTGCCTCGAGAGCCGCAAGCCGGTTATGCGAGACCTTGGCCTGGGCCTGGTTGTCGCGGCTGGGTTCGCGCCCGGATGGAGCGGGCCGGGGGGCTGCGCGGTCGCTGAAGAGCTGTTGTCTGTTGGCCGAGTAGTTGCCTTCCAGGATGGATACCTCACCGCGGTCGATGAAGATGATGCGGTCTGCTGCTGCATCGATGAAGGTCCGGTCGTGCGAGACGAACAGGACGGTACCCTCGAACGCGCGCAAGGTGGTCGCAAGCGACTCGCGCGTCTGGATGTCCAGGAAGTTGGTGGGCTCATCGAGGATGATCATGTTTGCCGTCTCGGTGGACAGAAGGGCAAGCAGAAGCCTCTGCTTCTCGCCACTGCTCATGGCCCCGGTCTGCTGGTCCATCTGGTCGCCCGAGAAACCAAAGCTGCCCAGGAGGGCCTTGATGTCCGAGATGATCATCTGAGGTCGCCTGGCCATGATCCACTCAAGCGCTGTCTCGGTGCCGAAGAGGGTGTAGGTCTGTGGAAAGAACGAGTAGCGCACGCTCGGCCCCCAGTAGACCTCGCCCTGGTCGGGAACGATCTGCCCCATGGCAATGCCCAGCAAGGTTGACTTGCCGGCTCCGTTGCGTCCCAGGATGGCGACATGCTGACGAGACCGGATGGTCAGTGTTGCCCCTCTGAGGACATCGTGACTGCCGTACGACTTGCTGACCTGCTCGAGACGCAGGGCGATCTCACCGCTCTCGCCACTGTTGTGCAGGCACACGTGGACATGCTTCCTTGCCACACCGGAGTCCTGCGGCTGGACCCTGGCCTTGAGCCGCTCCATTGCCTTTTCGCGCGAGGCGGCCTGACTGGCGCGCGTTCCATAGCGGTACTTCTCGACGTACTGGCGCATCCGCTCGATCTCACGCTTCAGTTCGGCGTCGTGGCGGGCACGGTCGGCGGCTTCGGCATCCCGAACGCGTACGTAGTCACTGTAGCCGCCAGTGAACAGGCGGAGTGTCCCTCCTTCGATGACCAGCAGTCTGTTGCATACCTGGTCCAGAAACCAGGCATCATGGGATGCCACGAGGACCGTTGCCTCCAGACCTTTCAGCTGGCGTTCGAGCCATTGCACGCCTGGGATGTCCAGGTAGTTGGTTGGCTCATCCAGAAGCCAGATGTCGCGGGTGTCGCTGACCAGCCGAGACAGGCGGAGGCGTGAAACCTCGCCCTCGCTCATGGTACCGGCTACGCGGTCGAGGTCCTCGGTGCTGAATCCCAGGCTGGAAAGAGCCTTGTTCATGCTGACGATGTAGTCATAGCCGCCCCTTGCCTCGAATTGCTCGGTCTGCCGTGTCAGTTCCGCCAGGTAGTTTTCTGTTTCAAGGCTCGTGGAGAGCAGGCGTTCCAGTTCACGGATGCGCTCGTCCTGCAAACGAAGGTGCTCAAACGGCTCCGCGACGATCTGCCGGGCAGTGCGCTGTGGATCGATTGGGACGGCATCGATGAAGCACATGGCGGCTCCGCCGGTGACCTGCAGGGTTCCCGCATAGTCATCATCCGTCCCCGCCAGCATGCGCAGGAGCGTGGTTTTCCCGCTGCCGTTGAGGCCCACAATGCCCACCTTGTCTCCGGGGCCGATGGCAATGTGCTGAGAACGGAACAGAAGGCGTTCGCCAAACATCTTTTCTACGTTGTCCAGTATCAGTGGCATGTCACTCCAGGTGTTCAGTCGTTTACAGCGTGCCCGTTTGGGGTATCATGATACCTGCCCCGAACGAACCTTCGCATTCATTATAGCAGTGAAATCGGGGTCACCCAGACGATCAGGGGCAGGACCTCGTCGCCGGGACAAGGAGACAGAACATGAAAACAACACTGACCATCCAGCGGCTGATCGAGCAACCCGTTTCCGACGTCGGTTCATTCGAACTTGCCCTTCCCAGACTCAAGGAGTTTGCGACGGTTCCCTGGAAGATTCCTTTCTACAGCACAGCCCAGTCGCACAAGGCCATGCCGCTTGTGGCGATGGAACTGAACGACCTCAACCCCGACCGGGCCTGGTCGAAGCGCAAGTTTCCGGGTGCAAACCCTTTCTTTCATCACTGTTCGTTTCTACAGTATTACATCGCCTACCAGGAAGGTGTGGCGGTTGGCCGCATCGCTGCCTTCGTGGACCGTTCGTACCGCGACCACACGGTGTCGGGTGATGTCGGCTGGGTAGGGCTGTTTGAGTGCATCGACGACGACACGGTTGGCGAGGCGCTGCTCGATGCGGCGACCAGGGACCTCAAACGAGCGGGCGCGGTGAAGATCATCGGTCCTGCGCGCTTCAACGCCAACGGCGAGGACGGACTGCTGGTGGAGGGCTTCGACGTGCACCCCATGGTCATGGAGCCGTATCATCCTCCGTACTATGCCCGGATGTTCGAACGCTGGGGGGTGAAGGAGAATGACTGGTACGCCATACGGATGGTCGAGGGCACGGCAGCTCCATACATGGAGCGTCTTGAGACTATGCGCGAACAGGGTCGCGGTCTGGAACAGCGTCTCACCGCCCAGGGAATCAGGGTTCGCAATGTCCGCATGCGCGACTGGAAGCTGGAGATCGCCAAGATCAAGGCGATCTACAACGCTGCATGGGATTCGGCGGTGCACCCGCAGTTCGAGCAGTTCTCGGAGGAAGAGTTCGACTATCTGGCTGCGGGACTGCGCACACTGGCCATCGAGGACCTGGTGTTCATCGTGGAGGATTTCAAACAGAAGGGGCATCCGGCTGTGGGGATTGCGGTGACCCTGCCTGATCTCAACGAGGTGATCGACGAGTACGACAAGGCACATCCTGGGTATACGCCCAGTGAGCACGTCTATGGCGTCTCAGACTTTCGCCGCGATCTGGGCCTCTTTCGCCTGCTGAGGAGGCGCGTCCATGAACGTCGTTTCAAGTATGCACGGGTGTTCATTCTGGGTACCATACGCAAAAAAAGCGGCATCGATGCCATCCTGTACGAATTGACCTACCATGCATGTCTGAACATGGGGATCAAGGAGGCGTCGGGGTCGCAGATCGCCGACAGCAACCCTGAGATCGTCATTCCCCTGACGCGCATGGGCAGTGCAGACATGACGTGGAGGGTGTACCGGCACGTCTGAGGCAAGCGACGGAGGCGGGAAGGGGTCAGCCATGGTGCCGGGAGTGGGAATTGAACCCACACGGTGTTTCCACCGCGGGATTTTAAGTCCCGTGCGTCTGCCAGTTCCGCCATCCCGGCGGGGGATGTCCTGCGAGAGAATTGGAGGCAGCACCCGGATTCGAACCGGGGTATGAGGGTTTTGCAGACCCTTGCCTTACCACTTGGCTATGCCGCCCCTGGAGCGGAAGACGGGATTTGAACCCGCGACACTCGGCTTGGGAAGCCGATGCTCTACCCCTGAGCTACTCCCGCTCAATCATGTACACGTTTATTCTACTCGCTGGCGAGGCTTCTGTCAAGGCTGAACAGCGTGCACGGTGCCTGCCGGGACGAGACGGCTAAAGTAGGCCGCAGCTGCTGCGGTGTGCTTGTCCACCGGCATGCCCTTGTGTTCGAGGTAAGCCACCGTCTGATTCAGCGCCAGAAGCATGGAGGCCTCCAGGCTCTGATACAGCAGAGCTCGGACATTCCCGACGCCTGCGAAGTTCCGGTTTGGTTCGCAATAATCCGCGAGGAAGATGATCATCGCAAGGCGGTCCATGCCAGGGGCGCCCGTCGTATGAAAGGCAATGGCGTGAAGGATCTCGGGGTCCGAGATGCCATAGTCCTTGGCGGCAATGACCGCCCCGGCCGGAGCGTGAAGGACGAGCGGAGCGGGCGTCGAGGCCAGGTCAAGGACCACAGGATCATCGGATGCGCTCGCCAGCGCGGCCAGATGGAGCGGTGATTCCTCTCTGGCGACATCGTGCAGAAGGGCGGCGATGTCGGCTTTGTCCTCGGACTCTCCCCAGGAGCGGGCCAGCCTGGCAGCCAGGGCGTCCACCCGCAACGTGTGCTCCATGCGTCTGGGACTGATGCGGCTTGCGATCGATGCGAGGAGCTTCGCCCTCTCCTCTGGCTTCATGTCAGCAGGCCGTGCCAGAGGGCGGCGCCTGCCGGTACAGGCCGTGCTCTGCGATGTAGGAGGCCACTTCCGGCGGGACGAGGCCCTCAATGGGCAGTCTCTGCCGTACCCGAGCGCGGACAATGCTGGAGGAAAGGCTGTCAAATGGATTCACGTCAAGAAGACGCCTTGCCGGAATGTCAGAGTGTATCGCGGGGTCCAGCCCGGCACGCGGCACAAACCACAATTCGACCTTGGCAAGGATGTCCTGGTATCTGTGCCAGCGCGGGAAGCTGACGAGCTGGTCCTCTCCCAGAAGCAGCACGGGCTTCTCCTCGCCAAGCTTGGGAGCAAGCAGGGCAAGCGTGTCCACAAAGTACGAGGGGTGCGGCTCGTGCCGCAGTTCAACGTCTGAGATGAGGACATCGGGTCGGTTGCCGAACGCAAGGCGCAGCATGGCAACACGGTCTGCGTCGGCAGCGGAGAGATCCTTGTCGAAGTCCGGATTGGGGACGCCGGTGGGGATCAAGACAAGGGTTGCGGGTGCCAGCAGACGAAGAGCTTCATGGCCAATGAAGACGTGACCAGCATGAACGGGGTCGAAGGCTCCCCCGTACAGCACGATCTTCATCGCTTCTTCGGCAGGTCTTCCCCCAGAGTGAAGATGCGGCCGCCGATCATGACGTTCTGGCCATCGCGGGCCCCCTTCTTGCGAAGGGCCTTCTCGACACCGATCTTCCGCATCCTCTGGTCCAGCAGGTTGACCTGGAATGGCTTCCCAAAATCAGTCGTGTGGACAATGCGGTCCAAGTACCGTCCCGAAGCCGACAGCATTCCGTCAGGAAGACGGGTGATCTCGAAGGTCTCGTCGGACGCCTTCAGGCGGTAGACACGCGTCACGGGTTCGCGTGGTGGCAGAGGGGTCTGCTGAACCAGCTCGATCGCTCTCTCGATCACACTGTCAATTCCCCGGCCTTGCAGGGCGGAGATCATCAGTGCGTCGATGCCCTGGTGGGCAAAACGCGTATGAATCCCAGTGCGCTTCTGAGGAGAAATTGTATCGATCTTGTTGACGGCGACAAAACTGGTCTTGCCGGCAAGGTCCGGGCTGTACTGCTCAAGCTCGCGCTTCAGCAGTTCGTATGCGCGAAGAGGGTCGGGATCCGGGGAGCTGCCATCCACAAGAAACAGCAGGACGCGGCTTCGCTCGATGTGGGCCAGGAACTTGTTGCCAAGGCCGCGGCCGTCGGCGGCTCCTTCAACCAGCCCCGGAATGTCAGCAAACGTTACCCTTCTGCCATCGGGGGAGAAGGCTACGCCAAGATTGGGCGACAGCGTCGTAAACGCGTAGTCGGCTATCTTGGGATGAGCAGACGAAAGCTTGCTCAGCAACGTGCTCTTGCCTGCGTTGGGAAAGCCCACCAGACCGACGTCGGCCAGGACCTTGAGGCGCAGACGGATGCGACGCTCCTGCGCTGGAATGCCTTCTTCGGAATAGCGTGGCGCACGGTCGACCGATGTAGCGAATGCCGCATTACCCCTGCCGCCGTTTCCGCCACGAGCGACAATGACCCGCTCGCCTTCGTCGACCAGGTCGGCAAGTACCTCGCCGCTGGTGATATCCGTGAGGACGGTGCCGAGGGGAACGTAGATGGTCAGGTCCTCTCCGTTACTGCCGTGCTTGTTGCGGCCAGCGCCCGGCTCGCCAGCCTGGGCCTTGAAGGTGCGCTTGGTGGCAAAGAACTGCAAGCTGGAGTATCGATCCCTGGCTTCGATGATGACATCTCCGCCCTTGCCGCCATCCCCGCCGTCGGGTCCACCTTTCTCGACATATTTTTCACGGCGGAAACTCATAGCTCCGTTTCCGCCGTGACCAGAAATGACCCGGATGACAACTTCGTCAAGAATTCGGTCTTCTGAATCTCTGATAGGAATACTCCTTTGGAATCCTAGTTGGGCTGTTCAGACGACGGAGCTTCTGAAACGGGAGGCTCGGCGACTGGAAGCACATGCACGCGCTTCACGGTCTTGAGGGACTCGAATTTCACTGTTCCGTCGACGACGGCAAACAACGTATAATCCCGACCCATCATAACGCCGGTGCCGGGCTTGAAGTGCTCGCCACGCTGGCGGACAATGATATTGCCAGAGCGAACCATTTGACCATCGTACAGCTTGACGCCGAGATATTGCGGGTTGCTGTCCCGCCCGTTCCGTGACTTACCGCCAGCTTTCTTGTGTGCCATTGTTCACCACCCCTCTTACCCGATCTCCGTGATCTTCACGTAGGTCGATGTCTGCCTGTGCCCGATGAGCTTCTTGTGTGTTGTCTTGTTCTTGTAGGTGAAGACGCGGACTTTGCGGTCACGTGCCGTGCGAACGATGGTACCCGTGACCCTGGCGTCGGCGACATATGGCTTGCCAATCTGGGTTCCGGCGTCGGTAGCGAGAATCAGAACTTTGTCGAACACAACCTCAGCACCGGGATCGCGGGCGATTTTTTCCATCTTGACGGTCTCGCCGACCTCGACCCGATACTGCCTTCCTGCTGCTTCAATGACAGCGTGCATAGAGTACCTCCACAAGGAATTGCTCGGTCGAGGCGGCCTCGCGGCACTTTGGGAACCTGACCAATGCGAAGAAAGTATACGGCGTTCGGGGCTCCTGTCAACTGTTCAGAGCTTGAAATCGGGGCTCTCCCGAGTACTATGCCATGTGTGAAAACGTATATGATAGCAGGGCTGGGCAATCCCGGTGCAGAATATGATGGAACTCGCCACAACGTTGGATTCATGGCTGTCGATGCGATAGCTCATTCCTTCAAGATCCGGCGCTTCAACCACAACCGGCTGGCAGACTGGGCTGCGGCGGACCTGTCACTGTGTGACGAGCCGGATCTCGTCCGAGTCGTGCTGGTGAAGCCGCGCACCTTCATGAACACTTCTGGCGTTGCGCTGGCGCCGATGTTGAAGGAGCGGGGGATCCCTCTCGAGAATCTCATTGTCATTCACGATGAGATGGACCTTCCCGTAGGGAATGTGCGGATAAGCTTCAATGCGTCGGCAGCCGGGCACAACGGGGTGCGGTCGATCATTGACAATTGTCAGGACAAGGGGTTTGTGCGTGTACGCATCGGCATCGCCAAGCCGCGCAGTAAAGCAGGGACGATAGACTTTGTCCTGGCGCGCTTCTCGCGCTCCGAGGAGGAAACCATCATCCCCATTCTTGCCAGGACGACAGACATCGCCCGCACCATCATCTGCAGCGGGCTGGTGGCTGCCCAGTCCATGTTCAATCAGCGCGCGGCCAAAGACTGATGCAGTCAGGTTCCTTTGATCTTCTGCTTGAGCATCTGCGCGCGGGCAGTCCAGAGTTCTTTACTGGCCTTGCGCGTCTGGCGGAGCGTGGCGGGACTGTTGCTGTTTCCACCCCTTCGGCTGGCTACCGGCAGATGCTGGTGGCGGCTGGAGCGGCTGTTGGGCCACTGCCTCTGGTGGTTGTCTGTCCCAGTCTCGACCGTGCCGAAGAACTCTCTTCGATAGTCCGTGGACTTCTAGGCGACCGGGCGGGGACGCGGCCCCTCGTGGTCCTGCCGGAGCTGGGCGTTGAGCCGATG
>JBNAWM010000047.1:0-11455 GCA_049699855.1 Candidatus Cryosericum sp.
CACGCTTTTGCGGAGTACATCCACAAAAAGTAGGCATTAATCAGTGGTTCCCTAGAAACCGAAAGTAACGAAATGGTAACGATTCCTTGTTCGCCCGGATCGTTCCCAACTTTCTCTTCCAAAATACGACGCAAAGAGCAACGGTTTCACTGACAATATCCCTTGCCTCTCCACTCGTAGAACAGACAAGGAATGCGTTTGTTACCTTTGATGTTCCTCTCCATCTCTATAACGGAGATCTCGCCAAATGTCCGAATCAAGTCCCGGTGATCGCGCCCCTCGACACAAGAATGGATTCCCGCCTTCGCGGGAATGACGGGGGGGTGCGGGAATGACGGAGGGGTGCGGGAATGACGGACTGGAGCGCACCTCCTGCGCAAGTCGTGATATGCTATGTTCATGTCATGACGGAGGTGAACCAATGAGCGAACAGGGACAGCACATGCATGATGAATTCAGTGGTGGAAGAAGGTATGACTGCATCGTCGTCGGGGCAGGACATGCCGGATCTGAAGCAGCATTGGTGGCAGCGCGTGCCGGACTCAGCGTCCTTGTGCTGACGGGTTCGATGGACGCCATTGCCTGGATGCCCTGCAACCCTGCCATCGGCGGTCCCGGCAAGGCACAGGTTGTGCGTGAGGTCGACGCCCTCGGGGGCGAGATGGGCCTCAACGCCGAGCGGGCGCTGACCCAGATCAAGCTGCTCAACACCTCCAAGGGACGCGCAGTGCAGAGTGTGCGCACCCAATGCGACAAGTGGGAGTACAGCGCCAGCATGAAACAGGTGCTGGAGAGCCAGCCAAACCTGACACTCAAGCAGGAGCGCGTGGAGCGCCTGCTGACGCAATCCGGCCACGTCACAGGTGTCGTCACCAACTACCGCGTCCGATACGAGGCAGACACTGTGATCCTGACGACAGGCACGTACCTGGGCGGCGTTGTTCATATCAGTGACATCGCCATTCCCGCTGGACGCGCCTGGGACTTTGCCAGCAGCGGCATCAGCGACTCCCTGCGAGAACTGGGCTTTGACGTCCAGCGGTTCAATACGGGCACAACGCCACGCATTGACAAGCGAAGCGTGGACCTGAGCAAATTCGTGCTGGAGGAGGGCGATAGCATCCCCCTGCACTGGTCCTTCCGCAGCAAGCCGCGTGTCTGGGAACACCAGCTGCCCAGCTACCTGAACTGGACCAATCCGCAGACGATCGAGGTTACCCGCAAGTACATGCAGCTATCGCCATCCGTCATGGGTCTCATGGTCCACGTTGGCCCGCGCACCTGTCCCAGCATTGAGGAAAAGGTCCGCTGGTATCCGGACAAAACGCGGCACCAGCTGTTCCTGGAGCAGGAAGGCAGGAATACCAACGAAATGTATGTGCAGGGCATGTACATGAGCGTTCCACTGCCCATGCAGGAAGAGATCCTGCGCACCATCCCCGGCATGGAACACGTGGAGATCATGCGTCCGGCCTATGCCATCGCCTACGACTACGTCAACCCGCAGGAACTGAAGCTGACGCTGGAAACAAAACGCGTCGAAGGGCTATTCCTTGCTGGCCAGATCAACGGCACTACCGGATACGACGAGGCGGCGGGGCAGGGCATCATTGCCGGCATCAATGCCGCCCAGAAAGTCAGGGGAAGGGATCCGTTTATTCTGCGCCGTTCGGACGGCTACCTGGGTGTGCTGGTCGACGACCTCACGACCAAGGAGCTCGTCGAACCGTACCGCATCACACCCAGCCATTGCGAGTACCGCCTCATCCTGCGTGAGGACAATGCCGACCTGCGCCTGACCCCCATCGCCCATGAACTCGGGATCATCGACGCAGTCTCCTACCAGCGCGTCGTGCACAAACAGCAGGAACTGGACCGTCTCAAGGAAGTCCTTCGTACCCGGATGCTGAACCCCGACAGCTCAACGCTGGGCAAGCTTTCCAGCGCGGGCATTGCTCCCATCCAGACACCAACATCTCTTGCGACGCTCTTGAAACGCCAGGACTTCTGGAGGCAAGACCTCACCACAGTGGCCCCCGACCTGGCAGACGTGGACGACGAGTTGCTGGAAGAACTGGAGACTGAAATCAAGTACGAAGGGTACATTGTGCGTCAACAAGCGAAGGTCCGCGACCTCTCCCAACTGGAAGGCTACTTGGTGCCACCCGAAATCGACTTCAATCTGGTGCCTTCCCTGTCGAAGGAAGGACGCGAGCGCCTGGTGGAGGCAAAGCCGCAGACGCTGGGCCAGGCATCCCGTCTCAGCGGCGTTCGACCTGCCGATGTGGCCGTGCTCCTGCACTATCTACAAAGCCGCAGGCGTACGGCTCGTGAGTCACCGGGATCGAATGAGGAGTGCTGACCGCCCACTGCCCTGACTTGTCGGCGCAGGCAACAGACAGCTAGTGCCCTGCATAGATGGAAGCCAGCTTGGACAGCTCGGCAAACACAGCCTGCACGGCAATATTGTCGCCGTCAGCGTTCGTGAAAAGAATGACGCCAATGTTCCGTGCTGGCTGAAGAAAGACAAAAGTGTCAAAAGTATCGCAGGTCCCGCGGTGCCAGCTTGTCTGGACGCTATCGACCGGTTCCTCGTGCCATCCGCAGCTGTAGGCCAGGACTGGTTGATGCAGGCGCTTGATCATGGCACTCGAAAGAATCGCCCCATCCTTTCCCTCCAGCCCCGCAAGTTGCAAACGCGCAAACCTGCTATAGTCGAGAATAGACATGCTGACATCGCCGGCTGGTGCGAGGACAGTAGGCACCTTATACCCATCAGCCGGATCGTGCGGCGTCACCACGCCGTCCTTGATGTGATGTCCCCACGGCTCGTCAGTACCGGACAGGAGCGGCCAACCATAGGCAGCGTGCATGCCAAGAGGACCAAAGACACGTTCCTGCATCAACTGCTCCCAGGACTGCCCAGTCGCCCGCTCAGCAATCGCGGCCGCGACAGCATATCCTGCATTGGAGTAGCGGTAAATACCTGCCGGGCCGATAGGTGGTTTTGTCAGCAGCATGCGCGCAAATGCCTGCCGCTGCTGCGCCGGCGTTCCCGTGAAGGGGGGAATGCTTACCCACTCCGGATCCGTCGTGTAGCGGGGCAATCCGGATGTATGAGTCAACAGCTGCTCAAGCGTTACATCTCGATATCGTGAATCCATAACGGATGCCCAGGACGGGAATGCCTGTACCATCGTCATGTCCCAGCTCAACCTCCCTTGCTGAACCAGGGTTGCCAGCATGGTTGCCGTCATGGCTTTCGTCATGGAACCAAGGTGAAACAGGTCTGACGTCGTGACAGCCTCTGTGCCCCCGACCTTGCGCACACCTGTCACCGCCGTGTCGACAATGCCATCCGCCCGGATCACGCAAGCCTCGATGGCGGGCAGGTGATATGTCTCACGCAGTGTTACAAGGTCGCGCTGAAGAACAGTCGGCCGCGCAGGAATCATGACAGCATTGGGAGGGTAGGTCGGAGCCTCGACCTCAAGTGCGGGCAGAGCAGCGAGCGCTGTCACCGCCAATACCAGCGTCAGTGCTGTTCCTATCAGTATCCTTGTCAGCCGATTGCGCATGTGCTTATTGTACCACGGGAACATATCTGCTGTCTTCACAGTCGAATACGTGTAGCAAGCAATGATTCTGTTCGTGTGGAGGTACACATGACAAGAAGAAGTATTGGACTGACAAGCATCATTCTGGTAATTTTGCTCGGCTTTGGTGCGCTGGTTGCTGTCCCTGCCGTGTACGCAGGAACAGGAAAGCCTGCTCCGAAAACTGAGGCGAAGCAAGTCGCAGCTTCAAGGCAGGCACTGTCGCCTGCAGATCAGGCAAAGCTGGATGTCCTGAAGGGGCTCTACAAGCAGATTGCGGAGACAGCAAAGGCCATCCGTGAGAAGGTGAAGGCGGCCAAGGCAGCTGGAAAGGACCTGGCCCCGTTCATTGCCGATCTCAAGACCGCCCAGAAAGACGCGACGCACAGATTGGTTTCGCGCGGGCTCATGCTGACACAGGCAGAACGCACCCAGCTTGAGACGATGCAATCGTCCGTCCGCGCATTGGAGCAGCAGCTGAAGACCCAGCGCAAAGCTAAGGCAGACAAGGCCGTGCTGGATGCCATCAAGGCACAGATCAAGACCGCTGTCACTGCGCGCAACGCCTTCCTCAAGACGGTGCGCACGGCTGCGCTTGCGCAGTATTCGGCACGACTCGATACCTTGATTGCCGAGGCTGGCGCAAAGCTTGCATTCATGCAGGCACTGCTCATTAGACTGCCGTAGCATCAGGTTTATCCTGACTGGCAGGAGGGTTGGCGCCCATGGGCGCCAACCCTCCTTTTGGTTTTTTGGAAGTCTTCCGTATACTGCCGTCAGTGCGCAGGGGTACCTGCTCCTTTGATGCATGTCAGGTGATTCGAACACAGCTGAGATGGACTGATGCCGACAGATTGTTTGACGTTCTACAGGGGGAGATGAAGCGTATGGGAAGGAAGATTGCTGCCATAGTTGCTGTCTTGGTGCTCGTAGTCTCCATCGCAGGTTGCAACACTGGTCCCATGCAATCGAGCGAGGGCAATGTCAAGGTTACCCTCCCAACTCGCGGAGAGACAGTCACGTTCGTAAAACAAAGCGACGGCTCATGGAAGGGCACTATTCGCACCACTGGAATGGCGCGCGCTTTCGAGGCAACGGTCAGCTGGCAGGTGACAAGGCCGACGAACGGCAGCTCGAGTGTCTCTCTGGGTCAGGGAAGCTTCATGACCTCTGCCGGTGCCCCGGACTTTGGCACCTTTGATCAGACGCTTGTCCTGACCAGCCCTGCATCACAGCCTGTTCCTGCGGGGAACGCGACCCTGCGCATCTTCATTGCGAGCATGAAAGATGGTAGTCAACAGGATATCGTGGACGTCCTGCTGATGCTGCACGCAGAACAGTGAAGGACCGTTCTGGAACAACTTGCCGAGGTTGCCAGTCTAAGTGATACAGGGGACTGTCCGGAAGAGGCGAGGCAGCTGCAGCTGCCACGTCCGATGAAGGACCTGATCCTGCAAATGGTAACGGGAGGGCCGTGCGTAGGCCTTCCCGTTACTGCGTTATTTCCGTTCGCCCTGCTGACGCTGTGAACTGCAGACAACCCGATCTTTCCAGGTCGTGTGCCGCGTGATGGATTGCAGCAGTGACCGGAACGCAATGAAGACACAGACGGGTTGCCCCATGACCCACGTCAAGCTCAAAACCCATGGAAACTTAAAGCGCGCAGCGATGATGCCCCACTGGAGGATGGACAGGCCGACCGCACTCACCGCCGTCACGATGCCCTCAAGCGGAAAGGCATATCCCAGCGCTGCAGCAACCAGAACTGCGATCGGCGCGGTGTACACCATGAGCACGATCAGCCAGACAAAGATGAACAGCAGCGGGTTGTGATAGAAGACCGCATACAAGTTCTTCGAGAATCCCCGAACGCTGTTCCAAAAACCCTCATACATGCGGCAGAAGATCCGGCCGGTTCCGTCCGCAAGGCGCCACCGCATCTTCGATGTCTTGAAAAGCCGAGCCAGTGCCAGATCGTCCACGACGTTCGAGCGAATGCGCTCAAATCCGCCCACCTTACGCAGCGACGCAGTGCGAAACATCATATATTGACCGATGGCCGATGCCAACAGAGACGTCTTCGTATGAAATGCCAGCCACATCGGCAGGAGCGCGAAGAAGGACCAAACCGGCATGGGAACGGTCAGAAGCTCTCCAAATGTCCCGACCAACTCGCGAGGGATGGCAGACAGCAAGTCCAAGTTCCACGTGAGCATTGCCGAAACGCCGTTGCGCGCCGCGGCCGCATCAAGCCACGTGTCAGCGTCAACGTACAGGACGTACTCACCATCCGCCTGTTCCAGCAACTGCTGACATGCCCAGTGCTTGCCAATCCAACCGGCGGGCAGAGGCTGCCCCTGCAGGACGCGCAACCTGGAATCATGTTCTGCGAGCCGACGCACGATCTCGCCAGTGCCATCGCTTGACGCATCGTTCAGGACGAGCACGTCGAAATCAGGGTAGTCCTGCGCCAGAAGTGATGTAACGCAGCGTTCGATCACCTTTTCCTCGTTGCGCGCCGGCACCAGGATGGAGATGCGCGGCACGCGCGGCAATACGGTGAACGCCTCCAGATGTCGCAGCGTGAACCAGTTGCTGATCTCGATGAGTGTGGTGACGACGAGGAACCCGATGACGGTCCACTGCTGGGCTATCCAGAATGCTTTCATGACGCCTGTCGTCGCTCCTTGAACAGTGGTGGATGGAGGTCCCGGGCGTGGCGCTGGAAGAGAAGGCCATAATTGGCAACCGCAGTCGCAAGCACAGGAGCTGACGGATACGACCACACCATGTAGACGGAGACGAGGAACCATGCGGCCATGACCGTCCAGGCATCCTCAAGCCGCACAAACAGGACCAGGAGACAAAGGACAAGTCCGAAGAACAGCGGAACGCGCCATAGCGTCAGGCCCATCCAGATGCCAAAGGTTGGTGCAATGCCCTTGCCGCCACGCCACCTGAGAAACGGCGAAAACATGTGTCCCAGCAGTGGACTGATCATGATCGGGAGGATCGCCCATCCTGAGATGTGCGCACCCCAGTAGGCCAGAGCTACCGGAATGAAACCCTTCAGGCCTTCAAGAATGACAGACGTGAAACCGACCAGGGGCCCAGCCACCCGCCACGCATTGGCGGACCCGGGAGAGTGGTCCCCAACGTCACGCGGATCCCGACGCGCAAACAGCCGGGCGAGCAGCACGGCGATCGGCAGCGCCCCCATGAAGAAACCAATCACCGACCACAGCAGGGTGGGCCCGAAAGAACCCATTCCCGGTATCAGCAGAGGCTGAGGGCCATGCATAAATCCATACAGCGTCGTGGTCCCTGCCACCTTCAGACCTCTTCCTCGGTCCCCGCCAGATCAAGCTTACAGCAATCCCGCAACACCGTGGCGATGTCACTCTCGCCACCTCCGGGATAGGATACATCACCAACCAGCTGCCAGGATTCGAGATGTTCCACCGATTCGCCCGGTTCCAGCGTCTGCAGTGGCGACAGCGTCTCCATCTCCAGCATGAAGTCGGTCGTGTAGGTCTCAAAGTTCATCCCGAAATCCGGATAGACGCTCCCGGGAAGGAAGGAGAACTGCTTGATGAATGCCGTATGCCTGTTGAAGTAGGCAGCCCAGCCTGCGTGGTTTGTGAGGCCTGCCTTGAATGGAGCCTTGATCGAGGGATCCTGGTGGAGAACAGTGAACCGACCTCCCCAGTGGACGCGTGGGTCATCCATGCGCGCATAGGGCCACAGAGCAATGCATCGGTTGGGAAGCAGTCCCGTCTCGGCACGTGTCTGCGGCAGAACCTCGACGCCCCCTGGTGCCATCACCGTGATGGCCCATGCCGCCAGGCGGACCGGCCAGGCCCCGCGGTTGGTCAGGCGATGCGTGAGCAGCACCCCTGTTCCCGTTGCGTCCAGGGACACCTCCAGCTCCTTCTGGATTCCTGTCGCTTCCTCCACCAGCGGCCTCAAAACGATGGAGTTCTCCTTGTCCTCGAAAGGGACTGCCATGCCGTCCGGCTGATATGTCCGCGGGCTTGCTTCCGGACTGTGCCACAGTCGATGCCCGCCGTACATGTGCCAGCTGTCCCCGCCCGTCAGGCCGTCTTCGTCACGGACCTCACACAGCACGTTGTCCCCACCGACGAACCCGTATCGGACAATGCGCGGCCCGACATCTGTCGTGACAATCACATCCACCATACCGTTGGTGAGTCTCCTGCAATGATGCCAGCCGCGAAATTCCACCTGCTCACTCATGGTCTCCTCCTCCAGCAGTCTCAACTGATGTGTCTGTCCCGCCATGCACGCACAGACTGTCGTTCCTGCCAGACCAAAATCCCTGGCAGAACACAGCGCGGCACTCCCTCTGAAACGACGAGAGATTCATGGTCTCAGTGTAAACGGAGCAGGCAGGCATGCAAGAAGCCGACGTTTCAGGGATTGGCCACAAGCAATCGGCGGCAAGGAATGGACCCTGCCGCCGATTTTGTAAAATGTGTAGACCTGACCCCGGAGATCAGCCGATGACGGCCTTCTCGGTCAGCAGCTCGCCACGCGCGAAGCGGCGGAAGTTGTAGTGCTCGATGTCGATGCTGGGCTTGCCATCCGCAATGTACTCGGCCAGCAGTCTGCCGACGATGGGACCCATCATGAAACCGTGACCGGAGTAGCCGCTGGCCTGGAAAAAGCCCGGAACCTCGTCAATCGGTCCCAGCACGGGGTGCGCATCGGGCGACATGACGTAGTAGCCGGCCCACTGGCGCATCAACTTCACACCAGCCAGGCGCGGCACGATCTCGGTCGCCTCCCGGGCAAATTTCGTCAGGAAGTCAAAGGTGGAGTTGACGTCCGTGGCATTCTTGTCGCCTGTGTCGGTTCCACCCACCACATTTCCACGGTGCGTCTGCAGATAATACAGGGCATCCTTGACCAGCATGGGACCCAGGAATTGCTCAAGGGGTTCGGTTGCCATGATCTGATGCTTGTCGAGCCGGTAGGGAAGATCCACTCCCAGCATCGCCGCTATGCTTCTGGCCTCGGGACCAGCGGCATTGACAAGGTTCTTCGCCTCGACGTTGCCCTGCGTCGTCTGGAGCACAAATGTACGGGCACCGCTTTCTTCAATCTGGAATACTCGTGTGGACGTCATGATGTCGACTCCGCCCCTTCGCGCGGCCTGAGCATATCCGGTCACGGTGTCAAAGGGAAAGGCCATCCCGTCCTTGTCGTACCATTGACCGGCAAGGAAGGAGTCAGTGTTGAGCGAGGGACAGATGTCTTTTGCCTCCTGCCGATCGATAATGCGGCTCATGACACCGTGGCTGTTCTGAAATGCGACGTTCTGCCGGGCTTTTTCCACCAGCTCGGGCGTATCCCACAGAAATAGGTAGCCGCACGCCTTGAAGTGGACATCGTAGCCCAGTTCGTCGGACAGATGCTCCCACATCGCCTCCGATTCGCGCAGCAGAACGATCTGGTCGGCACTTGTGAATTGTGCGCGTATTCCCGATCCACAGCGGCCAGTCGAGCCGCTGCCCAGGTACGATTCCTCCAACACGGCTACGTCCTTGTAGCCCCTCTTGGCAAGCTCATAGGCGATGGCCAGCCCTGATACTCCTCCTCCGATGATGACACAGTCATAGCTATTTTTCATCGCCGCTCTCCTTACCCTTGGCGAAGAAGCCCAAAGGAACAGGGTCCACCGGGGGACGCGTTGTGGGTGTCATGATCTGGCCAAGAGACTGGCCCGTCTCCCGCGCAAGAATTTGGGCAGCAAGCAGGATGCACGTCTTGCCCTGGCAGGGGCCCAGACCAAACTTGACATAGCGCTTGAGAGATTCCATGTCCGTATACCCCTCGTGGATGGCATCGATGATCTCTTGTGCCGAAATGTCTTCACACCTGCAGACAATTGTTTTCTCGTCCTCGCTGCTCATGCCGTCACCTCACCTTGATATTGCGCACCTGCTCACACAACGCCGGATCGTCAAATTCCACTGAAATCAGCGATGATTTGCTGATCGCATCGGCCCTCAGCACGAACTTGACGGTGCCCACTCCCAGTGCAGCGCCATCGCGGCCCAGCAATGTCACCGCATCTCCCTTGGCGGGGAGTGGCAGGTACTCGTACGGTATGGTGACCGACGGCCTGGCTTTGGACTTGTCCTGGATGAAGATCGCCAGTCCCGGGCACACTTTCAGGCAGCTCATACATCCCGTGCACTTTGCGAAGTCGACGTGCGGAATGCCGTTGATGCCCTCCATGGAAATCGCATCGAACTTGCAGGCACTGACGCACGGATTGCATGGAATCTCCTGGATACACTCGATGACTGCAACAGGCCCCTTCTTCTGACGCTCCTCTGACGGCAGGAAGCCGTTTTCGCGCAGATAGGCCGTATCGATGATTCCGTCTTCAAAGTGGCTCATTCCAGCACCTCGACGCATTTGAGTCCAGCACAGATCTTCGCCCCGAACGGCCCTGCCCTGAGTTCGTCCAGGTTGTGCCGCGTCTCCTTCTGCTCCTCGGCGGGGACGCCAACATGACCCAGCTCATAGGCCGCCTGGAGGCCTGCAATCTTCCCCTCCATCATGGCTGTCGAAGCCTCTTCAACGCCAGAAGCGTCGCCCGCCGCGAAGACATCGGGATTGCTGGTGCGCATCGCCCAGTTTCTCTTCGCGACCCACCCCCCCAGCTCCGGTGAAAACACCAGGTCCACCTTGGCCTGTTCCAGCAGCTCCGTGGAGGGCTTCAGTCCGGCTGACAGACAGATTGTGTCGCACTCGATGCGCTGTTCGGTTCCCGCGATGGGCTGCCACTTCGCGTCGACTTCAGCGATAATGGCGGCCTCGACACGGTCGCTGCCCACTGCCTCCAGCACGGTGTGGCGGGTCATGATCGGGACGCCGTTCCGGGCAATCTTGCTTGCGTGGACCAGATATCCTCCAACGCGGGGAGCACCTTCAATGACCGCCGCCACTTCGACGCCGGCCTGCATCAACTGATAGCTGACAATCAGGCCCACGTTCCCCGCACCAACCATCAGCACCCTGTTCCCCGGTTTGATGCCGTAGACGTTCATCAACGTCTGCGCGGCGCCCGCCCCGAAGACACCGGGCAGGTCGTTGTTGCGAAACACCAGCATCTTCTCTGCTGCACCGGTTGCAATAATTGTTTTGCGGGGATGAAACAGCACCACGCCCTTGCTGTCAGCCGCACCAACGGCACCCTGAAACCACCCGAAGGCAGTGAAGCCACTGTAGACGCTTATGCTGGGGTTCGCCCCGACTTCCTCCACCAGGTTCCTGGCAATGGTGATCCCGCGCGTGCCTGCGTTTTCTCTTGCAGACCCAAAGAACTTGTGTGTCTGCTTGATGAGCTGACCGCCCAGGCGCGGGTTCTGGTCCACCAAGGTGACACTGGCTCCGCTCTTTGCGGCCCAAAGAGCCGCTTCCAGGCCAGCCGGTCCGCCGCCGACCACCAAGACCTCCGCATCCTGCTCCCGGACAGCTTTCATGGGCGCCTGCACATCCGGAAATCTGCCATCTCCGTGCTGTGTCTCGATGTTCATTCCATCTGCCACTTCGAGAATGCAGGTGCGCGTGTTCGGAATGCCGTCAACGCGCATCATGCAGGAGGAGCACTTGCCGATGGCACAGAACATGCCCCTGGGACGATAGAACCGCGAAGACGAACTGAACTGCTTCACCCCTGCCGCATAAAGAGCCATTGCGACTGTCTCCTGGGGATAGGCTGGTATGGACTTTCCATCGTACGTCACGTGCACCGGGACCCCCCGGCTCCACTCAAGGATCGGATGCGTGGTGATACGGCTGTCTTCCACTTTTTCACCTCTCCA
>JBNAWM010000048.1:0-11326 GCA_049699855.1 Candidatus Cryosericum sp.
AGCTGGAGCATGTGAGGTTGATAAGTATCAGTGAGAGACAACCAAGAGAAGAGGGTACAAAAGTGTTTGTAGTGGTGTTCGACATCAAATTCAAGAACGGCTCTGGTGGTGGTTTAGGACTAATTGATGGCAAGTACACTTGGGGCTATCTGCTCAGAAGAAACAATGAAACGTCACCGTGGTTGATCTATGATTGGGGTGGCGGAGGATATGAATAAGGGACCGTTACAACTCTGTACTGATACGGCGCGCTGACGGCGCTCGCTGCCGGGCTGCAGCCTCTTGGCGGTGGATGGGCTCGAGATGGCGTTTTTTCAGGGCAATGTTTCGAGGCTCAGGAGGAGGACGGCAGCTGTTAGTGCTGGAACTAGGCGTTGCATCATATCGTTGCTATTGGTCATTACAGAGCGTTGCTATTGGTCATTACAGAGACACCGGCGTAGTCGTCGGGGAGCAATAGGATGGCCGAAGTCAGGCCGTCACTGGCTCCTGTGTGGTGCGGTATCCACTGTCCCTGTTCACTCATCCTGTCAACCCCTGTCATAGTGTCGGTACATGATATCACAAGTGAGCGCGGGTGTGCAAAACACCCCTGCCCGGAGTGTCACCGGGCAGGAGCCATTGTCGCATTTGGAAAGCGGAGACAGCCTATTTCTTGGTACTGAAATGGAACAGCGCGTACAGGGCGCAGAAGCCGGTGAACCCAGTGAAGAGAGCGATAACGCCCAGAATGTCCAAAATCACTCTGAGGGTCATGCTGCCGTGCGTGAACAGACCCAGCGCCAGAAGAACAATTCCCGCGATGACTCTAATGATACGATCATTCATGCTTTCATTCTGCTTCATGGTACCCCCTGTGTAATAATGTTTGATAACATAACTACAATATAGAGTATTTTTGTTTTTTGCAAGAGGAGTGTGTTCGTGATTGTGAAATGCAAGACCCCTGTGTCAGCAGGGGTCTTTGATTCTTGTGAGAGGAACTGCCTGGGCAGCCAAGCGCTAGAAGATTGCTTCTCCAGAATCAGTATGGAACAGGTGTGTACGTGCAATATTGACCACCAGTTTGACCGTGTCGCCCTGGGTGTACTCAAAGGCACTGCTGGCCCGGACGACGACGGTGGCGCCGGCCAGATTCGTGTGGATGAAGGTCTCGCTGCCCATCATCTCAATGAAAGAGATCGTAGCATCAAATTTGGCTGCGACCTCTGGCATGTTGGACTGGCCTTCCACCAGCAGGTCCTCAGGGCGGACTCCCCACATGTAGCTGCCAGGTGTTACGGACTTGGCGGCCGACTGCTGATTTTCAGCCAGTTGAATCCGCTGTCCCTCCACCTCGAGCGCTGGTGTCGGACTCAGCGCAAGGGTGACCGGAATGAAGTTGGAGGGGGGTGTGCCAACAAAACCCGCGACAAACTTGTTGGTTGGGTTGTCATAGACCTGGCGTGGCTTGCCGACCTGGCGCAGGAAGCCATTTTCCATGACGGCGACGCGTGACCCCAGCGTCATTGCCTCCACCTGGTCATGCGTTACGTAAATGGTGGTAACGCCAAGTTTCTGGTGAAGCTTGATCAGCTCTTCGCGGGTCTGAACTCGCAGCTTGGCGTCCAAGTTGGAAAGCGGCTCATCCATGAGAAATACCTTTGGCTTGCGCACAATGGCGCGCGCAAGTGCCACTCTCTGGCGTTGTCCGCCGGACAGCTCCTTGGGGACGCGCTTGAGGTAGTCCTGCAGACCCAGCATCTGCGCCACGTCGGCAATGCGGTCCTCGATCTCCTTGGCCGGAATGTTGTGGAGGCGGAGGCCAAACGAGATGTTGTCGCGCACGGTCATGTGGGGGTACAGGGCGTAGTTCTGAAAAACCATGGCGATATCGCGTGCGGCGGGAGGGACATCATTGACGATGTCGTCACCAATGATGACGTTGCCTTCGTCAGCCAGCTCAAGGCCGGCAATCATGCGCAGCGTGGTTGTCTTCCCGCATCCCGAGGGCCCCAGCAAAACCAGGAACTCCTTGTCCTCTGCTTCCAGTGATACGCCGTTGACCGCGATGACCTTGCCGAAACGCTTTGTCACATTTTGCAGAATGACCTTCGCCATTGTTTCCTCCAGTTGCTGATTTGCCTGGATGCCAAGGAGACCATCAAAGAACCTTGAGGGCGGAACCCTGGTATCGGCATCAGTTTATTCAACCTTTCACAGTTTGCAACGGACCAGCAGCGTGCTTTGGAAAATATGTCGCGAGAGCGCCAGGAGCACGTCGCTCGGGGATGGGCCCAGAGGCTGGTTTGCAGGCTTGAGGAATGGCAGTATAATGCACAGTTCAAGACAGGGCAGGCGAAGGGAGTTGGAAGTCGCATCTGTGGAGGAAACATGTCAGTGAAGTTGACGTTTTACGGTGCAGTGAACGAAATCGGCGGAAGCAAGACGCTGCTGCAGCACGAAGGCACAAGCATTCTCTTTGACTTTGGCAAGGACTTCTTTGGAGGGACAGATCACTTCAGCGACCGGCTGAAGCCTGCTGGGTATCTCCCCATCCGTGATTATATCCGGTTTGGCAATCTTCCGCCAGTAACCGGTCTGTATGCGCCACCTCAGGTGCAGTTCCTTCAGCAGGACTTTGCGACGGCGCTCACAGAGGCCACCGTGGACGGGATTCTGATCAGTCATGGCCACATCGACCACTTTGGGTTCCTTCCGCTGGTGGACGTCAATGTCCCTCTGTACATGAGTGCTGAGACGCTCGAGGTACTCCGATTCTTCGATGAGACGGGCCAATTTGATCTGCGTATGGACCAGCGTCCCGTGAAGGTGCTTGAGGATAGACAGGCTGTTCGGGTGGGCAACTGCGAGGTTCTGCCGGTCGGTACTGACCACGACATCCTTGGGATCCTTGGGTTCATCGTCCGATGTGGCGATACCTCGGTGATCTACACAGGGGACTATCGCTTGCATGGCCGGCATCCTGAGCGGGTGCGTGCCTTCTTTGACCTTGTGCACCAGGAGAAACAGCGTGCCAGGACCATCCTGCTGACGGAAGGAACGCGCCTGGGGTTTGGGAATGTTGATGAGTTGCGCGAGGGCGAGATCCAGGAACTTTCAACCAGGGTGGTCAAGGCTGCCCGCGGCCTTGTGCTGACGAACTACTACGTTCTTGATACGGAGCGCCTCAAGACGTTCCTGCGCGTGGCCCGCGAGACGGGCAGGACCATGGTTCTCCAGCCCCAGCACATGCTTCTGGCAGGCAGGCTTGCGCGTTTTGACAGCGAACTCGGTGAACTGCTTGCTGGTGCTGAGGTCTTTCTCGCCCGGCGCGGAACAGGAAAGTATCTTGCGCCGGACTACCAGCTCTTTGAGCAGGAGTATCTGGTCACCGCCCTGCGTGCTGCAGATATTGCAAGGGAGCCTTCCCGGTACATGCTGCAACTGGAATTCCCTGACCTGGTCGAGCTGGTGGAGGTCAACCCTGCTCCTCATACGGTGTTCATCCAGTCCGGCGGAGAGCCCCTGGGACAATATGATCCCAATTTCAACGTTCAGATGAAGTGGGTCAGAGACTTCCGAATGGATTTCTATCGTATTGCCACTCCAGGGCACGCGAGCGAGCTGGATATCAAGGACATGGTTCTGAAAGCGGACCCGGACGTGCTGGTCCCGATGCACACCAAAAATGGCGAAGCCTTGGATGGCTACATCAAAGAGACGGTCGCATTGAGGAAAGGTACCACCTACGAGTTCTAGGAGGCAGATATGAGTGCAACGAGAAAGAAGGCTCGACGTACACGCATCCTGTTGACCAATGATGACGGTATCTTCGCGAACGGGATCAACGCCATTGGAGCGGCGCTGTCGGCTGCGTATGACGTAACGGTGGTGGCTCCCGAAGGAAACCAGAGTGGCTCCAGCCATTCACTGACGCTGGGCGACATTCTGCCGATTCGCGAAGTCGCCATGCCATGCGGCTTGAAGGGATTTTCGCTCCGCGGCACTCCAACCGACTGCATCCTGGTCGCCTTGCTGGACGTCATGAAGGAGAGCCCTCCGGACATCGTGGTCAGTGGATGCAATCACGGTCCCAACGTGGGAGTGGATGTGCTGTACAGCGGAACAGTCAGCGCGGCGCTGGAAGGACTGCGGCAGGGACATCCCTCGATTGCCCTCAGCCTGGACATGGAACACGGTGTCCAGCCGCATCATTTTGAGACGGCAGCGGCAGTCCTCATGGAGATTCTTGCTGAGCCTGCATTCTATTGCGATTTGGTCAACGTACCCGCCATCCTCAATGTCAATGTTCCCAATGTGCCGTTGAGCGACATAGAGGGGATCATGATTACCAAACAGGGATTCAGGTCCTATGAGAACTTCGTTGAAAAGCAGTTCAGTCCGCGGGGACGCGCGTACTACTGGATCGCCGGCAATTCCGGTCCGCACGATGCCCAGCCGGGCAGTGACGGCTATGCGCTGAGCAACAACTATGTTTCGGTGACGCCCATCAATCTCGACCTGACCTGTGACGAGTTGCTGAAGCCGCTCGAAGCACGCAAGGATATGGTGAACGACCGGCTGGCTCTGGTCACGGGCAGGCAGGGTACCTTTGGCAGGCCTGCTGCTGCCGCCAGCGATGTGAAACGAACTGTGAAACCGCAGGCATCGCATTCGGCCCCGAAAAGTCCGTCGAAAGCCGCTGCAGGAAATATGGTGGTGGAATCATATCACAGTTCCTCTGTGGCGCCTGGCAAGAGCGCAAAGGCTGAGAATTCTGGGAAGAAGCCCAAACACTGACAAATTGATGCATGGCGGACCACGGTCTGCTTGTGAAACGAGTGGGGTCGAAGCTCTTGACAAGGGCGGGGACCCCACTATAGTTTCTGCGATGTTCATTTTGCTTCATAGGAGAAGACCGCGTGAGCACTGAGACAAGAAGAGCTCGTTCGTACGAAGACTACGAGTCCGAAAGTGAACCACCTCCAGGCCGAAAACGGCATAGATGGCGGTTGTGCGCGAGGTTTCCACTATCCTGTAGCAATCCTGCAATACTGATTCTCCTTCCCGGGACACCCCAACGGGTCGCGTTGGCCACTCTTCTTGGCGATGGTCGGGCTGGCTGGTCGTGGGCGCAGCACTAACCATCACGACCCATCCAACAACCAGGAGAATGTATCATGCGTATCGGCATAACCTATAATCTGTCTTCTGAAGCAGCTGTTGCAGAAGGAATCCCATCCGACAGGGCGGACGAGTTTGATTCCCTGGAGACGGTTCAGAACATAGAAAGGGGTATCATCGCTGCCGGGCACGAACCCGTTCGTCTCGGGTTCGGGCTGGACGCTATTGCCCGACTTCAAGAGCAGCCCGTGGACTTGGTTTTCAATATTGCCGAGGGGTTGTACGGTCATGCGCGCGAATCGCAGATGCCGGCCATTCTCGACATGATGAGGATTCCCTATACGTTCTCTGACACGCAGACGCTGTCGGTGGCACTGGACAAGACGATGACCAAGCAAATCCTGCTGCAGAACGGCATCAATACTCCGGCATTCTGGTCCGTGGACAATCCGGTGCAGGTCGAGACACTGATCCAGAATGGCTCACTGAAATACCCTCTCTTCGTGAAGCCATCCTGCGAGGGGTCCAGCATGGGGATTGACAACAATTCGCGAGTGACCTGCGATGGAGAACTGCGCAGCCAGGTGAATCTGCTGGTGGCAGCGTATCCGGGTTCCAGCATCCTGATCGAGGAGTTTCTGCCGGGACGCGAGGTGACGGTTGGCGTCATCGGCAACCGCGAGCCGGAAGTGCTGGGCATGATGTCGTTCAGATTGCTCAGCGGTACCGAGGGCGACTTCTTCTACACCCCCGAGATTAAACATCATTGGGAGAACTACCTGGTTCCCGAGTGTCCTGCCGACCTCAGTGCCGAGGAATACCGGAAGGTGCGCGATTTGGCCATCGGTGTCTTCAAGACACTCAGATGTCGCGACTGTGCACGCATTGACATGCGGTTCGATGCTCACGGCGAGCCTTCGTTCATGGAGATCAACCCACTGGCGGGCTTGACCAAAGGCAAGAGCGACATTCCTGTCATGGCGGAACTGATGGGGCTTTCGTATGAAGACCTGATCGGGCGCATCATCCAGGTCGCACGCGAACGCGTTGATGCGGAACGGTTTGAGACGTCCATGGTCACGGAGTTCCAGCGGGAGACGGCCTGACCTGTCCGCTGTTCTTTGGGTGATCGACGCAAGCCGTTATCCGGCGGCGGAAGAGCATGCTCTTTCGAGGACACAGAAGACGGCTACACTGACCATGTCGGGATGCCGACGAAGGCAGCTGATCTTTCCAACAGGAGCGTGTGTGCCGTGAACAGTTTTCCCCGGGTCGTGGTCGACCTCGATTGTTTGACCAGCAACGCCATCAAGGTGCGCTCGCTCTGTCGAGACCACAATCTTGGCGTCGTGGCGGTCACGAAGGGAGTCACCTCTGATGCCGAGATCGTTCAGGCGTTTATGCGCGGCGGCATTCACAGCATCGGCGACTCCAGGGTCCATGACTTTCTCAGTTTGCGGCAAGAGGAGTTTGGCGTCCTCGAGCTGACACTGCTGAGGCAGCCACCCAGGTCACAGATGGATCTGGTCCCGCACATTACGGATCGTGCCTTCATGTCGGAGCTGAGTGCCGCGAAAGCGCTGGGACAGGCTGCGCTGGCCAAGGGAACCGTCTGCGATATTCTTGTCGTGGTCGAGATGGGAGACCGGCGTGACGGCGTTCCTCTTGCAGAACTGACCTCCTTTCTCCGTTCGGCCTCGACCATCGACGGCATCGAGGTCACGGGACTTGCCACCAATCTGGGATGTATCACGGGGATTCTGCCGACCATCGAGAACCAGGAACGGTTTGGCGAGGCGGCCGCCCGTGCACGGCGGGAGACGGGTCTGGCGTTGCCCATCATTTCGACAGGGGGCACGGTTGCGCTTAGCCTGATTGAAGATGGCGTGCTTTCGCACGAGGTTACCGAACTGCGGGCAGGAGAGGCACTGCTGTTGGGCGTCAGCACCACCGATTCGCGCGTCATTCCCTGGCTGAGGCAGGATGCATTTGTGCTCGAGGCCGAAGTTGTCGAAGTGCGGGACAAGCCGAGCGCCCCCGATGGCCCGGTGGGACTGGATGCAGAGGGGCGCCAGCCTCAGATCGTGGACCGCGGCATTCGGCGGCGTGCTGTGGTGGCTCTCGGGTACACCGACACGGACCCTGCAGCGTTGATACCCCTGGACGCCGGCGTTACCATTGCAGGCAGTTCAAGCGATCACATGGTGCTGGATGTATCGGATGCGGAACGGGAGTTCAAGGAAGGGGATGTGGTCCATTTTCGGATGAAGTATGCTGCGCTGCTGCACTCGATGCTGTCACCGTATGTGGCCCGGGGGTATGTTCGGGCACAGCAGGCATCGAGTGGACAGCTCACCCGCGAAGGGCGGCTGACGAAGGTGCATCAGGAACGTCCTGGTGACCATGCCGGAGCGTGAGAGGGGCGAGAACATGAGGGAGTGGAGTTGGAACGCGCTGCTGGATCTGCCTGCCGACGAGGCACAGGCTGAAACCGAGACCGTCGCCATGCCTGGGAGCTGTCCGTGCTCATGTCTGCGCAGTATGGTGCATGCGCTGGACGCAGAGACGATGGAGCAGGCGTTGCTGGAGGCTCAGGCTGCTCTTGGGGCTGTGACCGGCAGGGTGATCCTTTCTGCGTATCGGAGGAAGGGGACGGAAGCGCGTCTTGAACTGTTGGCGACGGGACAGGATCCCACCTCTGCTGCAGCGCGTGCGCGCGCGGATGCAGCCTCGTCGTCGGTGCTCGAGGCCGTGCTGGAAGATGGCAAGGTTCGTCGCGTCATGGTGGAGCAGGGGGATGTTTCGGCGGCAGTGGTTGCACCTCTGCACGATCACGGTCAAACAAGCGGGCTGCTGCTGGCCGAGTTCATCAGAGGCCAGGCAGGGGTCGGCAAGCCGGCGGCGGTCTGCATGGAGTGTGTCGCCGCCGTTCTGAGTGTCGCAGCCGTCAGGGTGGCGGCCTCCAAGCGTGAAGCCGACCTGCTGGAATTGTCGCGCTATCACAGCGTGGCCGAGCTTTCGGCCCAGGTGGCTCATGATCTGAACAACATCATGCAGGGCGTCCTGGGCAATGTGGAAATGGCCAGGATGGAACTGCCCGAGGGCAATCCCATCCAACAGTCACTAGGTGTCGCGGAAGACTCGGCTGCCAGAGCTTCGCTCCTTGCGCGCAAACTGCTCAATTTTGCGCGGGACAGTGCCAAAGGCAGTCAGACGTGCAATGCTGTTAAGGCGGTTTCGGATGCGGTCGACCTCGCGGGGACCCTGTATCTCAAGGGTGTCCGCGTGATAGGGGATTTGCCTGCGGCGCCGGTTCCGGTCCGCATGACCGACAATGAACTAGAGAATGCCTTGATACTGCTTATCAAGTCCAGTGTTCTTGAGCTCAGTCCAGTCACGGGGGTGGAAGTAAGCTTGGCAGATGAACCTGGTAGAGCCCTGGTCACGATTTCGATGAGGATCCAGGGCGTGAGCCGGGAGATCGGCGATGAGGACCGCACTGAGGCCTCATTGTTGGTATCGGCGGCACGCGCGGTGGTGACCGCGCGTCGAGGTTTGCTCCAGGTCTCCCCCCTTCCCGGGAGCATTACCATTTTGCTGAGTGTGGAGAGAGATGTTGCCGAAGAGCCCGGATCTGGTACTCCATCTGCTCAGCCACCGCACGAATCAGGGCTCAGGGGCGTGCACGTTCTGGTCATCGGCAAGCCATCCGTCGTCCCCGTCTTGCTTGGCACAGCAGGTTGTGAGACAGCAACAGCCCTGAACTGGGAAGAGGGCAGGCAGCGCGCGGTTGAGTTCAAGGCGCGCGTCATTGTGGCCAGCGTGGGCAGCAGTTCCGAACTCGACGCCGCGGCGGACGGCCGCATACGCCTGGGCTTGCCTGTCATCGTTGTCAGTCAGCAGGGTGTGGCCTGTCCGCCCGAGAAGACATCTCTGATCGATGCAGTTCTTGGTCAGCCGCTGGACCTTGGCGAGCTGCGCCGTGCACTCGCACGCGCCCTTGAGTGACCTTCGTTGAATTGTGAATCCCTTTGTACCAGGTACAAATGGATTCACAATTGATGAGGAAGCGTTGATCAGAGGAGTTCGAGCGCTTTAAGTCCGTCCTCGTACTTGGACGAGCTGTGACGCGGAACGACCGCAAAGAATGTCTCAAACGCCCGCATCAGGTCTTGAAGTCCCTCAAACGAACCTGCTTTCTGCTCGATCTCCAGTTCTGTTGTCTCAGCCTTGCTGCCGGGCCTGCGCGGCGAGCTGAAGACGACCGTGTCGCACGCGATTTCGTAGGCACGTTTACCTTCATGGAGGATGTAGTGCAGGGCGCGCCTGTCCAGGCATCGCAGTGACGGGGTGAGGGCCAATCCCTTTAGCAGGGCTGACGAAGAAGGAAGGAGCTGGATGACGTCTTCTGCGCGCGGCAATGTCTTCTCCGAGAAGCCTGGCGCATCCACCTCGTCCTCGGGACGCACCTGGACAAGACCGTCGGGTGATGCAGAGGGGCCTTTGAGCGAAAAGAACACTCTGCCCTCCATGAGGCGGAGGCGCAGAGCGTAGTGATGATAAAAGAGGGCCAACTCAGGGGTGTCGAGGTACAGGGTCAGAATGTCAAAGGTGCCGGCATGTTCGAGCGCGAAGTTCCCAATGTGGTCCATGGCGCTCAGACGGCGAAACAGCGCCTGATCCAGCACCTGGTATTTGACTTCGCGCTCGATGCCCACCTCAGCCCTTCAACAGCTCTGCCATGGCATATGCATAGATGCGGGTCGCCTTGAGCAGGGCATTGATGTCGATGTACTCGTCGGGGCCGTGCTCGGTCATGGGCTGACCGGGGAACAGCGGTCCGAAAGCTACGGCACCCGGAATAGCCCTGGCATATGTGCCGCCGCCGATGGCAAGACACTTCGCTTCTGTGTTTGTATATTCAGTGTACGCCCTCTGCAGTGTCTGGATCAGTGGCGTTTCAGGGTCAACGTAGTGCGGAGGGCTGTCCGACATAACGGTGAAGTCCACCTTGGTGCCGAGAAGCTTGTCGACAAACTGGTCGGTAACCTGTTTGGCGGTGATCTCGATCGGATATCGGATATTGATGACGGCTGTGCTGTCGTCGTGATCGACGTGCAGAGTGCCAAGGTTGAGGGTGAGAGCGCCAGAGATGTCATCGGAGAAATCGACGCCCAGGCGATGCCCTGTCCACTCCGTCCCGACTTCCCGGGCGAGAAACTGCAGTGACGCGTCATCCTCGAGACAGTGGACCGCATCCAGGATCTGCAAGAGCTTCCCAATGGCATTGCGTCCCTTCTCGGGGGTGGAAGCATGGGCAGGTACGCCTTCAACCTCAACCTTCAGTTCGCCGCTTGCAAGCGTGGTCGAAACGGAGAAATCCTCTCTCGGCAGACGATCGATCAGGCCCTGCAGGCGCTGCAGCTTGTCATGATCTGCAACCAGAAGAGCCTCGGCGTGCTGGGGTACGACGTTGGAACGGGTGCCGCCTTCAGCGTGACGCAGGATGCCACCCCGTGCTCCATGGCCGACCAGCTGCAGGTTGAGAATTCCCTTCTCACCGTTGACGATGGGGAATTCCGCGTCGGGGCTGAAACCTGCCTCAGGAATGCCATACTTCTTGAAGTAGTAGTCAAAGTCTTCCCATCCCGACTCTTCATCGGTTCCAAACAACAGCATAATGGCATTCTTTGGCTCAATGTGCTTGGCTTCCAGTGCTGCGCGTGCAGCAGCCAGCGCAAAGATGGTGGCAATCGCAGGCCCCTTGTCATCAGTGGAGCCACGGCCGTACAACCGCCCATCCTTGATCGTCCCAGCGAAAGGAGGAACACTCCATCCTGTTCCTTCGGGTACGACATCGACATGAGTCAGGACCGCATACTGGGTGCCGTCGCCGCCCCACCGAACGCGGCCGACGTAGTGCTCCACATTCTCTGCAGCAAACTGGTGGTCTGCCGCAATTTTCAGCACATAGGTGAGAGCACGGTCGACTTCCTTGCCAAATGGAGCTTTCGATGTTGCCGTTGCGGGGTCCTTGACCGACGGGATGCCAAGCGCGCCGGTCAGAGCCACCATCATGTCGTTCTCATGCTCGTTGAGATAGTTGTCGATAGCCTTCTTCATAGACTTCCCCCTTTATCTGAAGATCAGGAGCCCGAGTCCACCGGCTGCAACCAGCAGCAGGAACAGGTTGAGTTTCTTGCCATACTTCAGTATAAGC
>JBNAWM010000049.1:0-10949 GCA_049699855.1 Candidatus Cryosericum sp.
GGGTACAAGAAGGCGCTCATCGTCTTCAACATCGTGGCCATGGTGGGGTATACCATTGTCATTCTCGTCCCTACCTGGTGGGCAGTGCTGGTCGGCGCTGTTTTCTTCATCTCCTGGACAGCAATTTCACTGCCAGCGATTATGTCGCTGGTCAGCAAGGCTGTCTCCAAGGACAAGCGCACAATGGGTGTTACTTTGCATTCGATGACGCGGCGCATACCCATGGCCCTTGGTCCCATTGTCGGCGGGGCGCTCATCCAGGTATTCGGGCGCGTCAATGGTGTCCGGATCTCGTTCGCGATTGCCCTGATACTTGGTGCGGTTGCCATTGTGCTGGAGGTCTTCTTCATCGAGGAGGACCCGGATGGCGGTACTAAGAATCGAGCAATTCATCTCCGTGACTCGATCCACTTCATTACACCGGACCTGCGCAATCTATTGATCTCGGACATTCTGATCCGTTTTGCCGAGCAGATTCCTTACGCATTCGTCGTCCTCTGGGCCGTGGACCGCAACGGTATCACGCCTCTGCAATTTGGAATCCTGACCACGATTGAGATGGTGACGGCAATGCTTGTCTACATTCCCATCGCAATCCTGGCTGACCGCAACGGCAAGAAGCCGTTTGTGTTGATCACTTTTGTGTTCTTTACGGCGTTTCCGGTGGTGCTCTACTTTAGCCACTCCTTTGCGGCTTTGTGCGGGGCGTTTGTTCTGCGTGGCCTCAAGGAATTCGGCGAGCCGACGCGCAAGGCTCTGATCATGGATCTTGCTCCGGAGAATGCCAAGGCGTCGACGTTCGGGACGTACTACCTGATTCGTGATGTCATCGTTTCCGTGGCGGCTTTTGGCGCAGCGTGGCTCTGGAACAAAGGTGCCGGTGTGAACTTCTTTACTGCCGCAGCTTTTGGTGCTGCTGGCACGCTCTACTTTGCGGTGTTTGGCCGGGACCTCAAGTCCTCTACCTGAAGTCGGGCGGTGTGCCGGCGTCTGAGGAACCCGAAGAGCCCCAGGGCGAAGATCGCCCACCAGAGTCCGACGCTCCATCCAGCGAGGACATCGGACAGGTAGTGCGCTCCCAGGTACAGGCGGCCGAATCCGATGACCAGCGGAACGAGAATGGCCAGTGCCAGCCAGAGTTTCTTCAGCCTGGGCGATGACGTATAGCGGAACAGCAGATAGAATCCCAGCGCGTAGAGAGCTACCGAGATGTTTGCATGTCCAGACGGGAAGCTGGCATCCAGCTCCTTGACGGCAGACAGGACAGCTGGTGGCCGCGGGCGCCCAAACCCGGCCTTGCCGAAGAAAACAACTACTTCAGAACCTGCACTCGACAGCAAGAGGGCCAGGGCGGCGCGCCGATGCCGGTTCCAGAGAACCAGAACGACGATCGCCAGGACGGTCCCGGCGATAAACCATTCGCCCACGAAAGATGTTGCCTTGAAAAGATCAATGCCAAACGGAGTCCGATACGCTGCCAGCCGCTGGACAAGCCAGCCGTCGACACGGACAATGCTCTCCTTGTCAAGAACGTCTTCCGCGATTCCCGATGCCAGTGCTGCAACATACAGCAGAGCGGCTCCGACAAAGGCGGCAAACGGCCATGGATGCTCAAGCCAGGCACGGGCGCGCTGGGTCAGAAAAGACAGTTGTTTTCTCATGACAACATGATAGTCGATCCTCGTGAAAGAACATGGACGGGGAAGCGACTCTCTCACCGGCAACTTGCCAGAAGTCTCGCGCTCGGTACACTGGAGGTCAGTAGTTCATGCTGGATGGGCTGCGAGGAGGCAGGTATGGATGATATGAAGATCAGAGAACGCTTTAGCGCCCAGCACCATGCCCTGTTGTTTGCGTGGATCACCCGCGAGGTGGTCGTCCGTGTCGGTGAAACAGTGGCCGCACCTGTCCTTCGAGCGGCCGTCCGTTCCTATGGCGAGCAGAGGGGCCATCGTATGGCACTCAGGGCACAGCAGGATGGACAGCCTCTGTCCATGGCGGTGTATCTCTCCTATCGCGAATGGCAGGCTGGCGCCGGTGAAATGCAGCAGACGGGCGTGCCCTGGCGCGGAGACCTGCGGGTTAATGTACACCGCTGCTGCTGGGCAACGACATGGAGGCAGGAAGAGCTGATCCCCTATGGCAAATACTACTGCCAAGAGATTGACAAGGCCCTCGTGCGCGGATTCAACCCTGAGCTGCTGATCGATGTGAGGGGCACCATGACGAATGGAGCTCGCGCATGCCAGCTTGTGTACCATGGGGCTTTCGAGGGGACCGTGGTCCATGAGGAGACCCAGCGGCCTCCGGAGCGCCGAGTGCTTCCATGGAGCTATCACACTGCTCACCTGTATGCAACCGTCTCTCAGGTCTTGAAACGGGAGCTGGGTTCTGAAGGTACCGCCGCAAGGCAGGCTGGCCTGGATGTCTTTGCATCGCACTTCGGGGTGCACATGGCACAGATCATTGTCACCGATGCTACAGGCAACTTCGATCTTCTTCCAGAGGAAGGATGACTGCGACGCTTCGGTGCGCGCAGTGCGGGCGAGAGTTCGAGGATGACGGCAGACGCACACGCTGTGATTGCGGTGGGATGCTGGATGTCCACTTTGAGCCGACGTTCAAGCCTGCCATGGTGTCGGGTCGGCGCTATGACCTGTGGCGTTACCGTGAGGCATTGCCCGTTGGAGACGACATCGTCACCTTGGGCGAGGGCTGGACGCCTCTGCTGCCAATACCTTTCGACGGCCGGCATCTGCTGGTGAAGCAGGAGCAGTTGTTTCCCACCGGCTCCTACAAAGACCGTGGCGCAGCGATCCTCATGACCCATCTGCGGGAGCTTGGGGTGAAGCGCGTTGTCGAGGATTCATCAGGCAATGCAGGGTGCGCCGTTGCCGCTTATGCGGCTCGAGCGGGCATCGAGGCCGACATTTACGTGCCCGAGGGTGCGGCCTCTGCCAAGACGCAGCAGATCGAGGCATATGGTGCAAGCCTGCACCACATCCACGGAACGCGTGAAGACACTGCGCGCGCAGCGTTAGCTGCTGCTTCATCGTGTGCGTATGCCAGCCACGTCTACAATCCGTGGTTTCTGCAGGGAACCAAGACCTTCGCGTACGAGGTGGCTGAACAACTCGGCTGGACCGCACCTGAGGCGCTGGTTTTGCCTGCGGGAAACGGGACCCTTCTGCTGGGCGCCTACCTGGGGTTCAGCGAACTCCTGCAGGCAGGAGTCATCCAGCGCATGCCGCGTCTCGTGGCTGTCCAGGCATCGGCGTGCGCGCCTCTGGCTGCTGCGTTTGCGGAGGGGCAGGAGGAACCTGCCCTGGTTTCCACCAGTGCTACTGCTGCCGAGGGTATTGCTATTGCGTCTCCAGCGCGCGGGGCACAGATTCTTGCAGCAGTGCGCGCTACCGGAGGACTGTTTGTTGCGGTTTCCGAGGACGAGATCGTGGCCAGTCTGCGAGAGTGCTGCAGGCGGGGATGGTTTATCGAGCCGACCGCAGCAGCGGTCATTGCCGGCGCACGGAGATATGCTTGCACTGCAGTGCTGGGCGAGACAATCGTCACGGCATTCACGGGGCATGGGTTGAAAGCTCCGGCCGAAATTGCCGAGCTCACGCGTTCCCTATGACGGGAGGAGGTTGATCATGCAGCTAGCAACGTTTGTTGCAGGGGGTCACGAGCAGGTGGGTGTTGTCTTGGATCAGCAGACGCGGTTCGTTCCTCTCGCGCAGTTGCTGGGGCGTGATGCTCCCGAAACGATGATCCAGGTCATCGAGCAGTGGGACCAGCTGGAACCGCGCCTGCGGCGCGCACTGCCTTCATCCGAGGAGGGACTGCGCCTGGAAGATATGAACCTGGCCGCTCCCATTCCGCATCCAAGACGCAACATCATCTGTCTGGGAAAGAACTACCGGGATCACGTGAAGGAGGCAGCAGCACTCGGAGACCGGGGATCGGACATGCCGTCCGCTCCCATCTACTTCTCTAAGATGATTGACCGCGTGCGGGGTTCAGCCGAGGCGGTGCCCGCGCACATAGGCGTTACAAACATGCTGGATTACGAAGCCGAACTTGCGGTTGTCATCGGGAAAGCAGGTCATGACATCGATCCAGGCGCTGTTCCCGGCTATATCTTTGGATATTCTGTTCTCAACGACGTGACCGCGCGCGACCTTCAAAAGAGACACGACCAGTGGTTCAAGGGCAAGAGCCTGGACGGCGGCTGTGCCATGGGGCCGGTCATAGTCACCGCCGATGAGATCGCTTACCCGCCTGCCCTGGATATCGAGTGCACCGTGAACGGTGAGCTGCGCCAGAAAGCCAATACGTCAGAGCTCATCTTCGACATCACAGAGATCATCAGCGATTTCAGCAAGGGTTTGACCCTGATGCCCGGCGATATCATCAGTACGGGAACGCCGGCGGGCGTTGGAATGGGCTTTCGCCCTTTCAAGTGGCTGAAACCAGGCGACGTTGTTGCGTGCTCGATCGAGAGGATTGGTACGCTGACAAACCGCGTGGAGTAGAGGTCAGGCCCTTCGGAGGGCGCGAAACAGGATCCAGGAGATCAGGATGGCCAGGGAGAGGGCCGAAAGAGCAAAGGCGGCCTGGTACTCCTTGCGTTCTTCTTCGGTCACGCGACCGGGTTCGCGCAGCAGGATGAATCCTGATGCAGAAGCGGCGGTGGCGAGGAGGAAGATCGAAAGGACATTGCTGGGGATAAAGAGATCGCGACCACCAGAGATGACGGTCCATCCATCCCAGACGTAGTTGCCCAGTCCAATAAGTCCACCCGCAAAGGCTATGATCGTGATCAGTTTTCTCATGCGTAGCTCCGAAGATTGCTCTCAGTAATTGAACAGGATAGGGATCAAAGCGAGAACATCAAGAGGGCGAGCGCGGCCACGGCGCATTCTCGTCTCAGTGCTGGAGTTGATTGGCGAACTTCGGCACAAGCTCCGGAAAAGTGATGCTGACATCAGCCGTTTTCTTGTTCAGATGTCGCGGTCGTGGTAAACTTACAAAGATAAGAGTCATCCTTTTGTGCGTCACGTAACGATTGGCAAAAGATGTGACATCGCGGAACTGAGGTGGCGGCAATGACAAGCATCGGCGATCATCTATACGCTCGTAGTACTCATCAGGACTTGCTGGTCCGCGCCACGAATGGAGCATTCGTGACGACAACCATGTGGTATCTGCTGTCGACAAAACGTGTGGATGCTGTTCTGGGCGTAGAACACGACCGCGAGCGCAACCTGACGCATACCCGGTTCATCGACGATCCACGGGAGATAGCTGTTCTTGCTGGCACGGTGGTCACCGCGCCTCTCAATATTGTCCAGACGTTGCGCAAGTATGCTGGCAGCGGGCGCGTGGCCCTTCCGGTGATGCCCTGTGAGGAGAAGCTTCTGGATGTGCTCATCCGCAAGGATGAACTGCCTGTGCAGCTGTTTCGCATTGGGCTGGTGTGCGGGGGTCTCTTCAATGGAGGAGATCTCTCCAAGGAGGTGAAGCGTCTTGGCAAGTCCTTGCTGGACGTTGAGTACGTCACCCATGGTGAGGGGGGGTACTCCATCTCATTCCGGGGCGAGGAGCAGATCCACGAGTTCGTGGAGCGGAAGACTGTGCGTCCTGCCTGCGAGCGCTGTGTTACGCCAGAACCTGTCTCGTCGCACTTCTCCTGCGGGTATTGGGGAACCGGAACCGATCGGGGCAGAACGTACGTGACGGTGAATACCGCAGAAGCAGCTGAGCTAGTCGATGCAATGGTGCGCGATGGGGCTCTGACAACCGAACCGGTCCCTGACGACGCTCGGGCCGTCCGCCGGCGTCTGCTGGACCTCAAGACAGATGCGTCGTGGCGATATCGTCGCCGTCAGTTCGAAACCGGCCTGGTGGAGATGGGGGAGCAGGCTGATGCTTGTGCGCTCTGCGGCGAGTGCATGAAGGCCTGCCCTCTGCGAACCGAAGAGTATAGCCAGTGCCTGCTGGAGGGGGTGAAATCTCCGTCGGAATGGCTGGCCGCATTTGTCCTCGATCTCTACGACGAATGTGCCGAGTGCGGTTTGTGCAGTGAACACTGCCCCATCGCCCTGCCCTACGATCTCGTCATTGAGCACCAGCGTGAAGTGAGGAAGACCCTTCCTCGATGAGTACAAACGTTGTCCAAACCATTTGTCCGTTTTGCGGGGTCGGCTGTGGCATGTACCTGGTCATCGACCATGGGCGGGTCGCTGGTGCCGAAGGCTGGCCGGAGCACCCGGTCAACCGTGGTATGCTTTGTCCCAAAGGCCGGTTCAGCTATGCGGTGGTGAACAGACCGGATCGTCTGAAGTATCCCATGCGGCGTGATGGTGATACCTGGAACCAGATCACCTGGGATGAGGCTTTCACGATGGTGCGCGAGCATCTCGGTGCGCTGCGTGATGAGGACCCCAACAGCATCTACGTCTTTGCGTCGGCTCGGTGCACCAACGAAGAGTCGTACCTGGCGCAGAAGTTTGCACGTGCAGTCATTGGGACGAACAATGTCGACAACTGCGCACGCATGTGCCATGCGCCATCTGTCTATGCGCTGACACGAGTCTTCGGCGGGGGTGCCTCGACAAACGGGATGGAAGACCTCGAAGAGGCGGGCTGTGTCCTCGTTTGGGGGTATAACCCATTTGAGACGCATCCGATGCTGTTCCAGCATATTACGACAGCTCGGAAGGCCGGAGCGAAGCTCATCGTTGTTGACCCCCGAATCACTCAGACGGCAAAGGTTGCAAATATGCATCTTCAGCCTATCCCCGGGACAGACGGTGCATTGCTTGCGGGTATGATCCACTATATTATTGAGGCGGGCTTGCTGGACCGCAAGTTCATCGAGCGGCGAACCGAGGGATTTGATGAGTTGGCAAAGTCCGTGGAAGCATACACGCTGGAGTTGACGTCGTCCCTGACGGGTGTTCCTGTTGCACTCATCCGGGAGGCTGCTCTCACCTATGGGACATCATCTGCCAGTTCTATCCTCTTTGGTATGGGTCTTACCCAGCATGTGGGGAGCACCGCGACGATCACGGCATTGTGTCAACTGGCCGTTGTTACCGGTAACCTTGGACGGCCTGGCACGGGTGTGAACCCTGTGCGTGGCCAGAACAACGTTCAGGGTACTGGCGACATGGGGGCGGTTCCGGATGGGTTGCCCGGAGGGTCATTGTCGGATGCTGCCGTCCGTGCAGTCATCGAGCAGGAATGGCACGTACCGCTGCCCGAACATCCTGGATTGTTCGCAACAGAGGTCTGGGATGCAGCGCAGTCAGGAAAGGTGAAGGCTGCCTATATCATAGGGGAGAACCCCGTGTTGTCCGAGGCCGACAGCGCTGCCGTCATCCGTGGGCTTGGGGCGATGGATTTCGTCATCGTTCAGGACGTGTTCATGACAGAGACTGCCCGCTATGCAGATCTTGTCCTGCCCGCATCGCTGTGGGCCGAGAAAGATGGAACTTTCACCAATACCGAGCGGAGGGTTCAGCGTGTTCGCAAAGTCGTGGAGAGCCCCGAGGCCGCAAACCGTGACTGGCGCATCCTCATCGAAATGGCTGACGCACTAGGAGCGGACTGGTATTATCGCAAACCAGAGGACATCTTCGAGGAGATTCGCCGGGTCGTTCCGTCCTATGCCGGGATCTCATATTCGGCACTGAATAGTCCCGGTTTCGGCCTGCAGTGGCCGGTCACTGAAAGGGGAGATCCGACCGAGATTCTGTATACGGAACGATTTGCCACGCCATCGGGCAAGGCTCATCTGTCGGCGATTGAATCGATGGGGTGTGCCAGCGAACTTACCGCGGAGTTCCCTATGACATTGATCACTGGGCGGCTCATGGCACAGTACAATACCGGCACAATGTCACGACGCATCGACGAACTGAACCGTATCTCGCCCGCGGGGTATGTTGAGCTCAACCGCGAAGACGCCTTGCGGTTGGATATCACGCCGGGGGATCAGGTACGCGTCACGTCTGAGAGCGGTTCGCTGGTGACACCGGCCAAGGTCGGTGTGACTGTTCCTCGGGGCTTCGTCTTCATTCCCAACCATTTTCAAGATACCATGCTGAACGTGCTTGTGCCCAACAACACCGACCCAGTTGCACATACCCCTGCCTACAAGGGGATCCCCGTGCGCATCGAAAAGGAGGAACAGCCTCAAGTCGACTGAATCTGGTCTAGCATGCTCCGTGGATCTCGCGCAGATCGATGATCGTCTCCTCGGGTTTGAGAAGGCTGCGGATCTCTTCCTGGCCTACGTCTGCAACTTTGAGGATAGTGCGGATGCGGCCAGGCCGGGTTGCTGGAAATGTCGAAATGCTGACGATCAAGCCTCCGGCTTCGACAACTCGGTTGAGGAGTGAAGCAAGCGCCCCTTTGCGGTTCTCTATCTCGAGTGATGCGCGGACGCTTGAGGTGCGTGAGCCAAGCATTTCCACAAACAACTTGAAGATATCGGTCTTGGTGATCATTCCGACCAGATGCTGCGACTGAGGAGGATCTACCACAGGCAGGGAGTCAAGATCGTGATCGACCATGATGGCAGCAGCCATTTCAACGGGGCAGCTGGCGCAGATGCTCACGAGATCGTGCTGCATGACATCGCGGACAGGGATCAAGGCCGCTTGAGCTGCGGCTTCCACCCAGCTGACCGGCTTCACGGCTGAGGGCAGGGCGTACAAAAGGTCGTTCTCTGAAACTGTGCCCACCAGCAGTCCACCTTCGATGACGGGAAGGCCGTGGACCTCACGTGCACGCATGATGCTCAGGGCATCAGGCAGCCGTGTGTCGGGAGACACCGCAGCAAAATCCGTGTTCATGTAATCGCGAACCAGCATCAACCGCCCCCGGATGGTTAGCGCTTGCGGGCCGTTCCAACAAGGAACGCTCCCGTCAGGGGCTTGAACATGCGGCCAAAGAACTCCTGCCGTGCCGCCCTGCTGTCGTTGAACCCCTCATCGCTTGGAAGCGTGTAGATGCAACTCTCCATGGTCAGTGCCCCGAACGTGCCCGTTCGCTGGAAGAGCTGGCGCAGGCCTTTTGGAGACAGGAAATTCGCGGATCCATACACGGATTCCTCGTGCCTCGCGCGTTCGCGGCGCGCGTCAGCCCAGGGTGAGTCGCTGTTGAGGACGCCGACAACCAACTTCCCACCAGGCCGCAGGACACGGGCCATTTCCATGAGGGCAGCCAGTGGATCCTTGGCAAACTCGAGAGCGGTTACAGACATCACCAGATCGAATGTTCCGTTCTTGTAAGGAAGCTGGGCCATGTCGGCCTGGTCGAACCAGATGTACTGACCACGGTCTTGTGCCTTGCGCCGAGCGATCTCGATCATTTTTGACGAAATGTCCACGGCAGTCACGTCGGCACCACTCTCGGAAAGCCGGATGCTGTACAGACCAGTACCGCATCCCACGTCGAGCACGGTCTTGCCTCGCACAATGCCGGCATGCTTGAAGATCAGGGCGTTTTCGAGTTCGTCTTCGTAGGCGCCCAAAGGGGTCAAATACCAACTATCATACGTGTCAGCCTTACTGTCGAACAACGTGTCGTCAGCCATCTCGCGCCTCCAGGACCAGATTCGCTCCATTCATTGTCCGCGCAATGAACGCGATTGCAAGACAGAAGAATGCAGGAGTAACGCCCACATAATATCAATGTCTAATCCGGCTGCTGAAGGAACCAGAACGACTGGAGGAATCACCTATGTCAGACTTCGGTCTTCAAACCGAAGATGCGATAGGCGAGAAGAAAGAGAGCGACGGCCAGAAGACTGCCGACGGTGTCGACGATGACGTGCTGCTTGAGGACCTGTGTGGCGATGACAGTGACTATCGCAAACAGTGTCATGAGCCAGGCAACAGGACGGTAACGCCTCTTGACCCACCAGAAGCTCGCAGCGAGAGCAGAAAGCCCGCAATGGAGGGATGGGAAGCAGTTATACGGGTTGTCGCTGCGGTAGACTTGAAGAAGTTCGTCCACGTACTTGCTGCTGCCCGGCACCAGGTCTGTGGGGCGGGGTACTTGGGTCTGAAACACAATGTATACTCCGTTGCTGATCGCCTCGATAGCGATGAAGGATGCAGCGAACGCGGTGAAGATCTTTGGATGGAAGACAAAGAAGAACAGGAGACAGAAGTACAGAACGGGCTCCAGCCAGTTGTACGGAACAACAAACTGCGGGATAACGGGGACCCATCGGTCAAAAGCCGTCTGCAGGATGTGGACGTGGGCAGTCGCGTGATTGGTGAGGTGATACCAGGTCGAGGACCAGTAGACGCCGGCGGCAAGGACAATATTGACCAGATAGCGCCGCCAGTTTCTTGCCATGAACTGCTTGAAGCTGTGCATGAGTACCTCCCCGTGCAAAAACAGATGGTATGAATCACACACCTCCGTGTTTCATCATAGTGGCAGATTTTTGCAGTGCAAGGACATCGAAAAAGGCCGGCGACATGGCCGGCCTTTGGCTGACTTGCCTTGGTCACCACCCTATTCAGGGTGAGGTTTTGTCCTTATCCTTGGTGAGCCAGGCATGGATCGCGCGTGCGGCCTTGCGGCCTTCGCCCATGGCCAGGATCACGGTCGCCGACCCCAGTACGATGTCTCCACCTGCAAAGATGCCTGGAATGGAAGTCTCCATCGTCTCCTCGTTGACCACGATGCCGCCGTGCTTGTTCATTTCCAGACCTGGGAGGGCGGCAGGAATCAATGGGTTGGGAGCATTGCCGATGGCCACGATGACGAGATCCGCGGGCTCTCGGGTGACCTGACCGGGGATTGGAAGGGGCCGTCTGCGGCCCGATGCATCCGGCTCGCCGAGCTGCATGTGCTGCATGTTCAGGCCCGTCACCCATCCCTGGTCATTGCCGAGGATTTCCAGTGGACTCTGCAGAAAGCGGAAC
>JBNAWM010000050.1:0-10674 GCA_049699855.1 Candidatus Cryosericum sp.
GATCCTGCTGGGGCTGGCTGGCTCACGGCATGAGACTGCCGCCCGCGAGCTGGGTGTCCCCTTCGCCGCCGAGGTATTCGCGGACCGCGCCTACCAAGGTGACGGATCGCTGGTCGCCCGCTCCCACCCCGGTGCGGTTCTGCATGATCCCGAAGCGATCGCCGCGCGCGTCGTCCAGATGGTAACCGAAGGGACGGTCGCCTCAGCTCAGGGCAGTACGATCACGCTGCATGCGGACTCGGTCTGCGTCCACGGGGACAACCCTGCAGCACTTGCCATCCTGAGGGGAGTGCGCCGGGCGCTGGATGGCGCCGGCGTCCGTGTCAGTCCTCTGCGCGAGGTGCTCGGCCTTTAGCGGCCAGAACCCTCTGTTCGTGCTCCAGCAGCCACTGCTTGCGCTCCAGTCCGCCTGCGTAGCCGGTGAGGGAACCGTCCGCGCCAAGGATGCGGTGACAGGGGATGATGATGGCAACAGGGTTGTGCGACACCGCCCCGCCGACGGCATGCGCCGCCTGTGGGCGGCCGATGGTGCGTGCGAGACTGCTGTAACTGGCAGTCCTGCCAAACGGGACATCTGCAAGGGCTGCCCACACCAGCGTCCTAAACTCCGTACCGCGCACGTCCAGGGGAACGGAGAACCGCGTCCTCCTGCCACCAAAGTACTGGCTGAGCTGCGTGATGCAGCGCTGGACCGTTTTCGTCGTGCAGGTGGCCGCAGTGTCGATGCTGTCCACAAACGCCACCGACACGATGCCCCGCTCGGTACCGGTGATCTCCAGCGCTCCGATGTCCGTGAAGAGATACCCTTTGTCCAGATGCTCCATTCCAGCTCCTCCCACAGTGTCTCCTGGACTCACCCCTGCGTGGGCAGTTCCTTGATGCGACGCGCCGGCACCCCTACATACAAGCCGTTGGGCGCGCAGTCCTTACTGACCACGGCTCCGGCCGCGATGACGCAACCGTCCCCGATCGTCACCCCCGGCAGGATCACAGCGCGGGCGCCGATCCAGCATCCATCGCCGACCGTGATGGGCTGGGGATGCACTCGCCCCGCCCGCTGTGTTGGCGGCCCCGGGAAGTGTGTCGAGGTGCAGAACAGCACCTCCATGCCGATGCCACAGTTCTTGCCGATGTGGATGGGCGCCGAGCCATCGAAGAAGCACCGGTAGTTCACAAAGGTGCCCTCGCCGATGGTCACGTCCCGTCCAGCAAAGTAGCAGTTGGGCCGGATGCCATGTGTCCGGGTGCGGATGCCGTACAGACGCATCAATTGCGCCCTGACGGGATTGGGCAGGAGCGAGCTGGCCGCCAGCCCATTGATGAAAAAACCTCTCCACATGCGGTCAGCCACGATGCCAATCTCGCTCCATCTGCTCGTTCTCTTCAGCTGTTCTGTCACGATCAGTCTCCCTGTGTTGTTGACGCTGCCCTTGCGTTCCGTGCGGTCGACCGGCTCCACGGACCTCCCTCGAATATGAAACCGATGGTTATTCTAGTTCAATTTCCGATGTTTTGCCAGCACCGGTTTCCTGCAATGCGCTCACTGGTATCGGCGCCAGGAGGCTGTCAGAACGCTGGGCGGCGAAAGGTGTATGCCTTCCGCCGCCCCGTCCCTTGCTCATGGATGTCCGCCGGGCACTTGCCTCGGCCGGGCGCCTCTTACGGCAGTTTTATCCCGAGTTTCTTGTTGAGGTCGTAGACGTCGATCGTGTATCCACTGCGCTTCGTTGCATCCTTGTCGTTCTGGTAGGAGATGTCATAGCGGGTCATGACCCCTTTGAACTCGCCACTCTTGATGAAATAGCCGCTCGCTGTCATGGTGACGCCGCTCACATCCATACTGTACGTATACTTGTCGGTGTCGTACCCGTTGATGGATCCTCCATTGGATTTCTTCCAGTCCGAGGACTTGTCCTTGATGCTTGAATAGTCGCCCGTCAGCGTACTGATGAATGTGTCTCCATAGCCAAAGTTCTTGGCTTCATCGCCGCTGAAGGTCTGCCATGTTTCCGCGGTCCCCATCTTGACGGTTCCATCGACCTTGTAGAACTCCAGTTGTGTCTTCCCGTTCTTGTCGCGCATGATGTAGTACTCGCTGTCAGGCTTCTCCATGCCCCCTTCGATTACGGTTGGCGCTGCGTCCCCTTCCGAGAGTGTCGTCCACTTGTAGCGGTAGCTTGTAAGCGAATCGACCACGGACGGATCGCCAATAGACGAGTCGTCCTGGCCAGAGGCGCCCGAGCTTGTCGTGGCACTGGCCATAGTGAGGGAGACGCTCTGGGTGCCCGAGTCAACGGTGATTGAATCGGTTCCATCCACATACCCGCTCATGACCGACGCGACGTCGTAGTCGCCATACGTTACGCCACTGAACACCGCCGTTCCGTTGGAACCGGATGTGGCATTCAATGCCTTGCCATCGCTGTCTGTCAGCGTGACATCCGCTCCTGTCAGGGGTTTTCCACTGTCATCCGTCACGGTGATGGTGACCTTTCCCGTTTGCACCGTGGCTGTCGGCTTGCCACAGCCTGCAACAAATATGAGACCCACAAGCAGCAGCCCTGCGATCATAATCCTCTTCATACAAACCTCCCTTTCCAGAATGGTCTTCAATGCGCGGTCGGGTCGTTCGGACGTGCTGTTTGGAACAGGTGCTGTAGTTAGTATAACAAATACGGGGATGTCAATCCAGTGCCGAGCTCTCTCCCGCCAGTTTGTGCTACACTCATGGTGTTCCATGTGCAGTGCACAACCCTGAGACGCGAGGTTGCATGAATGGTTGATGAGAAAACGGCAGGAGCGGATTCCCAGAAGACGGATGCCAGGCAGCGTATAAGCGTGCGCGACACGTTTGCGGCCCTGCAGTACCGAAACTACCGCATCTGGTTCGCCGGACAACTCGTCTCCCTTTTTGGAACGTGGATGCAGGTGACGGCGCAGGGATACCTTGCCTACCAGCTGACCAAGTCGGCGGCCTTCCTCGGCTATGTTGCCTTTGTCAACGGCGTTCCTGTCTGGCTGTTCATGCTGTACGCGGGTACCGTCGCGGATCGCATTCCCCGCAAGACACTGATGCTCTACACGCAGACATCCATGATGGTACTGGCCTTCATCCTCGCGATCCTGACTGCCACCGGTGCCGTCCGTCCCTGGCACATCCTCGTGCTGTCGTTTTTGCTGGGCATCGCAAACACCTTCGATTCGCCCGCCCGTCTGGCGCTGGTGGACCAGCTTGTCGACGACCGAAAGCACCTGCCCAACGCCGTTGCGCTGAATGGTTCGATGTTCAACGTGGCAACTGCACTGGGCCCGGCGGCTGCTGGCACTGTCTATGCCCTGCTGGGACCTGCCTGGTGCTTTGCCATCAACGGTCTGTCCTTTCTCGCGGTCATTGCCGCCTTGCTGTTCATGCGCCTGCGTCCCATTCCCCTGTCGCCGCGTGACCAGCATCCGCTGGCCGGGATCGCTGATGGCCTGAAGTACGTCTGGCATCACGAGAGCATCCGCGCCATCATCCTGCTCGTGGGCATCACCGCGCTGTTTGGTCTTTCATTCACCGCACTCATCCCCGCCTGGGCCATCAAGGTCCTGCATGGAACGGCGACGACCGGAGCCACCATCAACGGCCTCCTGCAGTCTGCCCGTGGGGTCGGCGCTCTGCTGGCCGCCTTGACCATCGCCACCATCAGCCATCTCAGGATCAAGGGACGCATCGTCACCTTTGGAACCTTCGCCTACCCCGCCGCCCTGCTGGTCTTCGCACTCATCCGGTCCCTCAACCTGTCGTTGGCACTGATGATGCTGGTCGGCTTCACCAGCATCCTGGTCGTCAACCTGTGCAACGTCCTCCTGCAGTCCCAGGTGGAGGACTCGGTGCGGGGCCGCGTCAGCGCCGTCTACAGCCTGGTCTTCTTCGGCGTCATGCCCATCGGCTCCCTGCTCATCGGCTGGCTGGCAGAGTGGACCAACGAGCCGGTGGCCGTTATTGCCAGCGCCGGCGCCGCACTGGTGGGCGCGGTCCTCATTTGGATGTTCATTCCACGTCTCCGAACCACACCATGAGACAACGGTCGGTTTCTGAGAACCATCGGGAGGATGCCATGGAGCACCACATCGGATCTGCCACGTTGATTGGGCGCGGCCGCATCGCAGAGGTCTACACCTGGAGCGACGAAACGGTCCTCAAGCTGTTTGTCCCGGGCTATCCGGCCAGTCTGGTCCAGCAGGAAGTCGACGGCACACGGGCCGCCAACGCGGCCGGCATTCCGTCGCCTCGCCTGCTCGACGCGATCACCGTGGATGGGCGCGCAGGGCTGGTCATGGAACGCCTGACGGGAGCAAGTATCCTGACCCTGCTGGGCCGAGAACCCACCCGCGTGACGCGCTATGCCCGCATCTTTGCCGAACTGCAGGCACGCATCCACGGGCGCCAGGCACCGGGGCTGACATCCCGCCGCGAGGACCTGGCGCGGAGGATCGCCCGTGCTGGCGTTCTGGCACACGTCAAGGGCAATGCACTGGCAACCCTCGAGCGTCTGCAGGATGGCGATGCCTTGTGCCACAGCGACTACAACCCGGACAACGTGCTGATGACTGCCGGGGGACCCTTTGTCATCGACTGGTCCTTCGCCACAAAGGGAGTCCCGGCATCCGACGCGGCGCAGACGGCGTTGCTGCTGCGAATCGCCGATGCACCGCCGGGGTCGTTCTCGGTGGCGTGGGTTGAACGCGAAACCAGGGATCGTTTCTACCGGGCATGGCTTGCTCGCTACCGGGAGCTGGCACCCGATGCAGGGCAGGCGATGTGGGCCTGGCTGCTGCCGGTGGCCGTAGCGCGCCTCGCAGACGACATCCCCAGCGAACGGCCGCGGCTTCTGACCCTCATCGAGGAGCTGCAGCAGAAGCGTCAATAATACAGGGAGCCCTTTCCCACTGCATAGACCCTAACAGTCTTTCGACTCTTTTCGTGTCGCAGGATCACTAGCACGCAACCGTGAACATATAGTGAATGATTCCGTTCAGACTTCTGGTGCCATCTTCGTTGTATGGGTGAGGGGAATAATGGTCGGCGGTGGCAGGGATATGAGAGAGGGTGTCGGGCACAAGCTGGAGGAAAACCAGAAATCGTTACCGTATCGTTACTTTCGGTTTGTACAATCTCAGTTGCTAATGAAAGGAGGCACGGGTCATGAAGGCGTAGAAAGAACGGACGTGAACCCTCGCTGCCGGGAATGTGACAGACGAGAGAACGAGGAAGAAGACACAATGTACTCAAAGAACTTGTAGATTCTTAGGGAAGTAAACAGGTTTGCGGGGTGATAAGAATCGCTCAAAATGGGTATGAGTAAAACCGGGGCGAGAGCTCCCTCGGAGAAGCTGCGATAAAAGAACTTCTGGTGTCTTTGAATGACCAGATGAAACTATGATCAAGGAGGGAACAGACAATGAAGGACACATCTAAAGTGATCAGCATACTTTTGGTTTTTGCCCTTCTATTTGCCTTAACCCCATTTATCAAACCTCTCAATTTCTCTGACTGTTCTTTGCTCGCGGTCAGTATCAACCCTTCAAAGAAATATGCAATTGACTTTGACTTGCCTCACCTGAAATCAGTTGATACCCTGACAAGAGAGAGCGCAAACAACAATATCACGAAGACCTTCAACTTCAAAGATGGAACAATTGACTACACGCGCCCATCTGTAGAAATAGAACAAAACTCTCTTGGTAACTCTTACTCAGGCCTAATGAGATATGGCAACATCCAAACAAACTTTGAAAGAATAATTCTCAAATTCAAACATGAAAACTCACCTACCACAGATACCCTTCTTGAGGGACGTCTCACTCTCAATAGCAAGCCCCTCAGAGCCAATATCTTCCTCATGGAAAACGGTTCACTTCTTCAATATGCTTCAGTAACAATCCAGGATGAAATGGACAACGTGCTTGCAATGTTCACCCATGGAAAAGCGGACGAAATGCGTCAACCGAAAGATGGTTCAGAAGATGCCGAGAGTACAGATAATGGCAACCAAGAAGCAATGAGTACCCTTTCAACCAATTCGTTGTCTGCTAATAGTTCTGAAAGGGTATTGAGGTCCTATGTAAAGGACATGACAATCGGAGACCCCTTCGGAGGAACACCCCCAATAACCGTCCACGCGCTCAGGACTGATGCGATGGCCCAGTATCCATTTTCAACAAGTATTGGCACGTTGGATCTTCTGTCATTAAGAAGCTGGGGCTTCAGAAAGCCTCTTACCGATGCTTACAGGGCTTTTTATCAAAATGCAGGATACAATCCTTCTCTCATCTATGTCGATTTCGGTGCTTCCTCTGTAGACCATATCATCGAAACAAAATTCCAAAGTGGAGCAGATGCTACTTATAGTTTCCCTCAGCCATCTGGATATACTACCGTTCCTCTCGGTGTAAGTTTCCCTTTGTACGGCTATGGAAGCATAGGCTATACAATCGGGATGCCAGTTGGTGGTGTATCAAAGGCTTGGACGTATAAACAAACCGCAGGGAGTATTCCAGGCATGAACAATTACGCAGAACTTGCCGCAAACTCCTTCTACAATTGCACCTGGAATGACAATAGCCTGTTCTGGCCTGACAATGACACAAACCCCTATATATCCAACCCGGGAAGCAGTTTTGGTGGCTTCTACTCACATAGTGTCTTCTTGCTCCAGGCAACTGGCCCTGGCTTCACCGCTCGCTATACTTCTTCGTATCTGTACAGCATTGGGGTCGGCATACTTGGCCAGGGGGCCGATATCTACTATCTGTCGTCCTATAACACGTTCGATCCAGTAACACTTGATTGATGTTCCTGAGACATTGAGGTAATATCAAGCCTTCTCCAAGAAGGGGCAGGCTTTTCCAGGAGGTTCTTCATGCAAAAACAACTGAGAATCAAGAGCGTGTCGGTTGAAGACTTCACGAAGTTTGGCTTTTGGGTTGGCATCGTCTTGGCTATTGGTGGAGATATCGCCATTCTTATGTCTCCGACTTCAAGAGTAACAGCAGGAATTCCCTTCTTCACGTATAATGCAACGCGTTCCTTTTCAGGCATTCTCATCTTCTCTGTCCTCGCAGTCTTGTCATCAACATTTGACCTCCTGCTTGCTGCACTATTCTCAAACCTTGTCCTCAAACTCTCAAAGGGGATTTCAATAGAAATCGAAGAGTAGAACGACCACAAGAGACACTTTCAAAGGAGAGCGGCCGCGGCTTCTGGCCCTCATCGAGGAGCTGCAGCAGAAGCACGGCGACTAGCAGACACGTCTGGGCTGTTGCTTCCGCGCAACTCTCCAGTACAATATGAGGCTTCTCTGCGTGAGCATGCTGAAGTGTGCCCGCAGAACGAGCAAAACGGACAAGGCGCTCCGCCTGGAGGTATGATGGACAAACTGGATGTGATCCTGCTTATCGGCCGGCCCGCTGCCGGCAAGAGCGAAACCATTGACTTTCTGAAACACCTGACCGATGCCGAGCGATTGCGAGACTATCACATCGCACCGTTCGAGGAACTGGACGATTTTGTCTATGTCTGGGAGACATTCGAGAACGATGGGATCCGCGAACACATGGGACTGCCGCGCCGGGACACGGATGCGAACCTGTACTTCCTCGACGACCGCATCTGGGACTTCTTCATCGAGCGCATTGACCTTGACCTCCGCAAGAAGCTGGCGCGGGACCCTGCGTTTCTCGATGGACACACGGTGCTGATGGAGTTCGCGCGCGGTGGCGAACATGCCTTCTCCAATGCTTTCCAGCATCTTTCCGACGATGTCCTCGCGCATGCCGCCATCCTGTACATCGACGTCTCCTTCGAGGAGTCCCTGCGCAAGAACCGGCGGCGCTATCGTCCGGACCAGGCGGACTCGATCCTGTACCATTCGCTCGAGGATGCCAAGATGGAACGATACTACAAGGTCAACGACTGGGCTGACCTGTCCGGGGGACGCGACGACGGGTTCATCTCCGTGGGGGAGCACCAGGTCCCGTTTGCAGTGTTTCACAACGAGCCGGAGAAGACGCTGGATCCTCAGTTGCTGGGCGATGCACTGCGGGATGTGACCGAACGACTTGCCAAGCTCTTCACCGCAAAAGGTTGAACTCCGGTGTCTCGGTGCTAGACTGCTTTACCGGCTCGCGTGAGCCGTTTGTCGCCTGCATATGGATTCTTTGACACAAGGAGAATGACATGGCCGTATTTGACATGACTGTCCATGAGGACGTTCTGGAGAAAACCGTACAACGAGCTCGGCAACGCAACATCATCATCCCCACCTTCGCACAGCAGAAGGATCCGTCGCTGGTCCCCGACAAGGTGAAGGCAAAGCTCAAGGGTGTTGGCCTGTGGGACATCAACCCCATCAACCTGTTCCGCATCACGTGGCACAATGACGTGAAGACGGGTCTCTTCGGCGATGTCAACTACATCGAGATTCCCAGCTCCATCACCGGCATCAAGGCGCGTGTCGTCGGCATCGTCGGCAAATACTTCCCTACCGGCGCGCACAAGGTCGGCGCTGCCTTTGGCTGTCTCGTCCCGCGGCTCGTCACCGGGCAGTTCGACCCGACCCGCCAGGCGGCCGTGTGGCCATCGACGGGCAACTATTGCCGTGGCGGAGCCTTTGACTGCTCTCTGCTGGCCACGGACGCTGTTGCTATCCTGCCGGAAGGCATGAGCAAGGAACGCTTTGACTGGCTGCGCGAGATTGGAACCAAGGAAGTCATCGGCACGCCAGGGACTGAGTCCAATGTCAAGGAAATCTACGACAAGGTGCACGAGCTGAAGGCAGAACGTGGCGACGACATCGTCGTGTTCAACCAGTTTGATGAGTTCGGCAACGCTCTGTGGCACTACCACATGACCGGTTCGGCGTTCGAACAGGTCTTCAACAGCATCAAAGGACCCAAATCGCGCATGGCTGGCTACGTTTCCGCCACGGGCTCTGCTGGGACCATCGCTGCGGGCGAGTACCTGAAGAAGGTCTACCCTTACAGCCACCTCACCGCCGTCGAGGCCCTGCAGTGCCCGACCCTGTATGCCAACGGGTTTGGAGCCCACCGCATCGAGGGCATCGGCGACAAGCACGTGCCGTGGATCCACAACGTCCGCAACACCGACGCCGTCGCGGCTATCGATGACGAGTATCCCATGCATCTCCTGCGCCTCTTCAACGAGGAGGCCGGCAAGACGTACCTGGAGAAGAAGGGCGTTCCGCGCGCGATCGTGGAGCAGCTGAACCTGCTGGGAATCTCCTCTCTGGCCAACCTCGTCGCGTCCATCAGAATGGCGAAGTATGAGGAGATGGATGAGAATGACATCGTGTTCACGGTGTTCACGGATTCGGCCGACCTCTACCTGTCCCGCATCGAGGAACTGCGCGCTGAGTACGGCCCCTACACCGAGATGGATGCCGCGCTGGATTACGCCAAGTACCTCGAGGGGATCCTGACCGACTGGTACCGCGAACTCAACTACCGCGACCGCAAGCAGCTGCACAACCTCAAGTACTTCACCTGGGTCGAGCAGCAGGGCAGGACCAGCGAAGAGCTGCGCGAGCTCTGGGAGCCGGAGTTCTGGGATCAGATCTGGTCTGCCGTTCCCGCCTTCGACAAACTCATCGACCAGTTCAACGAACGGACGGGACTGCTGGCACAGCTGTAAGCAGTTTTCAAGTATTGCTACCGATACGCCCCGGGGACATCACCTCGGGGCGTTTTTCTTTGGCGGCATGACGCCTTGGCGCAACAATGTGAAGACGTCGGTACCTGGTACCAAAGGGATTCACAATTGGCGTTTTCCACAGAGCCTGTCAATTATGTGGAGAAGTGGTGCAACAGCACAGTGCGAGATGGTGGATAACCTGTCAGGGGCTGTGGAAAACGCCAGGGGTATCCGTTTCTCAGGGTCAGGCCCTGAACTCCGCATGGGAGGCTGATTTCACAAAAAGATGCCCCTGGCTGATGCGAAGCGGTCAAAAACGTGCGATGGTACGTCAGGCAACGCGAAATCCTCTCTCAGGGCCACTTTTCGTTACAACGTTTTGGAACGTCACTATCCATGATGCTTTACGGGTTTTCCACCAAGGCTTGGTCACAAAATAGAGAACCGCCCGCCAAACAAGGCGGGCGGTTGGCATTTCCGGGAGGATACTATGCCTTTTCGTCGCCCTCGGTCTTCAGGATGACACCCTGGGCCGAGACATCAACCACCAGGGTCTCTGCCCCGGCATCGAACTCGACCATCGCCTTCTGCATCGCCTTGGCAACCTTCTCGGCCTTCCCAGGAGCGGCGAGAGCTGCAATGCTGGGGCCTGCACCCGACAGGAAACTGCCGTATGCCCCTGCTCGCACGGCGGCGTGCGTGACTTCCCGGAAGCCTTTGACCAGCTTCTCGCGGTAGTGTTCGTGCAGACGGTCGTGCAGGGCAAATCCGAGCAGGTCGTAATTGCCGCTGAAGATGGATGCGGAGAGCATGGAGGCTCGGCCGATGTTGAAGACGACATCCTTGCGCGCATAGCTGTCTGGAAGGCAGGCACGGGCTTTCCTTGTCGAGAGGAACGTGGAGGGAACAGTCACGACGACCTTGAGGTTCTGCGGCACGACCCTCATGTAGGCCACCTCGCTCTTGTCGCTTGCAGCGAT
>JBNAWM010000051.1:0-10639 GCA_049699855.1 Candidatus Cryosericum sp.
GCACAGCGCGCCGTGCAGGCTGCCCGAATGGCAAACGCCGCCGTTATTCATGTTACACGTGGGCATCGACCCACCGGGATCGACATCGACTTCGCCCGCCGGCAGGTCTTCGCACAGTCAGGAGGGCTTCTCGTGACGAACACTCCGGGGGCAGAGGAGGTACCAGAGCTGGCCCCCGCTTTGGAAGATCTGGTTGTGGTCAAGAAACGGTGGTCGGCCTTCTTCGCAACCGATCTTGATCTGCTTCTACGCCGGCTTGCCATCCGCCAGGTCGTCCTTGCCGGTGTCCAGACACCCAACTGCATCCGGGCAACGGCCATGGACGCGCTTTCACTGGACTATGCAACGACTGTCCTCTCAGATGCCACTGCCTCCCAAACCGACGCGGTTCAGGCAGCAAACCTCGCCGACATGGCTGCCATGGGCATCACGATCGAGGCCACTCTTCAGTTCGTGCAATCACTGGGCCTGTAGCCCATCACGTGCGCTATCGCAGGTAGTCGATGCGATGCGGTGAGTCTGCCAGGAGAACACGTGTGTCGGCCGGGGTCGTCCGCGCAACAACCTTTCCCTTGCTGAGCACAACCCGGGCCACCGACTGTCGCCGCAGAGCATCCAGCTCGTCCAGAGCATCCAGGACGACCAGGTCCGCCGGCTTCCCCACCTCGATCCCATACGAGTCCGAGATGTGCAAGGTCCGCGCCCCTGCATCGGTAACCATGTGAAACACCGAACGCATCTCTTCTCGACCGGTCATCTGAGCAATGTGCACGGCCATGTGGGCCACATCCAGCATACTGCCCGTCCCCATCGGATACCACGGATCCAGGATGTCGTCGTGGCCCAGGCTGACATTAATCCCCATTGCTGCCAATTCTTTAACCCGCGTCATGCCCCGCCGCTTCGGATACGTGTCGAAGCGTCCCTGCAAATGAATGTTCACCAGTGGATTCGCGACGAAGTTGAGGCCGCTTCTTGAGGCGAACCTCAGGAGCCTTGAAGCATAGGCTCCATTGTAACTGTGCATGGCGGTCGTGTGGCTTGCCGTCACCCGGTCACGCATGCCGGTGCGGAGCGCCATGGCCGACATGACTTCCACAAAGCGCGACTGCTCATCGTCGATTTCATCGCAATGCACGTCGATCAGCTTGTCGTACTTCTCTGCCAGCCTGAAAACGATGCCCAGCGACTCCACACCATCCTCGCGCGTCAGCTCATAGTGCGGGATGCCTCCCACCACATCAGCACCGAGGCGCAACGCCTCTTCCAGCAGTCCGGCACCGCCCTCAAACCCAAGGATGCCGTCCTGTGGAAATGCCACCAGCTGGATATCCACAAGGGGCGCCATCGTCCGCCGCACCTCGATGAGTGCCCGCAGGGCAGTCAGTTTTGGATCACAGATGTCCACGTGTGAACGAATGTGCAGAATGCCGTGCGAAACCTGCCACTCGACTGCTTTGGTGGCACGACGGACAACGTCCTCCTCGGTAAGCAGTGCCTTCCGTTCGGACCAGCGTTCGATCCCCTCAAACAACGTGCCGCTCTCGTTCCATCTGGGCTCACCTGCCGTCAGGGTTGTATCCAGGTGGACATGTGATTCCACAAAGGGCGGAGTCACAAAGCATCCTTCTGCATCAATCGTCTCACGAGCATCGACCGGCAGAGCAGTTCCCATCTCTACAAATCTGCCACTGTCAACGGCGATATCGGTGAGCGCCCCGTCTGCCTGCAGCCTGGCGTTGCGAACAACAAGGTCAAGCATTGCCGTTTTCTCCTGCAAGGGCTTCTACCGCCATCCGCGGATCATTGCTGATGATCGTCTCGACACCGGAGGCTGCAAAGTGCCGCACCAGAACGCTGAGGTCGACCGGCCATGGCGCGATAGCTAACCCGGCATCATGCACCTCGTGAACGAGGGCATCCAGCGTATTCAGCACAAACGGGTGAATTGCAGTCGCTCCCAGCTCCCGCGCCGCCGCGACCACATCTGGAGCCTTGATGAGCCATGGTGCATACAACAGCCCGGTCCGTGCGGTGGCATCCAGTTTTCGAATGACACCCATGCTCTGGAGATTGAACGAGGAATACACGACGTTTACCGAGAACTTGTTTACCAGCTCGAGCAAACGCTGCTCCATCCCCTCGTATGGAACTTCCGAGTTCTTCAGTTCGATGTTGAGCGTCGCCCGGGTACCATCGAAGACTTCCAGAACTTCCCGCATGGTAGGGATGGACTCGTAGTGCAGAGGTCCGGGAAAGCGAATGCCGGCATCCAGCTTTCGCAGTTCAACAAGACTGAAGTCCTTGACCCATCCGGTGCCATCGGTTGTTCGATCCACTTTCTCATCGTGGATGACAACGAGCTCACCATCCCTGGTCATCTGCACATCGCATTCTGCACCATCCACCCCATGGTCCAGATCGTCACGGACCAGCGCAAACGAAGCAATCGTGTTCTCGGGTGCCAGTCGCGGCTCCCCCCTGTGTCCCAATATCAGCATAGCGCCACCTCCCTGTCCACGGTCCGGTCACCATCTGGTGCAATCCAGCCGTTACCCTATCATAGCTCCAAACACTTGTCAGGCAACCTGGCGCCCGCGGAGCAACGACGGTTGTCCACCTTCTTCCCCATGCATCCGGACAGCCAACTGCTTCATGGATACTGGAGATTGCCGTCCATGTCGTTGACAACCGGTATCACCGCACTATCCTGAGGATACCCGAGAAAACGAAGCGCAAAGCCGTTTTCGTCGAGAAAATATGGGAGGTTATCATGGGAACGTTCATATCACTCAAGACGGCAATTCCTGGGCCAAAGTCCCTTGAACTTGCCAAGAGGGAGGCCAAAGTTGTCGCCGCACCCATGTGCGATGCCCTTTCGCCTGCCTGGATCGCTGAGGGACATGGTGCGCTGGTAACCGACGTCGATGGCAACACGTTCATCGACCTTACAGGCGGCTGGGGCTGTATGGCAGTTGGTCACTCACATCCACGCGTGGCCGCCGCCATCAAAGATCAGGCAGACCACTTCCTGCACACAGACTTCACGGCGGTCCCCTATGAACCGTATGTAACGGTGTGCGAGAAGCTGGTCAAGCTCGCCCCCGGTGACTTCGAGAAGTCGGTGGCTCTGTTCAACAATGGCGCCGAGGCGATTGAGAACGCAGTTAAGATCGCACGGTACACAACAGGCAGGACCGGGGTCGTCGTGTTCGACCGGGCCTTTCACGGACGCACCCTCCTCACCATGACCATGACGCACAAAGCGCACCCGTACAAGGATGGCTTTGGACCGTTTGCTCCCGATGTCTACCGGATGCCCTTCATCACACCCTATGACCCATCCATCGGCATCAATGAGTGGGAGAAACTGCTGACGACCTACGTGGATCCTTCTACGGTAGCTTGTTTCGTCGTGGAACCCATCCAGGGTGAAGGCGGTTTCCGCGTCCCCTCCGACGGTTTCCTTGAAATGCTGCGCGAAGTCTCGAAGAAGTACGGGATCCTCCTCATTGCAGATGAGATACAAGCTGGCGTCGGCCGCACGGGCAAGTTCTTCTCCATCGAAAACTGGAACGTCGTCCCAGACATGATCTGCTCCGCCAAGTCGCTTGCAGCCGGTATGCCCCTCTCTGCGGTCATCGCTCGCAAGGAGATCATGGACAAGCTCCCGGGCAGCAGTATCGGCGGCACCTATGTCGGCAATCCAGTGGCATGCCGCGCGGCATCAGAAGTCATCGATATTATCGAGGATGAACACCTGCTGGATCGCGCACTTGCCATCGGCAAACTCATTCGCAACCATTGGAATGTCTGGAAGGACAAGTACGAGATCATTGGAGATGTGCGTGGCATCGGCGCGATGCAGGCCCTCGAGTTCGTCAAGGACCGCGCGACGCACGAACCAGCAACCATGCTCAATGGGCAGATCATCAAGGAGTGCCTTCGTAATGGCGTTCTCGTCGCAGGGTCGGGCATCTATGGCAACTGCATCCGCATGCTGGTCTCGCTCGAGATCACCGACGATCAATTGAATGAGGCACTCACGGTCATGGAAGCAGCGGTCGCTCACGCGAACGCGTCGCGCTAGCTTCTGAGCCTCACTGAAACGTTTTAAGAAGGGCCGGGGCACCTGCCCCGTCCCTTTCTATTTCGTCAGCCGCCCTGTGGTGACCGCTTCTTGCGGCTGTCCGTCTCAACGATGATTGTCACGGGTCCGTCGTTCACGAGACTGACCTCCATATGCGCACCGAAGACTCCAGTCTGTACGTCAAATCCCCGCTCACGCAATCCAGAACACACCTGCTGGTACACCAACTCAGCCTCGTCCCCTGAGGCTGCGCCCATGAAGCTCGGCCTGTTGCCGCGTGCCACGTCTCCATACAGCGTGAATTGGCTCACAATCAGGAATGACCCCTGAACATCGGCCACCGAACGGTTCATCAGCCCATCCATATCTGAAAAGATACGCAGGCCGCTGAACTTGCGCACCATGAAGGCGATGTCTTCTGGTCCGTCATCGGGGGCAACAGCAAGCAGTACCAGCAGTCCCCGCCCAATCTGTCCCACCACCCTGCCTTCCACAACAACCGACGCACTCGTGACCCTCTGCACCACCGCTCTCATGTTCAACCCCCTGCATCAACTGCCATCCTCTATTCATATTACCACCAACGCCCCCAACGCGAATGGCACACCCACGGTTGACACCAGGGTCCTTCCCGCTATACTTTTCTTGTTCGTTCGTCAATCGTGGGGATATAGCTCAGCTGGGAGAGCGCCTGCATGGCATGCAGGAGGTCGGGGGTTCGAGCCCCCCTATCTCCACCACTCAATGACCAACGTCGTACATGTCCTCCCTGCTTGCTCGGGCACCCATCGCCTTTGTTCATCTCATGCCTGGACTGCATCTCATCTCATTTTGCCCGGTTCTCTGGGCACGGGCCATCATATTCCACGGCATGAGTGTTTCGGCCTTGAAGTGTCAATGCGAAAAACGGACACAGTGATGCAGGACCGCAATGACGCATAGGTATGCAATAACGGCAAGGAGTCAGCTTACGCCAGGGGCTCAGGCCGTGCCGAATGGCTCTGCACTCACCGCACTCTGCAGGAGCTCGCGAATACGGGCCTCTGGTTCGTCGCCAAGCTTTATCCCATGGCGAAGAATCCGGAAGTAGACCTGCTCCCCGTAGGAGCGCCTCAGAACAGCCCTAATGGAAGCATTCAACCGCTGGCCCGTCATCCCTTCCAGCACCTTGAACCCCGCAAGTGGCACTCGCCAGTTGTGAGCATCATCGTCCCAGGCCTTGGGGTCAGGTTTGAACCTGGCGCCTGAGACGTCCGCAGTGACAACGCCCTCGAGCGCCACCAGCACTACGACCGCCTCACCAACGGTCCAGTCGACAGATCGAATCTTCGAATCGTCCCAAACACCGTCGGCACTCATGGTTCGGACCTTGCGCCAGCTCTCCAGCGTCACTACTCTCATGTCGCTCTCCCGTCTGCCAGACAGACCTTCCGGAGGGTCGCAACGCGTCCAACCGTGCAAGCCCGCCTTGCCCGCATCAGGTTCACCGTGCTCAAATCTTCCATTTCTGGTTGCCATTATACTCCCGATCAACTCAGACCACTTCACTTGTTCAACTGTGGCAGGACGAGTGCGCTTCTGTGCATGTGAGACTTTTTTGATATACTGGCTACTGATCGTATTCTGAAAACAGGAGAGCCACGATGCAAAGCGACATGCCCTACGAAAAGAGCGCGAACGGCGACACGGGCGCTGACAGAAGTCCTGTTATGCCTCCCAGCGAAATGCTTCACGAAGAAACGGTCCCGCTTCACAGCAGGATCTGGGTGTCTGCGGCAGATGCCGCCACCGCCATCCTGTGCTCAATCGGCGAAGGCGCCGCACTGACGTACTACTTCACCCGTGTCATGGGGCTGGCTCCTCGGCTTGCCTCGATCGTGTGGCTGCTGTTTGGCATCTGGAACGCGTTCAACGACCCCCTCTTCGGCTACATCAGCGACCGAACCAGGAGCAAGCTTGGCCGACGTATCCCCTACATTCGCTATGGCGCACCCATCTATGCCGCTGCATTTGCGATCTTCTGGATCGTCCTGCCGGGGTTCAAGGGCAACCAGACGGCACTGTTCATTCAGATGCTGCTGGGGATGTTCCTGTTTGATGCACTCTACACGGCCATCGCAACAGCCATCTACATCATGCCTTATGAAATGGCCGTCTCCAACAAGGCGCGCAGCAGCATCTTCATCTGGAAGATCGGATTCAGTCTCATTTCGACGGCTTTCCCCATTGCAATTGGCCTTATCCAGCCCGGACCGGGCCAGGATCCCACCACCTATCGACTGATCATGATCGGTCTTGGCATCCTCATGGCCGGTGTCATCTATGCCAGCACGTTCTTCTATAAGGAAAACCACTTTCAGCAAGAGGAACAGCAGTTCAGCTTCTGGAAATCGCTCGGCGCCTGTTTCCGCAACAGATCATTTGTGGTGTTCGAATCCATCAGCTTCACGGTGATCTACGTCCAGAGCCAACTCATGCAAGGGATCTACTACTTCTACGACGAGGTCAGCATGGGCGTCGCCAAGGGAACGGGGACTGCTCTCACGCTGGGATCTCTTTTTGTCGGAGCCATTCTGGGCCTGCTGATGTTCCTCAACCGGCGCGACATCTGGGGCGTCAAACGCTGCGTGCGCGTTTTCGCCACTCTGTTTGGCATCGGGTGCGTTGTTGGGCTCCTCTTCCCTCATCAGCTCATCGCCATGATGATTGCCTTCCTGCTGATCGGTGTTGGCTTCGCCGGTGGCATGTACCTCATTCCGCTCATGAATGGAGACGTTATCGATGCGGACGAGGAGTCGACCGGGCTGCGGCGCGAGGGCATGTACGCCGGCGTCAACAGCTTTGTCACCAAGCCTGCCATCAGCCTTGCCCAAGCCATCTTCCTTGGTTTCCTGTCCCGCGCGGGCTACGACCAATCACTCGCAAAAGGCATGCAGAGCGCTTCGGCCGAGGCAGGCATCGTTCGCGCCTGGTTCCTGATGCCGGCGATCCTGCTGCTTGCATGTGCGGTCATTCTGCAGTGGTATCCCCTCGACGGCCCCAAGTGGGAGGAGATCAAGACGCATCTCACTGTCGTCCACCGCGAGAAGGAAAGACGGTATCTTGCCGAGCACGGCCTGAAATAGAGAAAGGGAGAGCGTATGCTCAGCAGGAAGAAAAGAATGCGTTTGTGGACATATCTTCTTGACCCGCCAGTGCTTGCCATGCTGACGTTTGTACTCCTCTACCTTGCAAGGCCACCGGAGCGGAACCTTGGCGCATGCCTGACTGGCGTCATCTGCCTTGGGCTCGTTCCACTCAGTGCCTGGTTCTACATGGTCCGGCACCCTGGAGACTACAAGGGCGAGCGGAAGGTCGGCTTTGTGCTCAGCGCGGCTGGCTATGCCGCGGGAACAGTCATCATGCTCGCCTTCTTCCGGAAGTCGCTGCTCAATGTGTCCCTTATGCTCTCGTACCTGTTTACCGTTATCCTGCTCACGGCCGTTAACCTCATGCACTACAAGGCTTCGGGCCATGGAGCGGGCGCAGCCGGTCCGGCCACGGCGCTCACAATCCTGTACGGCTGGCCCGGCTCCCTCTCCTACCTTCTGCTTGTCCTGGTGGCGATTGCAAAACTGGACATCAAAGAACACACCTTGGGGCAGATCTGCACCGGAGCATGTCTCTCGACCATTTCGACCCTCGCCGCTTTTGCTGTCACAGGCCTCTTGCGCTTCTAGGGCGCACCGCCAGCGAACTCCTGCCCTCCTGGTGGCACCCAACTCGAGAAAACTGATATACTGACATCGGTTGTCTCCAGGCATAGCCGTCCCTGCTAGACACGCCAGCATCATGGCGGCATATCGCAGAACAGGAGAGAGCAATGAACTATGACTTCGAACACGGGCTTGACCGGCACAACACGGGCTGCGTCAAATGGGATCAGAGCTGTACCATTTTCGGAAGTGACGATGTTCTGCCCATGTGGGTAGCCGACATGGACTTTCCGGTGCCAAAGCCGGTTACCGAAGCATTGATCAAACGCGCCCAGCATGAGGCCTATGGCTACTCTTTTGCACCTCCATCCGTGCTGGAAGCGATTACGGAACGCTTGTGGCGCCTGTACAACTGGAAGGTTGATCCCGAGTGGATTCTCTTCACCCCGGGCGTCGTGCCGGCCGTCCATGCGGCAGTACGCGCATTTACAGCTCCCGGCGACGAGGTTGTGCTGCAGAGTCCTGTCTACTACCCATTCTGGTCCGCTGTGCGCGAGAATGGGTGCCAGGTCGCCAACAATCCACTGCAGTGGGACGGCAGCAGGTACGTCATGGATCTCGAGGGATTGAAACAGATCTTTCTTCCCCATGCTTCAGGTATGTCAACATGTCCATCGCGCGCCAAGATGATTGTTCTGTGCAGTCCCCACAACCCTGTGGGCCGCGTCTGGACCCGGAATGAATTGGAGGCCGTGGGTGACATTGCCCTTGCCAACAACGCCATCGTCGTCTCCGACGAGATCCATTGCGAGCTCATGCTAAACGGGTCGCACCATACGCCCTTTGCCTCGCTTAGTCCTGAACTGGAACAGAACAGCATTGTCTGCATGGCACCATCCAAGACCTTCAACCTTGCCGGTCTGGCAACCAGCTTCATCATCGTTCCCAATCCCCAACTGCGGGCAGGCTTGCAGCGGCGCATCACAGGTGCCGTGGGCAGTGTCACTCCGTTCGGATACACAGCACTCGAAGCCTCATTCAGGGAAGGAGACGATTGGCTGACCCAGGTTCTGCACTATATCGAAGGCAACGTCACCTATGCCCAGCTGTTCGTTCAGGATCACATGCCCCAGGTCAAGATCATGCCCATTGAAGGCACGTATCTGCTGTGGCTGGACTTCCGCGCCCTTGGCATGAACTCCCACGAGCTTTCTGTTTTCTTGCGCGAGAAAGCCAAGGTCGGGCTGGATGATGGGTATGTCTTCGGTCCGGGAGGCGAGGGCTTCGCCCGCATGAACATCGCATGTCCGCGTTCGACCGTGCAGGAAGGGCTCACCCGCATTGCCGATGCCATACGGTCGCTGGAGCAACGCTGATGTCCCTGACGAAGTCGGAAGCAGATGAGCTGGACTGCACGACGATTGTCGCCGGCAGGGCGGCTTCGCACTCCGGCTGTGTTCTTGTCGGTCACAATGAAGATGATGCACATCGCCTGGTCATCCGTCATCACATCGTGCAGGCTGGCGAACATCCCGGGGCCACACGGCTGAGAGATGGCAGTCTCTGGTATCGTGAACCGCATACGCAGCTGGAACTTCCTGTGCCAGAAAACACACTCGCCTATGACTGGACCGAGATGGTCGGTCAGGACTTTGCGGACAGCTTCCTCAACAGCGCAGGAATCAGCATCTGCTGTGACAGTGCTGCTGGAACACGCGAGCAGCAACCCGAGCTGGTGCGAGGAGGCATTGGTCACTTTCTGCCCCAACTCATAGCCGAACAGGCGCGCACGGCCCGCGAAGGAGTGGTGCTGGCAGGCCGCCTCATTGAGGAGTATGGCTACTGTGACGCACGCATTATAACCATCGCTGACCACCATGAGGCATGGATTCTCCAGATTCCAGGCGGTCACCAGTGGCTGGCCGAACGCGTTCCCGATGATGCAGTGGTCGTCCTGCCAAACTATCTCATTTCGCGCAGAGTCGATACCACTTATTCAGAGCGCTTTCTGGCATCACCTGATGTGGAGGTACACGCCGTTCAGCGTGGATGGCATGACCCATCCGGACAAGAACCCTTTGATTTCAAGAAGGCATATGGGCCGCCCGAGGTCAATACTTCCTCGTTGAGCACCAGCCGCCAGCAGACCGGGCTCTTTCTGCTCACAGGACAGGAGTTTCCACTGGATAACCTGCCCTTCTCATGCAAGCCCCAACACCCTGTGTCCATCAATGACGTCATGGATGCTCTCCGCTGTTTCACTCCACATGGCGAATCCCCTCAGCAGGCATTGACGATGGCCGGAAGTTTCCACAAGAATATCGCCCAGACAACCATGCGCCCGATTTCAGTCTGGACAACTCAGGAGTCATCGGTGACCGATCTCAGAGACCCCGCATCTGGAGTGCAATCGGCAACCATCTGGCGAGCATCGGGCATCCCGGACGAGCTTCCCTACACCCCCTGGTATCCACTGGCCATGATGGCAGTGCACTCCGACTATCCCAGTCCCTACGCCCAGGGAGATCCGGACCACCTCGACATGAGCTCTGCATTCTGGACCTTCCGCTTGTTCGTGACGACCGTCGACAGCGACTATGAGAAACGGATACCCGAAGTCCGCGCAGCCATCCTCCCGCTGATGGCGAGAGCAATGGCCATGGACACGTTCCTCCAGGCAATGCCAGCCGATGCGGCGGAGTCGCATGAGGTCATTGCCGGAGTGCTGGCAGCTGCCGGAGAGGGTCTTGGGATGGAAGCGCTGGACATCTGCAGGGATCTGCTTCGGCGCTGGCAGACAAACTCCGAACGGAGCCCATTCAGAGAATGATTGCTGTAGGAGGAACATCGTGAA
>JBNAWM010000052.1:0-10612 GCA_049699855.1 Candidatus Cryosericum sp.
CACTCTTGGAACCCCCGAGCCTTTTTTGTTTAAGGCGAGGGGCGTCTCTGTCCCGAATCTGTAACACTCTCGAAGAAGGTCAGGCGTTCCCCCTGCTGCCGGGCTTCACCCACGGGATGCCCTGCTTGCACAGCGGGCATTCATCAGCTGGCCAGGTGTCGATGGTGAGGCGAATGGCGCTCCATACGGGATAGGGAATCAGCTCTGCGCTGCGATTGACAATGCATGCGATGCCAACCACCTCGCCGCCTGCCTGCCGGATGACTTGGGCCGTTTCCTCGGAGGATTTGCCCGTTGTCACGACGTCCTCGCTGATGATGCAGCGGGTTCCCTCGGCAATGGCAAAGCCACGGCGCAGGGACATGACGCCATTCTCGCGTTCGACGAAGATCCCGGGCTTGCCCAGCTGGCGCGCTAGCTCATACGAGACGATGATGCCCCCCATCGCCGGGCCCACGATGAGGTCGAAGGGGACAGGGCGGAACTGCTCCGCGGCAACCGCAAGCACGCGGGCTGCACGGTCGGGGTATTGCAGCAGTCTCGCGCACTGCACGTAGCGGTCGCTGTGTCTGCCCGAGGAGAGCAGAAAGTGACCTTCGAGCAGGGCACCGGTTTCCTTGAGTTCATTAAGTACCAGTTCATCGGTTGTCATGTCTTCCTCCTGAAGGTGTAACATTTGGAACCGTCCCGAATGTTACAGTCCCGAATGTTACAGTCGCGTGAGCGGTCCGGTCGCGCAGTAGCGGTCGAGGCCGTCCACGATGTCCAGCATGGCGGTCGGCTTCATAAAAGTTGCCGTTCCGACCTGTACGGCGGTGGCGCCTGCCATGAGGAACTCCACGGCATCCTGCCACGTCGTGATGCCGCCGATGCCCACCACCGGGATGTGAACGGCGTGCGCCACCTCCCAGACCATGCGGAGGGCGATGGGCTTGATGCACGGACCGGACAGGCCGGCGGTCACGTTGTCAAAGACGGGCTTGCGGGCGTGGATGTCGATGGCCAGCGCATTGAAGGTGTTGACCAGGGACACGGCATCAGCCCCGGCCCTTTCGCAGGCGAGGGCCATTTCGGTGATGTTCTCGGCGTTGGGCGAGAGCTTGACCATAAAGGGCTTGGTGCATACGCTGCGGACTGCCGCGACGACGCCCGCCGCCACATCGGCCTTGATGCCAAAGGCCATGCCTCCTTCGTGTACATTGGGACAGCTGATGTTGAGTTCGATGATGTCGATGCCCTCGGCCTGGGAGAGGAGGCGAACGCCCTCGACATATTCCTCCAGGTCGCCGCCGCCCACGTTGGCAATGATGGCCGTCCCCAGCGTGCGCATGCGCGGCAGTTCATGTTCGAGAAAGTCGGGGATGCCCGGGTTCTGCAGGCCGATGGAGTTCATCAGTCCGGCAGGCGTCTCCCACACGCGCATGCCAGGGTTGCCCTGGCGTGGGTGCAGGGTCAGCCCTTTGGTGCAGATGGCGCCGAGATGGCCGACATCGAAGAACTGCCCATACTCGGCACCAAAGCCGAAGGTGCCGGAGGCTGCGATGACGGGATTCTTCAGGGTGATGCCGCACAGCGTGGTTTCAAGCATGCCAGATCACCTCCGTTGCATCAAACACGGGGCCATCGGCACAGACGCGCTTGTAGCCAGAGGTGGTTGCGAAGGAACATCCCAGACAGGCGCCGACGCCGCAGGCCATATGAGCTTCGAGGGAGGCCTGGCAGGGAACGCCGGCCTGTGCGCACAGTTCCGCCACGCGCGCCATCATGGGGGTCGGACCGCAGGTTACCACAGCGTCGTAAAGAGTGGGGTCAAAGATGTCTGTGCAGAATCCCTTTGTGCCCGCGCATCCGTCTTCCGTGGCCACGCGGACGTCTGCTCCGAGAGTCAGAAGTTCGGCTATGGCGTAGGGAGTGCTCTTGAAGCCCGCGAAGATCGTGACGTTCTCCGGGGGCAGGCTCGCGGCCAGATAGTAGATGGGAGCGATACCAATGCCTCCGGTGACGATGCCGATCCTGCCCTGCAGTTTGGTGGTATCGAAGCCGTTGCCCAGCGGTCCGGTGAGGTCGACCGTGTCCCCCCGTTCCAGACGTGCCAGCAGTTCTGTCCCTCTGCCCCGGACCTGGTACAGCAGGGTCAGGGTTTCCTGATCCACATCATGGACGCTGATGGGGCGCGCCAGAAGGGGCTCGCGCTCCCACGCCCGCACCATGTAAAACTGCCCGGGACTGCCGCCGCTTAAGGTCTCGAGCGTCAGCCGGTAGACATCATTAGTGAGACGGTCCTGTGCCAGCACGAGTACTTCCTTGACGTAGGAGGGGGGTGGGGTGGTCATGTCTCCAGTTCCCTCACCGCGGCACCGATCTCATCTCTCATATGTTCTGCCTCGGCCCGTGCATACTCGTCGAAGTGAGCCGGATCGCCTGCCTGTTTCTGCCATGCCAGCAGGATGCCGCGGCTGGAGTTGACGATGCCGCCGTTGCCATACTCAAGGTACAGCGCGACGTCGGCGGCCGTCCCTCCCTGGGCGCCGTAGCCGGGGACAAGGAAGAAAACAGTGGCAAGCTGCTGGCGCAGGGCCCGTGCCTCCTCCACATGGGTACAGCCGACAACGCCCCCCACACTGCTGTAGCCATGGGAGCCGATGTACGGGGTTCCCAGCTCGGCGACGCGCCGGGCCACCTCGGTGTAGACGCGAGTGCCCGACTTCTGTTCAAGATACTGGATGTCCACAGCCCCCGGGTTGCTTGTGCGGATAAGGACAAAGAGACCCTTCTCATGGTTCTGCACCCAGGGCAGCCAGGGCTCGATGCTGTCCATGCCCATGTAGGGAGACAGGGTCACGTAGTCGGCTTCGAACTCGCCCTCGAAATGTGCTTTGCCATACATCCGGGCGGTCGCGGCGATGTCGCCTCGCTTGATGTCCGCGACAGCGATGCAGCCCTTGCTGCGGATGTACTGCAGTGTTTTGCTGTAGGCACGCAGTCCCTCCAGCCCCAGTGCCTCGTAGTAGGCGATTTGCAGTTTGAAGCAGGCTGCAGCCTCCATGGTGGCATCTACGATGCGCCTGTTGAACGCAAACAGGGCCTCGCCGGAGGTGGAGAAGCCAGCACGAAACTCCGCTGGCAGATAGTCCAGGGATGTGTCCAGCCCGACGCACACGGGACCGCGGAGAGCCACGGCATCAAATAGCTTGTCAACAATCATCAGTGCACCTCCTGTGGAGCTGTCGGGTCACGGTACACCACGCGGCCGGCCTTGATGGTCGTCACAACGCGGCCGTACAGTGTGCGGCCCTCGAACGGCGTGTTGCGCCCCTTGCTGGCAAATGTCCTGCTGTCCACGGTCCAGGGCGTCTCCAGGTCGACCAGCACCAGGTCGCCGTCCGATCCGGGTGAGATACGGCCTTTGTTGAGGCCGAGGATGCGCGCCGGATTGCGGCTCATCAGCCGGACAAGGTGCGCCAGGCTGATGTAACCGCTCCGCACCAGCGTCGTGGTACAGATGCCGAACGCGGTTTCCAGTCCCACCATGCCGGGGGCGCCGGCAGCCTTGTCTTCCGCCGTGTGGGGGGCATGGTCGGTGGCGATGGCATCGACCCATCCCTGCTGAATGGCGCGTATCAGGAAGTCGATATCCTGCTGTGCCCGCAGTGGTGGATTCACGCGGAAACTCCCCGACGGAGAGCTGCTGTCGCCGGTCAGGGCAAGGTGATGGGGCGTGACCTCGCAGGTCACATCCTGGCCTGCCTCCTTGGCGGCGATGATGGCTCGCATGGAACCCTCGGTGCTGACGTGGGCGATGTGCAGGCGGCAGCCGGCTGCGCGCGCCAGCTCGATGTTGCGCTGGGTCATCAGGTCTTCGGCCAGCCGGTAGTCGACGGGCGAAAGGTTCATGTCTTCACAGTGGCACATGACCCTCAGGCCGAGACGGGCCGCAGCGGTCATCGCCTGCAGCATGACGCGCGCGTTCATGACGTCATGGCCATCGTCGCTGATGATGCGCACTGCGTTGCCCAGCTCTTCGAGGTGGCTGGTGGTCACGCCGTCCATGTCGCGCGTGATGGAGGCGCATTGATGCACATCGACCAGGCCAATCGCAGCAGCGCGGTCCAGGATGTCCCGCACCTGTTCTCTGGTGCTGACAACGGGCTTGGTGTTGGCCATGAGGTTGACGGCGGTGTAGCCGCCGCGCACGGCTGCGCGGCTGCCGCTTGTCAAGTCTTCCTTGGTTGTCTGACCGGGGTCCCTGAAGTGTGCGTGCAGGTCGCAGAAGGCAGGCAGACAGGTCAATCCGCTGGCATTGATCACAGCGCCGGTGGATGGCAGGTCACTGCCCACGGCGGTGATGGTGCCATCCTTGACCAGCACGTCCATGACGCCATCTTGGGCACCGCCCACGACGCGCGCCCCCCGGATGAGGAGCGATGAATGTTCAGGCATCATGGCTCCTCAGTCCTTGCCGACGGTGTAGATCTCGTCGCAGTACTGACAGCGATACTCGCCGAGGTCGCGGTTCACCAGCGTAAACACCTGAGGGATGTACTTCTCCACCGACGTGATGCACCGGGGATTCTTGCAGGTGATGATGTTCTCGACGCGCTCGGGCAGCTGCGGTTTCACCTTGCGGATGATGTGCTCATCCTCGATGACGTTGATGGTAACGTTCGGGTCGATGAGCGCCAGCACGGTGATGTCGATGTCCACGTTGTTCTCGATCTTGATGATGTCCTTGCGGCCCATGCGTGTGCTGGCCGCGTTCATGATGAGGGCAACCGAGTAGCCTGCCTTGTCCAGGCCCAGCTGATAGAACATCCGGATGCCTAGGCCTGCACGGATGTGGTCGATGACAATGCCGTTCCTGATGCTTGTGATGGTTAGCATATCAGTCCGCCCCCAGAGTCTCTTGATCGGTAATTAATGGTGCCTTGCCCAGCAGCTTGGCGATCAGGGCCATGCGCACGTACATGCCAAATTTGGCTTGTTTGAAGTAGTAGGCGCGCGGATCGCTGTCCACTTCGTAGGCAATCTCACCGACGCGTGGCAGCGGGTGCATGACGATCATGTCGGCCCGCGCCAGTCTCATCTTCTCGGCGTTCAGGATGTAGACGTCCTTGAGGCGGACATAGTCGTCCTCGTTGAAGAAGCGCTCCTTCTGAACGCGCGTCATGTAGAGGACATCGAGGTCGCCGATGACCTCGTCCAGGCGCTCGACTTCCCGGTACGCGATGCCCTTGGCGGCCAGGTCTGCGGTGACATAATCGGGGACACGCAGTTCCTTGGGCGCGATCAGGACAAACTTGTTGCCGGGGTATCGCGAGGCCGCCTTGATCAGGGAGTGCACGGTGCGGCCAAACTTGAGGTCGCCGCAGCAGCCGATGGTGAGACCGTTCAGTTTGTGCTTTGCTGAGCGGATGGTCAGCAGGTCGGTGAGCGTCTGGGTTGGGTGCAGATGGCCGCCGTCGCCTGCGTTGATGACAGGAACCGGTGAGTACTGGCTTGCGATGCGCGGCGCTCCTTCCTTGGGATGCCGCATGACGATGATGTCCGCGTAGCAGGCAACCGTGCGGACGGTGTCGGCGATGCTTTCGCCCTTGGCGACCGAACTGGAGGTGGGTTCCGAGAAGCCGACGACGCCTCCGCCGAGACGGAGCATGGCAGCCTCAAAGCTGAAGCGGGTGCGGGTGGAGGGTTCGTAGAAGAGGGTTGCGAGGATGGATGAGTCACAGAGGTGGTTGAATTGAGCGGGAGATTGAATGATCTGGTCAGCGAAGTCGAAAATCTCGTCGAGCTCCCCAGGACTGAAGTCCGTCGGGTCAAGCAGGTGCCTGCCTTTAAGCATGCTGTTCCCCCATTGTCTAGGTACCGGGGTACGTGACCCTTTGAAAGTATAGGAAGGAGAAGGGTTCGTGCAAGGGGCTGTCTTCACAGGTTGCCACCAATCCTGGAGTCCCCCTTTCAGTGCGAAGAGCAGCGCCGTGCGCGTCTTCATGCCACTGCCACGCCGACGGACTGGACTTGCCGGGAGGAATGACTATACTCATGCGGCAAGGCAAAGTAGGAGTAAGCGCGTCAAGTGCCAGTCGGACGGGAAGTTGCCGCTGGACGAAGAATCCCCCTGCAGACCCAGGTTTGCGGGCGGAGATTCGCGGTGCTTATTCCGCATTCCGTTGCCACAAAAGAGTCTTCTCTTTATGTGGCAGACGCCAATAAAGGGAGGATTTGTGATGAAGAAGCAGCTTCTGCTCATCAAGTCATCGATGAATGAGTTGAAGAGTGTCTCAACCATCTCGGTTGCGGGCATGCTGGTGGCGATTGGTGTTGCGCTGTCGTTTGTGAAAATCGTTCTTTCACCTGTGCTGGAAATCAGCTTCTCGTTCCTGCCGCTTGCCGCTGGAGGCCTGCTGTACGGACCGGTGGTTGGCGGGATCATGGGCATTCTCGGCGATGTCCTGGGCTACTTCGTCCGGCCCAATGGGCCCTTCTTCCCCGGATTCACCCTGAACGCTCTCATCTCGGGGGTCCTGTATGGCCTGTTTCTCTATAAGAAGCCGGTGACCTGGACGAGGGTGATTGTCGTCAGCGCGCTGATCACGGTCTTTATCAATCTGGGGCTAAACTCACTCTGGCTGAGCATGATGTATGGAAAGGCATTCGTTGTTCTGCTGAGCGCGCGCATCCTCAAGAATGCCGTCATGTTTCCTATCAACACGGTTCTGCTGATGTTCTTGCTGAAATTCATTGAAAGGTTCAGGATTCGCGGACACGCAGGCACCCAGGGTGTGTGAGCCGCAACAGAAAGGGAGGCGGTGGAACGATGAGTGTCATCATGAAGGGTTCGGAAGTAGTTTCAGCGATGAAGGAAGAACTGCTGCGCGAAACGCAGGAGCTGGCTCAGAAGGGCATCACCCCACAGGTGGGCATCATCCGTGTCGGAGCGCGGCCGGACGATCTGGCTTACGAGCGCGGTGCCCGGAAGCGCATGGAGGCAGTAGGCATCCGGTGTGTGGTGACCGAGCTCCCTGAGGATATTGAGCAGGCAGCATTCGAGCAGGCGTTCGCTGCGGTGAACGATGATCCTGCAACGCATGGCATTTTGCTGTTCCGTCCGCTGCCAAAGCAGCTGGATGAAGAGCCGGTGCGCACCATGATCAATCCATTGAAGGACATCGACGGCATGAGCCCGGTCAACATGGCAAAGGTTTTCTCTGGAGACGACAGCGGATTCGCGCCGTGCACGCCCGAAGCGGTCATGGAAGTGCTGGCCCACTATGGCATTGCCCTCAAGGGCAAGCGCGTCACGGTGGTCGGCAGAAGCATGGTAGTCGGCAAACCGCTTGCCATGCTGCTCCTCAAACAGCATGCGACGGTTACCATCTGCCATACGCGCACGGTCGATCTGCCGGGCACGTGCAGGAACGCCGAAGTGCTCATTGCTGCTGCCGGCAAGGCAAAGATGATCACCGCCGACTTCGTTGCCCCCGGTGCCGTCGTCGTGGACGTAGGCATCAACGTGGACGACGAGGGCAACCTGTGCGGAGACGTGGACTATGACGCAGTGTCCCCTGCCGCCGGCGCAATAACACCCGTGCCAGGCGGCGTGGGCACCGTCACCTCATCGGTGCTTGCGAAACATGTCGTGCGTGCGGCCAGGGAGTTGAACAGCCTCGGCTGACGCTCAGGACCTAGCTCTTGACTCTGCGGAAGTCGATGAATCCGCGGTCGATGTCCACCGAGATGAGCTGGACGCGTACGCGATGACCGACATCCAGTCCCTGGAAGCCCTGGACGACCCTGCCCTCGACCGGGATCGTCAGCAGGCGCGCCCAGGTACCCTTGTCGGCGGCACCAGTGACGATGGCGTCAAACTGCTGGCCGATGCGGGACTGGAGGAGGAGCGCGGCCGCTGACTTGCCCACTTGCCGCTCGACCTTGTTGGCTGCATCTTCCTGCTCGGTGCAGTGTTTTGCAAGGTCCGTCAGCTCATCGATGTTGTAGGGAGCAGGCTTGCCTGCGACCGCCGCCTTGACAAGACGCTGGGTGATGACATCGGGATACCTGCGATTGGGGGCTGTCGAGTGGGTGTAATCGCGGACAGCCAGACCGAAGTGTCCCTCTGCGTGGGCTCCCGGCAGCTCTGCCGCATACTCGCCTGGTCCCAGGAGTTTGATGATGGTTAGCGAGAGGTCGGGGAATGTCACAGGATCGGCCACCCGTGCGCTCGTCAGGAAGTCCTCGAGGGACTTGGAGTCGGGAGCCTCGGGCAGCTGGTAGCCGTGCTCGGCCGCCACTTCGACGATGCGGTCCCAGCGCTTGGGCGTGTGCACGACACGGCGAATAGACGGGAACTTGTGGTCCGCCAGAAATCGCACGGTGGCGCCATTGGCCGCGATCATGAAGTCCTCGATGAGCTCGGTGGCCCGGTTCTTCTCGGTCACTTCCAGGCTTGCGATCCTGTCGTCTTTGAACAGCGGCCGTGCCTCAAGCGTCTGCAGGCTGAGTGCGCCATGAGCATGACGGCGCCCTTTCAGGCGCTGGGCGATCCTGTCCTGCAGCTGCAGATTCTCCGCTAGACCGGGGACTGCCGCGACGGCCTCGGGCATGAGGCCCCGGCCTTCTAGCCAGGCGGCAACGCCACTGTAGGTCAGCTTGGCATGATTGCGTACCACGGCACGGTAGAGGTCCGATTGCACCAGCGCGCCGTCAGCACCGGCCACCATGTCGATGACGGTGGCGATGCGGTCCTGATCCTGGTTCAGCGACGTCAGGTTGGTGGACAGCTTGTCGGGAAGCATGGGAAACTTCTCGCCGGCGGGATAGACCGAGGTGGTGTTGGCCCGGGCATGGTCATCAATGGCAGAGCCAGTTCTGACCAAGGCATCGACATCTGCGATGGCTACAAGGATACGGGTGGAGCCGTCCTGCAGGGGATCGGCCACCGTGATCTGGTCCAGGTCCAGAGAGTCGTCATTGTCGATGGAACACCAGGGCATCTCCCTCAGGTCATGGCTGACAGTTTTGTCGGGGATGGCCGGGCCATCGATCTTGTCGAGTTCGTCCATCACCTCGGGAGAGAAATCGGGCAGCAGACCTCTCTCGAGCATCACCCGGTGGGCAATGTTGTGCAGGATTGCGCGTTGTTTTGCCTCATCTATCATCGCACGAACTCCTTTCTTCCAGAGTGAGGCTGACCTTCAGCCTTGTTCTCAGTATAGCAGGGTCAGGGCAAAGGAGAGCAAGAATGCCTGCTGTTTCGTAATCCGCATTGCGCAGGGCGCCCGGACCTGTATACTAGAGTGCTGGTGAATTCGGCCGCATCCAGGGAAACCCCGGACGTTGACAGCTGGAGGAGAAGACATGCAGTCAGTATTCACATTTGTCCGGGACCTGCTGGGGACGCCGGCGGTGCTGATCGGCCTGGTGACCTTTGTTGGTCTGGCCGTGCTGCACAAGTCGCCCGGTGAAGTATTGACGGGAACGATCAAGACCATCGTCGGCTTCCTGGTCCTTGCCATCGGAGCCGGCGCAATCATCGGGTCGCTGAACTACCTGACCCAGATGCTGCAGTTCGGTTTTCACATCCATGGCGTTCTCCCCAACAACGAGGCAATGGTCATGGCTGCGCTGAAGGTGCTCGGCTCCCAGCCGGGGTGGGTGATGATCTTCGGTTTCCTGTTCAATATCTTCTTGGCGCGCGTGACACGATGGAAGTATATCTTTCTCAGCGGGCACCTGACGCTGTATATGGCCACGGTGCTGGTTGCCGTTCTCACGGCCGCTGGCATGACGGGCGTTCGGGTCACCATCATCTCCTCACTGATCCTGGGTTTCCTCATGATCCTCATGCCTGCTCTGAGTCAGCCCTTCATGCGGCTGGTCATGGGTGAGGATGATGTCGCCCTCGGCCAATTCGGGTCGCTCTCCTATATCGTCGCGGGCCTGCTGGGCAAGTGGTTTGGCAACAGGACTCAGTCAACGGAGGACATGAAACTGCCCAGAGGGCTGGACTTTCTGCGCGACTCGCTGATTTCCTCCGGCCTGGTCATGACCATCCTGTTCATTGTCGTTACCCTCAAGGCGGGGCCGGCGTTCGTGCGGGATACACTGGGGGTCACCCTGCATCCGCTGGTGTTTGCATTTGTCCAGGCGATGACGTTCGCTGCCGGCATGGCCATCGTTATCATGGGCGTGAACATGATCCTGGTGGAGATCACGATTGCCTTCCAAGGGATCGGCGAGAAGATCGTTCCCAATGCCAAACCGGCGCTCGATGTGCCCATTACGTTCCCCAGGGCGCCTACCGCCATGATGGTCGGTTTTCTTGCATCACTGACGGCCGGAGTGCTTTGCATGCTTCTCCTGCAGGTACTGCACATGCCCGTCATCATCCCGGGACTCATCTCCCATTTCTTCACGGGGGCGACGGCCGGCATTTTCGGCAACGCCACCGGCGGCCGCAGGGGTGCAGTCATGGGCGGATTTGCCAACGGCGTACTCATCAGCATCCTGCCGGCACTGCTGCTTCCTCTGCTGGGTCCTCAGCTGGGCACTCTCAACACCATCTGGAGCGACGCCGATTTCCTCTGGGTCGGCATCGTGGTGGGCAACATCGCGC
>JBNAWM010000053.1:0-10606 GCA_049699855.1 Candidatus Cryosericum sp.
GTTTCAGCTTTGCCCTTGCACCGGCGGGGGTCTACGCACTGGCGCCGCACCTCCTGCGTGGCCGCGAGACCGGCCTGGGATATGGCGTCCTGGCGAGCCTGCTGAACGTGGGCGTGCTGTTCGGCCCAGCCATCGGGGGCATTGTGCGCGATGCCACGGGAAGCTATCTTGCCAGCTTTGCCATGGCGGGCGCTCTCACCTGCATCGGAGCTCTGCTGGTTCTGTTCCTGCGCCGTCCGGCCGCTGAAAACGTCTGATGGCAGGGCGTTCCGGGATATCGGCACGTCGTTCCGAACTGCTCCTGCTGCTCGCCGTCCTGCTGTGGTCGACAACGTTTGCCGTCATGAAGGAGAGCCTGGCCAGCATCTCGCCTGCCCTGCTGGTGCTCATCCGCTTTGCCATCGCCGCAGCCGTCGTCTACGTGGCATTCCGCAGGCGTATCGACTTCTCGTGGAGCAACCTGCTCAAGGGCCTGGCCATCGGCATTCCCGAGTACCTCGGCTTCATGCTGCAGGTCACCGGGCTGACGATGACGACGGCGAGCAAGAATGCATTCATCACCGGCCTGTGCGTGGTTGTTGCCCCTGTGCTGTCCTTTGTGTTCCTGCACGAGCAGCGCTCGTGGAAGGTCATCGCCGCACTGGCCGCGGCCGTCGCCGGCCTCTGGATCATCTCGTTCGGCTTCACCCTGCATGTCGGCACCATGGGCATGGGCGATTTCCTGACCCTGCTCTCGGCCCTCGCCTTCGGCGTCCAGGTGTTCATGATCCACCTTTTCTCGGACCACGAGTCCTTCTACGCCACCACGTTCTTTCAGCTGCTGGCGGTCGCCGTCTGCTCCCTTGCGTACGCCCTCCTGACCCGGCAGACGCTGGTCGTGAACCCGGTCTCATGGCCCTCGCTCCTGTACCTGGCCTTCTTCACGACGGTCATCACCCTGTTGCTGCAGAACCGCTTCCAGCATGATGTCACGGTGGCCAAGGCAAGCATCATCTACTCGCTGGAGCCGGTGTTTGCAACCCTGCTGGCCGTCCTCTTCATCGGCGAGCACATGGGACCCACGATCATCGCTGGCGGCGTCCTGCTGTTCACCGCCTCAGCCATTTCGTAGAAGGAGCACCGATGCACCGCGAACTGCAGCGTTACTGGAACGTGCTCCGCCGCCTTGGCACCAACATGCGCCTTCTGCTAGTCGGCGCCGCGCTGCTGGGGCTGGGCAACGGCATCTTCATGACGTTCTTCAACCTGTTCCTGAAACAGGGAGGTCTGGGTGAGGCCTTTCTGGGCAGACTGAACTCGCTGGGGACCATCGGCTCCCTTGCCCTTGCCATTCCCGCCGGACTGCTGGCCACGCGCCTGGGCAGCAGGAAGTCACTGGCTGCCTCCGCCGCCCTGGTTGCGGTGTTCAGCGCCCTCCAGACAACCCTGCTGGTGCCTGCACTGCTCATCGTCCTGCAGATCGGCGTCTCGGCCAGCAGTATGCTGTATGGAGCCGCCTACAACCCCGAGATGATGCGCAGTACCGATCCCGCTGACCGTCAGGCCGCCTTCAGCCTTGCCTTCACGGTGGGCACCGTGACATCCGTCATCGCCTCCATGGTGGGAGGACTCCTGCCGCGCGTGTTCGGGCACTTCGGCGCGTCGCCCCTGATGGCGCTCCGCCTCACGCTGGTCGTGGGGGCTGTCTTCATCCTCGCCAGCACGGCCGCCTTCCTGCGGCTCCGCGAACAGCAGGGCGGCGCCAGCGAACAGGCCCCGGATGCAGATGTCCATGACGCAGGCGAGCCGGAGATCACCTCCTCCTGGAAACGCTTCGCCGTCCGGTACGCGCTGGCCAACGTGATCATCGGCTTTGGGGCAGGTCTCAGCATCCCCTATCTCAACCTGTACTTTGCCGACCGCTTCCACGCCAGCACGGTGGTCGTGGGCAACCTGTTCGCCATGAGCAACGTCGTGCTGACCGTCGGCGTCCTGCTGGCACCCTGGCTGGTCCGGCGGGCGGGCCTCCTACGCACCATCGCCCTTACCGTGGGCGGCTCGCTGGTGTTCCTGGTCATCATGGCCTTCACGCGCAGCATCACGGTGGCGGCGCTGGCCTTCTGGATGCGCGCGGGACTGATGATGTGCTCCACGCCCGTCACCGACAAGTTCTCGCTGGAACTCGTCCCGCCCGAGCGGCGCTCTGTGGCCCACAACGCCTTCCAGATGGCGTGGACAGCATCCTGGGCTGTCTCGACAGCCCTGGGTGGCTGGCTGATTCAGAAGTCGGGGTTCACCCTTCCGATGGTCCTGACGGCTGCCGTCTACGGGACCTACCTCATCGTCTTTGTGGCGTCGTTCCGTCATCATCCGGCCATGCAGCACCCCGGCCGGGCGCCTCTGCCCGAGATCCCGAAGCTGACTGACTAGCGCTGGAGTGGCTCTCCCCTGCTCAGTCGGAACTTGTGCGCAGTGCCAAAAGCCTCCACGCCAGCAGCGCGGCTTCCCGTCTCGTCAGCGGCTTGCCAGCGTATTCCATGACATTGTCAAACCCGTGCTGGCGGCAGACAACGCGCAGGGTGTCGTCGCGCGCGGCGCCCACCATCTGCGCCTGCACCGCATCCACCTCGCCCCCGAACCCTGCCGCGGACAACAGCATCTCGATGCCGTCACTGCCGCTCATGCGCTTCATGGGATCGAACGAAAGGTCGATGAGTCTGTCATCCAGATATGCATTGCGCAGGGAAGCGTACATCCAGTGCGCGCGGTCGATGCCCCAGGGCGGCGTCCTCGTCCCGCGGACCTTGAGATCAAACCAGACGTGCCCGATCTGCGTGCGCGCCTGAAGGACCCTGTCCCAGGTGCTCCTCATCCAGGCGTAGGCACGGATCCAGCCCTGACTTTCAGAACCGGCAGGCGGGGTCACCAGCTGGGGCAACACCGTGCGAGGCTGCTGCAGAACACGCTCCAGCAGAACAACCAGCTCACCACCGTTGATCGTGCGGTCCAACTGGAGGTCGCCATCCGGCGCACCCCTGAGGATATGCAGGTCGATCAGCCGCTGGATGCGCGCATCCATGGGCACGGCCGGCTGGGCATGCGCACTGCCCGCACTGCACAGCAGGGCGGCCGCTGCCACCAGCAATGCGACCCACCGTCTGGCCGGGCTCCTCATCGCGTTCTCACCTCAGTCCTGGACGTGCTCATGCGTCTTGTGCCTCCACCACTCGGCGTGCCGAACCGTGCTTGTGCAGTGTTCATGCTAGCACCCGCCAGGGGTCTGTCAAGCCGCGGTCCCGGGCACGCTCAGCGGCCCTTGTGCCTGCCCATGCGTGGCATGAGGCCCGGGGCCTGCGCCTTTGGCAGCTTCTCGCCCGACAGCAAAGCGCGCAGTTGGGCTATCTTGTCGCGCAGGGTGGCGGCCTCCTCGAACTCCAGCGACTGAGCGTGTTCCAGCATCTCCTCGTTGAGCTGGATGATCAGCGCCTGCACCTCGGTGGGCGACATCCTGGCCAGCATCTCCTTGCCCAGCTTCTCGACCTCGTCGGGCTGGCGCCACGGCAGGTCGATGAGCTCCGAGATCGCCTTGTGGATCGTCTGCGGCGTGATGCCGTGCTGCTCGTTGTAGGCTAGCTGGTACTCGCGCCGGCGGCGCGACTCCGCCATGGCGCGGCTCATCGAGCCCGTGATTTCGTCCGCGTACATGATGATCGTGCCCGATACGTTGCGGGCGGCTCTGCCCATGGTCTGCAGCAGCGATGTCTCACTGCGCAGGAAGCCCTCCTTGTCGGCATCCAGGATGGCCACCAGGGAAACCTCCGGCAGATCCAGGCCCTCGCGCAGAAGGTTGACGCCTACCAGCACATCGATGTCGCCTGAGCGCAGCTGGCGCAGGATGTGCACGCGCGCCAGGGCGTCCAGGTCGCTGTGCAGGTACTGGGCCTTGATGCCCTCCTGCTGGAGATAGTCCGCCAGCAGTTCCGAGCTCTTCTTGGTCAACGTCGTCACCAGCACGCGCTCCTGCTTCTCGACCCGCCTCCGGATCTCGCTCATGAGATTAGGCACCTGATCCTTGCTGGGGCGCACCTCGATGACCGGGTCCACGAGGCCCGTCGGGCGCAGCAGCTGCTGGACCACCTGGTCCGAGACCTGGTACTCGTAGTCCGATGGGGTGGCGCTGACAAAGATCGCCTGTGTGACGTAGCGCATGAACTCGTCAAACATGAGCGGCCGGTTGTCCAGCGCCGACGGCAGGCGGAAGCCGTAGTCGATGAGCGTCTGCTTGCGCTGGCGGTCGCCGTTGAACATGCCGCGGATCTGCGGGACGCTGATGTGCGACTCGTCCACGAACAGCAGGAAATCCTTTGGCAGAAAGCTGAGCAGGGTGTAGGGCTCCGACCCCGGAGCGCGGCCGCTGAAGTAGCGGCTGTAGTTCTCGATGCCGGTGCAGTAGCCCGCCTCACGCAGCATCTCGATGTCATTCTTGGTCCGCTCCTCGATGCGCTGTGCCTCGACAAACTTGTTCAGCGACTTGAAGAACTGGACGCGTTCCTCCATGTCCCGCTGGATGAGCGCGATGTACTTCTCGATGCGCTCCGGGCTGGTCACAAACTGCGCGGCAGGGAAGAAGATGAACTCCCTGTACTCCTTGATCACCTGGCGAGAGCCCAGATCGAACTCCTGGATCTTCTCGACCGTGCCGTCCACCGACAGCCGGATGCGGATGCCGGTCTCCGTCTCCTTGGGCATCACCTCCAGCGTCGACCCGCGCACGCGGAACGAGCCGCCCTTCCCCACGTCCTCCACCCGCTCGTAGCGCAGGCCGATCAGCGCACGGGCAATCTCATCGCGCTTCATGGCTGCACCCTGCGTCACGGTCAGCAGACCCTCGCGGTACTCCTCCGGCGAGTCCCAGCCGTAGATGCAGCTCACCGAGCTGACCACGATCACGTCCTTGCGCTCGATGAGAGAGCGGATCGTCGAGTGCCGCAGGCGCGCGATGTCCTCGTTGATGTCGGCGTCCTTCGCGATGTACAGATCGATCGTCGGGACGTACGCCTCCGGCTGGTAATAGTCGTAGTAGCTGACAAAATACTCGACCGCGTTCTCGGGGAAGAATGCCTTGAACTCGCTGTAGAGCTGGGCGGCAAGCGTCTTGTTGTGGCTCAGGACCAGGACAGGGCGGTCGAACTCCTTGATGACGTTCGCCATCGTGAACGTCTTGCCCGAGCCCGTCACACCCACCAGGGTCTGGAAGCGGTCGCCCTGCCGGATGCCGGCGATCAGCTTGGCAATGGCCTCCGGCTGGTCCCCTGACGGTTCAAACGGCGCCTTCAGCTTGAAGATGCTCAATTGTGACTCCCTTTGGTGTCAGGCACCAGCGTCTTCACATTTCGCCGACCAAGCTGTCGGTGGGTGTCCAGATTCGCCGGACGAGGCTTGCCGATGGATGCGCGCACGTAGGAGAGGAACGGACCGTGCAGATCCCCCGCCCCGCCACGAAAATCCACTGGCAGCCAATCCATATCGAGCCACGAAGGCGGGGGAACAAGCCCCGCCATGGCAGCGCAGCTGGACCAGCGCCACTCCTCCGGTGAGTGCACCAGCCCGGCACGCACGGGATTGAGCAACAGGTAGCTGGCAGCGTCGATCAGGTAGTTGTCATTCAGGACGAGACCCGACCAGTAGCGACCCTGAAACAGATGGCCCGATCGATCGTATTTCCAGTTGAACCTTCTTGTGTAGCCCTGGTCCAGCTGCTTCATTCCCAGAGACAGGTTGGGCCGAGGGGTCTCCAGCAGGAGATGGTAGTGATTCCCCATCAAGCAATACGTGTAGATCCTCCACCCAAACTCCGACACGACGTCGCTCAAAATCCCGAGAAAAGCCTTCCAGTCGGCTTCCTCGCGATAAATCATCTCTTGACCATTGCCCCGATTGGTCACGTGATAGACTGCTCCCTCATATTCAATCCGCAAAGCTCTGCCCATATTCCATGCCTCCTACGTGCAGATAATCAATCGTGAAGACGGTGGTGCCTGACACCAAAGTATGACACTATTCTGATAATTGTGAAGACGACGGTGCCTGACACCAAAGGGATTCACAATTCACGGGACCAGCCGAGGAGGGTGTTGGGAGGGGCGGAGCCGCCGAACTCGAGGAAGACTTGCTCGACGTTCATGGCGTGGGGTTCGGCGTTGGCGGCTGGATTGCGGAAGACCATGCCGGCACACGCGGAGGCGGCGTCCTGCACCGAGCCGCCTGCCTGCACGACGGGTTCGATGCGAGCGCGCAGACCGGCGAGGTACCGACGGTCGGCCGCGATGCGGCGCCGAATCTCGGAAGAACTGCGGGTGACGCTGCCGTGCCCGGGGACCAGCACACGGATGTCCATGGCTGCGAACAGGTCGAGGGTGCGCTCAAACGCATCGAGACGGTCGCTGACAAAAGGGATCTCGAGGTTGCTGAGCAGGTCGCCGGCCCAGAGCAGGGCGGAGCTGGTGTCGTAGAGGGAAGCATGGTCGCGCGCGTGCCCTGGCGTATGGATCACGTCGATGGACATGCGGCCGGCTTGGATGGTTGCACCACGGTCGAAGGTGAACTCGGGTACGGGCGGCACAAAGGGAGCCGTGACGGCGACGCCTTGTGCTTCGTAGAAGCGGCGGATGGCACTGCGCGTGTGCTCCAGCTCGAACGCCGTCTCCGCAAGGTAGGCCTGGTGGGTCACAATGCGCGCGCCAGGAAACCGCGCCGCGCCCAGCACGTGGTCCCAGTGGTGGTGGGTGATCACAACGAATTCGACCTCCAGGTGTTTCTGCTCGCAGAAGGCGGCGATGTCCTCGACCTCATCCGGAAGGAGGGCAGGATCAATGAGGGCAGCGTGCCTTCCGCTGTGCACGATACCAGTGTTCATGGCGTACCCGCGGCACTTGGCCACCCACAGGTGCGGCGTCAGCGCCGCAAAGCGCAGGCTCACCTCAGCGCACCCTCACCAGGGGCAGGACGTACCGCCAGATGAGCACGACGAAGCTGGCACTGCCGGCCAGCACGAACAGATGCCAGATCTCGTGGAACCCGATGACGCCGGGCCACGGGTTGGGCCGCTTGATGGCATACAGCACGGCTCCCCCGCTGTATGCAAGGCCTCCCGCGAGCATCCAGGCCATCCCGTTCCAGCCGATAGCCCGCTGGAGGGGGACCATGGCCCAAACGGCGACCCACCCGAGCAGAACATAGAGCGCCGCCTTCAGGCCACGCGGGGCATCAAGCCAGAAGACGTCGGTCAGGATGACGGCTCCCGCAAGGCCCCAGACGCCCCAGAGGAGGACCGTGCCGGTGCGCCCGCCAAGGGCCACGACGCAGATGGGGGTATAGGTGCCGGCGATGAGAATGGAGATGCTGATGTGGTCCAGTCTGCGCAGGCGGACGTGCGCCCGCGGTCCGACGTCGAGCAGGTGGTACCAGGCGCTGGCGGAGAACAGGAGCACCATGCTGAGGCCGTAGACGAGAAACGGCAGGATGGCAGACGCACCACCCCGCAGGGCGGCCGCGCGGATGAGCAGGACCGTGACGACGATGGCCGCCAGACTGCCGGCAAGGTGCGAGAGACCGTTGAAGGGTTCCTTGAACTTGACCACTTTTCTCCTACGTCGCCTTGGCCAGCGTAACCGTGACTGTCTGCGACCCCGCGTCGTAGGTAATCTCAGCCCCGAAGGTCTCGCTGATGAAGCGCAGAGGAAGCATCGTCCTGCTGTTCACGATGCGTGGAGCCACCTTGGGGTTGGCGGGATCGATGGGGACGTCCACACCATCGACCTTGGCGATCGGCTTGCCGATCCACAACTCGACCCGTTTGGTGCCGATCAGGGTGACCTTCTGCTCTCGGGCGTCCCACAGCACCTGGGCTCCAAGGGGTGTCGCAATGTAACGGACGGGCAGAATGGTGCGCCCGTTCTCGATGATGGGCGCCGTATCCATGGGAACCGTTACACCGTTCATCACCACCGACGGCTTGTTCACGGTGAAGACCAGGGTAATTTTGGTCACTGGATCCGTGATGATGATGGGCTGGGCCTTGACGGGGCCGGCCGGGTTGCTGACATTGCCATGCGTGTCCTCACTCATGATCCAATAGTAGTAGCTGGCGCGCTCAAGCGGTCCGCGGTCCAGGAACTGCGTGGCCTCCGGCGTCACCTGGCCGACCAGCTCGGCGGTCTCGAGGTCGGGGGCACCCTGTTTGCGATAGATGTCATACCGGGCGACGGGATACGTCCCGGGAGAGGCCCCCTGCCAGCTGAGACGCACCTGTCCCTGCTCTCCCGCCGCTGAGAACCCGTCGGGCATGCCGGGGGGCACAAAGCGCGGGCTGACGCTGACCGCACACCCGCCCATGGTCGAGCGGACGGGACTGCCCCCAAGCGTGATGGTGCCACGCAGATTGATGCCCGTCTTGTCTGTCTGCGCGAGGGCAGTGAAGCGCAGCGAAGCCAGGATCGTCTGCCCGTCGGACAGGCCGGTCACATCGCTTTGGATGCGCAGGATCCCGGGGTCGGAGGGCAAGACCGGCGGTGTCACCAGTGAGGAGGGTGCCGCAGCAGCCTTCAGCGCCACAAGCGCAGGGTCCCAGGCCACAGTGAGGTCCACGTGGTCGAACAGGAGCTGAAGGTTGCGCGCGGTGAGGTCCAGCGCAAACTCATCGCCCTCGCTCACGCGCATGCTCTGCGGTGCCAGGATGAACCCGGCGGACGGAACCGGGGCAAATCCGGCCTTGACGGGCACGGAAACCCTCGTGCTGCCCACGGTGAAGGTGATCGTCCCCGTGTTGTTAGCATTGGGATCCACCCAGCGGCCGTCGACGCCGACCGTGAATGTCTGACTGCCGTCAAAGGTGAGGGGACTGACGCGAATCCAGTTGGCAGAAGCCGACACGACACCCTGGCCCGCCATGATGCCGCTGGTCTGCAAGGTCAGCTGGCTGGTCACGCCGGCCCCTGCCTTGAGCACCCCGAAGTCCAGGTTGACCGGCGAGGGGGTCAGCGTCACGGGGGTTGTGGAGGTTGGCGTCAGCTGTGGCGCGACCAAGGTCACCGGTGCGGAGGATGTGTCGATGGTCACCGCAAACGGCGCCATCGTACCGGCCGTCACCTGCACGACGTGCAGGCCCGGGACGGTTGGTATGGCACAGGGACTCACGGCTGGCTGGATGGTGCCATCGAGCGAGACCGATGCGCCGATGGGCACCGAATCCACAATCAGCAAGCCGGGCTGAGCAGAGGGCAGTACCTGCAGAGGGTGAGTGATGCTGGCAAAGGGCATGGTACCAGAGACCCCTGCAACGCCCGCGATGCCCGCCGTGAAGCTGATGGTCAGCTGATACTGCCCGGGCTGAAGAAGGCCGGCAGGCGCCCCGCCGATAAAGTAGCGGACATCACCGGCCTGCTGGTCTGGAAGGACCGCCGGCACAATGCCCACTGCCGCACCGTAGCGCCGTGCCACCAGCGAGGAGCTGTCGACCAGCGCGCCCTGCATGTCCCGCAGTTCAAAGCTTGGCGTGATGGTCAGGGGCTGGGTGCTGGATGCCTGGATGGGCACGTCCAGCGTCGTTCCCTGCACCACGCTATCGGGCACCGTCGCCGTCGCCGTGATGTCCACGACCGTCGCCTGCGCCAGCCAGCCCGCACCGAACACTGCCCCCTTCCGGGTCATGGACAGCACCATGCTGAGCGCCCCCGCAGGAAGGGGAGAGGGCAGGGTGAAGGTCACCGGCACACTGGCTCCGGGCAGAACGGAGGCAGAACAGGCGGGGCCCTGCAGGCTCGTGACCACGGGATCGCCGACGGCCAGCACCGGCTGGTACGAGGAGTCCCATGTCGTGGTCCCGACGTTCTGCACCAGGAACCGGACGGTGGTGCCTCCGGCCGTCGAAAGCACCGCGCCAGCCGGGCTCTCCAGGACACGGAAGTTGTCTCCCTGGTTGAAGCCTGCGTACAAGTCGCCGTAGTGGACCGGCTCAGGCGTCGGGATCCAGGCGGGCGGATCGGTGATGATGGCCGGATTCGGTACCGTGACGCTCACGGGCGGCCAGAGCGGTTGGCCGTCGCTGCCCAGCACCTGGCGGGCCATGAGCGCAAGCACACGGTCCTGGTAGTGCCGGCCGCCCACCGTGTTGGGGTTGTTGGTGGATGACAGCCCGTTGTAGGCCCAGATGGCATAGTACCAGTTTTCCAGCACGTTCCGGTCGCGGTCGCCGATCCCGGGGGCCAGCTTCCACTTGCCATCAAGGATCTTGGCGCCGGTTTCAATGTTGTAGTCGATGTCCGAGAGGAGGCGGTCCACGTCGGTGCGCCCCGATGTGTTGATCTGCATGATGCCCACGTCCTGCGACGTGGCATTGGAGCCCACGATCGGGTTGCCGCTGCTGTCGAACTGGCGCCATCCGGACTCCTGGTAGGCGATGGCCATCAGGATGACGGAGGGGATGTTGTAGCGCAAGGCGGCATCCTTGAGGCGCGCACGGATGTAGGTATCCGGCGGATTTGTTCCCACAGGGATGCCAAGAGCTGTCCCGGGCAGTGCACCCAGAACCATGGCGGCAACAAGTATCAGAATGACCAGATGTCTTGCC
>JBNAWM010000054.1:0-10286 GCA_049699855.1 Candidatus Cryosericum sp.
GTATCGTTCGACCCTTATCAGGTAGGGCCTTACGCCGCAGGCCCTCGAGAGGTGCACATTCCGCTGGCCGAAGTCCAGCCAATGCTCTCCGTCGTTCTTTCGCCCGCGGCCTTCAGTCTCGTACTGGAGGCAGTGCCGTAGGGCCGGGCTCCTCACATGGTGGCCGATTCATTTTTTGAACAGGTCTGGACGATTGTTGCCACCATACCGCGCGGCAGGGTGACGACGTATGGCGCCATCGCGCGGGTCCTGGGCAGTCCTGGCGCTGCCAGGACGGTCGGGTGGGCAATGCGGGCAGCTCCGGCAGGATCGAAGCTGCCATGCCACCGCGTCGTCAAAGCGACGGGCGAGCTGTCACCGGCCGATGCTTTTGGCGGTCCTGGCGTTCAGCGATCGCTGCTGGAGGACGAAGGGGTCGTGTTCGACACAGCAGGACGCGTCGACATGAAGCGCTGCTTCTGGATGCCCTGACGCTCCCTGACGGGAAGAGGGAGATCGCATCCAGGGAGTCGTTCATGACCGGCATCTTGAGTTTGCCGCAAAAGTCCTCATGCTGTGAGCACTACGGAGGAAGCGATGGCTGAGCCAAGGAAACGACTGGAATCCATAGATGCGTTCAGGGGATTTTCGATCCTGCTCATGGCGCTGGCAGACTACCTGGCCGGCCCAGCCGTCGTTCCTGCATGGCTCAAGCATCCTGCCGACATCGGCCTGACCGTGATCGACATCATCGCTCCGATGTTCATCACTGCCATCGGACTGACGTTTGGCCTCTCCTTCCGGTCAAGGTTGGCACGGGATGGAAAGCAAAAGACGGTCATGCACTTCCTGGAGCGCAACCTCGCTCTTATTGGCCTGGGAGCATTGTTCACGACGCTGGGGAACATTTCCGGAGCAGAGATCGACCCTTCCAACTGGGGCCTACTGCAGGCTATCGGGGTCGCTGGACTGATTACGCTGGTCTTCATCGAGATGCCGGTTCGAGCGCGGTGGATCGTCAGCCTGGGGTTGCTGGCTGTGTATCAGGTTTTGCTGAACAGCTTGTGGCTGGGGACGGTGGTGAGCTCGACGCATGGTGGAATTGAAGGGGCCTTGTCATGGGGGGCGATGCTGATCATGGCGACCGCACTTGGGGACATGTTTCATGACGTTTCCCGGGGCAGGCGCTGGGTGCCATGGACAGCGGGGAGCATGGTGGCGGTGGGATGGCTGCTTGCCCTGGTGGTACCCATCAGCAAACACCGTGTCTCGGCCAGTTACGTGCTGGTGTCGCTGGGTATCAGCGCTCTTGTCTTCTGGTGCTTCCATCTGATGGAGCAGCGGTTTGGCCGTACCATCCCCATGCTGGTGAAGTGGGGACGCAATTCGCTGCTGCTGTACCTGTTGCACGGAGCTCTGCTGGGCATTGTTGTCCTGCCACAGGCTCCCTGGTGGTATGAGCAGGCGCCCGCATGGCTTGTGGTTCTGCAGGCTGTCGGCATGGTCGGGGTGCTGAATTGGGTTGCATGGATACTGGAGCGGAAACACATTCAGTTCTCACTGTAGAAGCGGCAAGGAGGAATCATGGATGAATACACAGAGGTTGTCGTCGTCGCGGGCGAGTCCGAGGCGGAAGACATTGTCAAAGCTCTGGGAGCTGCCGGCATCACAGCGTTTTTTCGCCCCACCGCGGGTCCGCAAGAGATGTTTCGTGTAATGGCGGTCGCATCTGCCATCGAGGCGGCGCGCGAGGTGGCCGGCTTGCTCCAGAGCTGCGAGTGTGACCAGGAGGGCAGCGGAGAGGAAGCCGAGGTGCACGTCCAGGCATCGAAACGGACGCACCGCAAGGGCATCATCGAGTGACGGTCTCCGATCGGTAACCTTTGCCGGGGCCCCGACGTAAACGGGATGAGCGGCTGGCACATGGGAAAGGAAGACCGGCCACAAGGACAAGGAGCAGACATGCCTGAGCAGAAGAGTCGCAGGGCTCGCACGCCGCACGAGAACTTTGGTATTTTCTTGATTGTGGTGGGGGTGATCATCCTCGCATTCCAATTCGTTCACATCGATCTGGGTTGGCTCCCACGGCGGTGGGCGGATCTGTCGTGGCCTCTTCAGTTGATCATACCGGGGCTGGCAGTGTTCGCTGTGGGGCTTGTCCTGCCGGATGGGGCAGGCGAGGGCTTGTCGGGGTTCGGGTTGATTGTGGCCTCGGTGGGAGCATTGCTGTGGTATCAGGATGTGACCGGGACGTGGGCAAGCTGGGCGTATGCCTGGGCACTCGTGTTCCCTGGCGCCGGCGGGTTGGCGGGCATCATCCATGGGACGCTGCATGCCAATTGGCGGCATGTACGCGAGAGCGCCGGCGGGTTCCTGTTCGGTATCGTGATGTTTGTCGTGCTTGGCCTTGTGTTTGAGTCCTGGCTTGGGTTTGAGGGATTTGGCCTGGGCAGGCTGGCGTCACTTGTTCCAGCGTGGATTCCCGGCGCGGCCATCCTTGCAGTCGGGCTCATCGTTCTGCTTGCCGGCAGTTCCGGGGGCAGGCGTAGCTCCGCACGGGGTGAACGCCAGAGTGGTCAGCCGGGGCCGGCAGCGTCCGCGGGCGTGCCTGCCGAGCCTCAGCACATGGAAACCATCGATCTCCCTCATCCGTCCGAATCGGACAAGAGCTCTTCGCCTCCTGCCTAGAAGCGGCTGGCCAGCAGACGGGCAAGAGCGTCGAGGGCGACGATGGGCTCCGGCGTACCGCTTGGGGCCGGGGCGTTCAGCGTATACAGCAGCGTGAAGACGGTGTTGTTCTTCCGTACGATCAGCGCAGCAGCAGCAGGGTCCGTGAAGCGTGCAGAGGCATCTCCAATAACTGCTTTGCCCGTATCGTCAGCCAGCCCAGTGCTTTCCACCTTGGTCTTGTACGATGCATAGGCCTCCTGGGGCAGGGTGGAGCCAGCAGCCGGCGCGAACTGGCCGCCGAGGAAGGTAACCGAGCCGGTCCTGAAATCCAGGGTCAGTCCGCTCTTTGCATCAGCCAATTCCTTTCCCTGGGCATCGGGAAAGAAAACAAACGTGTTGTCAGCATAGCGGACGTCGAGGGCTGCTCCCAGTCCGGCAGCCTTCAGGTCCTCCGGGGTGAGCGTCACGCCCGGAAGCACCGTGACGGGGGTGTCGACCGTTGTTCCATGAAGAGCGGCGATGAGTGTGACCGTGCCCCCGCTGACAAGTCCGAGCACGACGAGCAGGGTAACCCAGATGCGCATGCGTTTGCGGTTCATGATTTCCTCCGATTGGTGCCTTCAGTATAGGGGTGCCCGGAGCTCAGGCAACCACATCAATGTGCAAGCAGACTGCGAGCCAGAACGAGGACGGCCAGGTGTGCCGGGTAGTATGCGTAGAAGAACAGCCCCGGTACGTGCCAGCGGCGCAGGCGCGGAGGCCACAGAATGAAGGGCAGACTTGCCAAAGCGTAGATCTGTACGGGCCAGAGCAAGGTGCCGGCCACTAGATGAAGGGTTCCGTGCGCCAAGGCAAGCTGGTCTCTGTGCTGGAAGAACAGGTAACTGACCAGGCACAGCAGGACGCCATACAGGCCATAGTCCGGACCGACAGCCGGCAGCCACAGCTGTGGAGCCGAGAGACCCAGTGCCAGCGCGACAGCCCACCACCTGCGCCGGTCCCATCCCCACATCGCCAGCAACCCAAGTAAGAGAGTAGCCAGAATGTTGAGTGTCCACGGCTTCACGCCAAAGGCGATCATGTAGACAGGCTGGGCGATGAGACCCCAGAGCGCAAGCCGCAGGATGTAGCGCCTGAGATTGTGTGTATGGATGTACCCGGCGGCCAGCTGGTAGGCAAAGATGGGGAAGGCGATGCGCCCGATGATGCGAAGCCACAGCACGTGTGGCAGAAGGATGGCGCCCACATGGTCGATGGTCATGGTGAGGATGGCGACCAGCTTGAGGGCGTCCGATTGTTCCAGCGTTGGATGGCTCGGGGCCGTCTGCTCCCTGTCGTCCACGGTCATTGTCGATACACCGTCTCCTTCTCTGTCTTGACAGTACCCGCTGCAGCACTAAAATACTGCAGCAAACAGTCTGTTGGGGCGTCGTCTAATGGTAGGACAGTGGCCTTTGGAGCCATGAATTGCTGGTTCGACTCCAGCCGCCTCAGCCACTTTCCCCCGTCAAATCCAAACGCCTCAATCCAGGGTTGATGCGGTCGAATCAGCACAGCCGGAGGAAAGAGGCGCTTTCCATTATAGCAGATTTGTTGGAATCCGTTCGAGACTACATTCCCTTCATAGACGCATCTACCGTCATATCGACCAGTTTCTGGAGGTTCACCGGAAGTCCCTGGATGGTCACGTCCAGGAATCCGCGGATGATCAGAGAGATTGCGTTGGCTTCGGTGATACCCCGCGCCATGAGGTACTCCACTTCGTCTTTTGCAATCTTGCCGACTGCAGCTTCATGACTCATTTCTACGTCCTGAAGCGATGACTTCAGCTCAGGCACCGTGTGAATGAAACCGGTGTCTTTCAGCATGAGTCCGTCGCACTCCATGTGGGCCCTGATGTTTTTGGCTTCCCCAATCAGTGCGCCCCGCGTATAGATTTCTCCACCGCTGCTTACCGCTCTGCTGATGATCTCCCCATTGCTTCCCTCTCCCTGCAGGTAGATGTTGCCGCCGATGTCGAGGTGCGTTTCCTCCGGCGCATAGAGGATGGAGTACAGCTTGGCTGACGCATTCCTGCCCATGAGGAAGACGTTGGGCGAACTCTGGGTGGAGTAGACCGTCTTCATGGAGATGTAGTTGGATACGAAATTGCCATTCTCGCCGACCATGGCTCCCGTCCTCGGCCGCACCGCCACTTCTTTTGCCCAGTCATGGATCATGGTGTAGGTGAGCGAAGCATCCTTCTTGACATAGACTTCCGTGACCGAGATATGATTTCCCTCAGTGTAGTAATTGGCCGCCGCGCATCCGTTGGTGATGTGCAGTTCAGACCCTTCCTCGGCGATGATGATGTTGTGGATCAGTTGGTCGTACTTGGAGCTCTTCAAGACAAAGCAGGCCTGAACCGGGACCCTGGACTTCGTGCCAGGGAAGGACCGGATGAGGTACCCCAGAGGAGGCGCCTCATGGACGCGTTTCGTGAACTCGTCCTTGTCAGGACTGACCGCCTTCCAGTAGTACTCCTTCAGCCACTCGTACTTCTCCAGAGCCATGGAGAGAGGAATGATCTCGACGCCCTGCTGGATGGGCTTGAATTCCTTAACCTGGCCGTCGATGATGACAAAACTTCCCGCCCTGTCCTCGCTGGCGGTATCAAAGCCGACATCCAGCAGTTTCTGCTCTTCGATGCCGGACAGATCCAACCCTTCTATCTCATGCATGATCCACACTCCCTGAAACCATAATTGCGTATGTCCGCCAGTACATCGCGTGCATACCCCTGGCAGACAATCTTTCCATTAACCAGGACATAGCCGATTTCGGCTTCCACGTAATCCAGGATGTCACCCGTATGGGTGATGATGAGGCCGGCAACGGTCCTCTCCTTGATGACCTTGTCTTTTTCCAGGAGATGCGCCATGACACTGCCCAGGACTTTGATATTCTCGAGGTCGACGCCTGATTCCGGTTCATCAAACATGGCAAAGCTTGGCTTCTGCGCAATCAGTTGCAGAACCTCGGACCGTTTGGTCTCGCCGCCGGAAAAGCCGGAGTTCACGTCGCGCAGGAGGTGTTCGCGCAGATTGAGTTTCTCGATGTAGGGCTCGTACTCTTTGCCGGTCTTGATGCTGTCAAGCATCCTGGCAAGCGTGACCCCCTTGACGCTGGGTGGCTTCTGGAACGCGATGCCCATGCCAAGCTTTGCTCGCTCGTAGGGCGCAAGGTGATTCAGCTCCTGCCCCTTGAAGAGAATCCTTCCCTCGGTGATCTCGTACCCGCCGAAGCCCATCAAGGTCATCAACAGTGTTGTCTTTCCACTGCCGTTGGCTCCAAACAGAGCTATCGTTTCACCTTCGTGGATCGACAGGTTGATTCCGTTCAGGATCTCCTTCGTCTCGACGCGGACGTGGAGATTCTCTATTCGCAGGACTTCTTTCTTCTCATCAATGCCATCTGCCATTTCGCACCTTCTATTGTTAGACTATATAGTAACTGTGCAACTCCAAGCATAGGTGGGAAGAGCCTGAGTGCAATGAAAAAGCCTTCACCTTATGTCGTCTGTCTGGTGAGCAGGGAGGTAAGTCCCTCGCCGACAGGACGTCCCGCCGCCTCGAGCGCCATACTATAGGCTCCCAGTGCCGGAGGGTCAAGCAGAGGACGGTGAAGAGAGGCCTTTGGGGCCCGTTCATGGACAGCCAGCGTGAGGCGGTCGATCAACAGGGGGTTGCTCCCTTCGAAAATGGCTCCTCCCAGGACAACCTCAACCTGTTTGCGCTCAAAATGCATCCTGCGGACCAGCCCCGTGATGCCTTCGGCCAGGTACTCGGCCTGCAGCATGAGGATGTGCTTGCAGACGTCGTCTCCTGCCGTAGCTCCATCGAATACCAGTGGAACCAGGTCCAGAGCCCGCTGAAGCAGGCCGCCATGGCGGGCGGGGTCCTGAAGTGCCTCAAGCAGCAGCAGCTGAAGCGTGTCATAGTCAGGAGCGCCGGTCACTTCGAGCACGGCTTGTTCGAGCACGGTTTGCGGCCCGGTGCCGTCGTGGGAGAGAAAGGCATAGTGCAGGACGTCGCGCAGCATGTCCAAGCCCCCGCCGCGCAAACCTGACTCGTAGCCCAGGCCGCGCAGGGTGACCCATGCACCGTCTGGACTGCGGGCGCAGGCATTGGCGCCCCCGCCGCAGACAACAGCAATGCCCCAGCCTTTGGCGGTTCCCGCGCTCAGCATGATCCACGTGTCATTGACCAGATCAAAGACAAGTCCGGGAAACGTCTTTTTCAAAGCCGCCTCAAGGACTTCGCGGTGCATGGGGAGGTCCATGCCGGACAGCCCGAACACCGCCCGCCCGATCTGCGCAAGGGAGAGGTGTGCAGTCGTCAGCGCCTGCCGTGTGGCAACGGCCAGGTTCGACATGGCTGTCTCAAGGCCCACGATCTGGTGGTTGGAGGGTCCGCTCTCGCCTGTTCCCAGCACATGGCCGCTGTCATCGCCGATGACCGCCCTTGTCTTGGTGGTGCCTCCGTCAATGCCGAGATAATACAATGCAGGCATGTTAGAGGGACTCGGAGTCGACACTCGTGTGAAGATGCAGAGGGGTCAAGACCTTGAAAGCTTCTGCCAGCCGCATGCCGTGTGCTTCACCCAGCTCCGAGGCCTTGAGGTTGAGGTACTGCTTCGCCATTTCCAGCGTTTCCGGCGTGAACTGGCTCGTGAACAGTGCGAGCGCGGCCAGCTGATGCTCCAGCTCGGCTGTGACATCCACGAACTGGTTCGGTCGGCTGGTCAGGTAGAACGCAATGAAGCGCACGTCGTGAGGCGGCAGTTCGGGCAGGTACAGCGGCAGGTTGCAGTAGATCATGCTCTCCGCCGCAGACCACCCGCAGTTGAGGTGATCCTGATGTGCTTCGTATTGAAGCCACGGATCGGGAGCCAGGACGGCGTCGCACCGTTCCTGCCGGATGATGCGCACCATGGCCTGCGTCGTTTCGCCGCAGTGTGGCAGCTCTCCGTCATGAAAGGGCAGGTACAGGTGCCTGGCGATGCCTAGTGCCTCGGCGGCGCGTCGGTCTTCCTCCTTCCGGATGGCGACCAGGTTGGCTGAGTTCATCGACGGGTCTGTCGTTCCCAGACGCCCGTCGGTCATCGTAACAAGGGTAATTCGTTTTCCGGCTGCGGCCAGTTTGAGCAGAAGTCCCCCGGCAAACCAGACAGCATCGTCGGAGTGCGGCTGGAAGACGACGTAGTTCTGTGCAGAGTCGATAGCGGGGATCGGGAGGAAGTCATGCCAGTTCATAGGCAATTCTCCTTTCAGAGGGCGGGCGGGTCCTGCCGCTGCGCAATGGAAGCGGCAGCAGCGCACTCCTGCTTCACCTGGGCAAGCCTGGCGCCATACAGCGGATAGAAGAGGACGAAGACCAATCCCAGACCGATCAGCACGGCTGGAACGACGCTCACCAGCAGCCTGAATCCCACAACGGCAGCCGGTGCCATGAGGGCGGGGTCCTGGACAGGCTTGTAGTGGGTGATCGTCTGGACAATGGAGATGGTGGCGGCCGAGATTGCCACGCCCATGCGGATAATGAGCGCATTGACGCCGTAGAACATGCCCTCTCTGCGCGTATGGGTCTTGAGATAGTCTTCGTCGCAGATATCGGCGACCATGATGTCGCCCACCAGAAGGAGGGCTCCCAGGCCGATGCCTACGATGGCAAAACCGGTGATGGCTTGCGGCATGGTGTGGACAAGACCCAGGGGAAGCAGGGAGAGGCCGAAGAGGATGCAGGCAATGATGGCCGTCGTGCGCACTCCCTTGCGGATGACGACCCTGGACCAGACAATCTGCGTGATGATGGCGACAATGAAGATGGGAGCCATGATCAGGCTGCTCTGCGCATCCGAGATGCGCAGGACGTACTTGGCAAAGAAGGGGATCACCTGGGGCACAAGCACGATCACGGAGTTCACCATGAGATTGAACAGCACAAAGGTCAGAAACGACTTGTTTGCAAGCGTGTTGCGGATGGCGGGGCCAAGGGTGAGCGGTTCGCCGGTGGCGTGCAGATTCTCGCGCGAACCCAGGAGCGAAATGAAGATGGAAATGGCGGTAAGCGCGGCGAAGACAAGGCCCATGCCTTTCCACCCGAGGCGCGCAACAATGAGGGGCGTCGCTGCCAGTCCAGCCATGGCGCCGAGAATACCAATCGCCTGGCGCCAGGCATTCACGGTGCTGCGATCGCTGGTGGTCGTAAACGTCTCAGGGTACAGGGATGTCCAGTTGATGATCACAAGCGTGTAGAAGCCATCGTATCCGAAGATGACGGCCAGATAGTACCAGAAGAGGGCTGTTGTCGACAGGCCGGCAGGAGGGACCCAGATCAGGTAGAAGGCCAGTGCAAGCGGCAGTGTCCCCAGCACAATGTAAGGAATGCGGCGGCCCCATCGGGTATGGGTCCGGTCCGACCAGTAGCCAAAGACCGGGTCGTTGATACAGTTCCATACTGTGTAGATGAGCATGGCTGTCGCGAACAGCTGCTGCGGAAAGCCAAGCTTGTCCACATAGAGGTACAGCGCCCAGGCCGTGAAGGCGTTCTCGGGCAGGCCTGCGCCCAGTGAGCCGAAACTGTAGGCGAATTTTCTCCAGAAGTTCATGGTGCCTCCCATGGATGAAAGTGAGCTGGGCTAGCTGAAAAGGTCAAAGTAGGGCGCCTCTTGCTCCTTGAATGCCCGCACGAGATCGCGAGCCACGCTAGGAGAGGGCACGAGAGGGTTCAGGGCAAGGGCCTGGATCAGAGCCTCGAGGTCGTGGTAGGCAACCGCATCGACCAGCGACCGCTCATACAGCTTCACCTGCTCAATCAGCACCTGTGAGTCACGGTCGATCGGCCCCACGGCGAGGGGGCGAATGAGCCGTTCGGTGATCAGGGATGGGACCTCAACGACATCGTCGGAGGCGAGGCCGGCGATCGCTCCCTGATTGACGACGTTGACAGGCACTACCGAGGGCTCTTTGCCTGCAAGACCGAGCAGAACATCCATGGCGACTGCGCTGTAGCCCTGACCGGCGGTGATGTTCATTGCAGCTCGGTCGTTGGCGGGCAGCTGGCTCTCTTCGCGTTTCTCCAGATACCGCTGATAAACGTCCCATGGGTCCTGAGTCTGCCCGAGGTCTGCGAACAGTTCGCGGTTGAGGCGTTCGACTTCCTCGCCGCGGGTCTCGGCCGCTGATGCGATGGCTGCCAGCGATTCGCGCCTGAACGCGTAGTACCAGATGTATGGATTTGGCAGTTTGCCCAGCCGCTGGACGAATCCGGGCGGAAAGTGGGTCATCTGCTCGAAATCGGGAACCTGGTCGATCATAGCGAGGATCTGCGGAAGGATGTTGCGGCCCAGAGCATAGACGCCCTTGACGAAGCCGCAGTGGTTCAGACCGTAGTAATCCAAGGTGAGATCATCTGGCGTCACGCCGAGGAGATGGGCCAGCAGCATAGCGATCGACGCTGGGGCATCGCAGATGCCGACCGCGTTGTGAAAGCCACCATGAGAGACCATGGCCTGGGTGACGATCCCTGACGGGTTGGTGAGATTGATAAACCAGGCATCGGGTGCGACCTCGCGCAGTTCCCGCAGCATCTCGAGCA
>JBNAWM010000055.1:0-10113 GCA_049699855.1 Candidatus Cryosericum sp.
CTGCCGTGCTGATTTGCAAGTATAGCATCCAGAGCCGGTTCTGATTCTTCACGATCGCCACAATGCTTAGGGATCGCCTCTTGACTTGTCCGGACAAGGGCCGGATACTTGTGTTGGCAATAGTTCAGCGAGGTGAGACCATCACACGCATAGCGGTACTCGAAGATGAGGATGACATTCGTGAACTGATCGGGCTGTATTTGAAGCGGGAATCGCTGGAGCCGGTCCTGTTCGCATCTCCTGTGAAGTTCCTTGCGTGGCTCGATGCCCAGGGGACAAACGCCCCCGCTCTGCTCATCCTTGATCTCATGATGCCCGAGCTGTCCGGTGTGGAAGTTCTGAAGGCAGTGCGCAGCCGCCCGTCCTGTGAAGGCATGCCCGTCATCGTCTGCAGCGCGCGGGCTGCCGAAAGCGATGTCCTCCTTACGCTGGGTCTGGGAGCCGACACCTACGTCCGCAAGCCATTCAACCCGCGTGAACTGGTCGCGCAGGTGAGCGCCATGCTGCGCCGAGCCCAGGCTGGCTCTGCCGGAGCCGTCCAGAGGACTCTCACCGCGGGACCGATCTCCATCGATCCTGCACGCAAAGACGTTCGCGTTCAAGGAAAGACCATTCAGCTGACACCCGCGGAATACCACATTCTGACGATGCTCGTCGAGCGAAAAGGTTCTGTCGTTTCGCGGGAGGACCTCCTGCAATCGACCGGTGAAACCGATGCGCTGGAGCGCGTCGTCGACGTTCACATCACCAGCATCCGCCGCAAGCTGGGCGGTGCTGCCCATCTGCTGCGCACGTCGCGCAGCTTCGGATACTACATCGAGGAGGAGCAGTGATCCGCGCCCGCCCCTACTCCCTGCGCATCCTGACCGCCATCCTCATCGTCGCCCTGCTGGTCTTGGTGACCGCCATGGCAACCCTGGTCCTGTCCCTGCACAACCAGGCCACGCTGGGCGAAACTGCGCGCCTTGAGACGTCGGCAAGGCTTCTGGCCAACCAGTATCTACTTGCCCGCCAGACAGGGGCACCTGTCGCGTCCCTGGTCAGTGGAGACCTGCCTGCGGGCATCCGCCTCACCATTCTGGATGCTCAGGGGTCCGCTGTGGCCGATTCGCAGTTCAGGGCCGCCGCTATCTCCAATCGCCTTGCCGACCCCGAAGTACAGCAGGCTTTGACCAGCGGTATGGGCAGTGCCGTCGCCTACCGCCTGGAGTCGGGACGGCGTGAGCGCACGGTCTGCATCGCGGTCCGGGATGGAGGAACGCTGGTCGGCTTTGCAGTGGCCAGTTCACCCGCCAGCTTTGTCTGGCAGTCCACGTCACGGACACTGTCCTGGACCCTTGCTCTCTTCGTGACCCTCTGTGCGCTCTGGCTGGTCCTGGCCGTCTTCCTGGCCCGCATGGCCACCAGGCCCATCGCCGATCTTGCCGATGCCCTTGAACGACGCTCTCTGCCAAGCCTCGCTGGACTTGCCATGCGCGCGGATCTCACGGAGCTGGGGCGTGCGCAGAAAGCGAGCTACGCCCTGCTGGAGGAGAGCGAGGCGCTGGCTGACCGTGAGCGTGCCCAGACGCTTGCCCTGTCGACCGTCCTCGACGCCGTGCCCCAGGCCATTGTCATCCTCGATGATGCACGGGATGTGGTCTCGGCCAACATTCAATTTGAGCGCCTCTTCGGAGGAGACAAGCTCCCGGTGACGGGGCGCAACATCGCCGAACTGGTTGCCCTTCCGGCATGCCTCACCGCGGTCGACCGCTGTATCGACGACCGCCAGGAACAGACGGTGAGTGTCGAAGACCACGGACGCTACTACTCCTGCAGTGTCCATCGATTTGATGAGAAGACCTTCCCCCGCAGGCGCACACTCGTTGTTCTGCAGGACATCACCGATGCCATGGCGCTCCCCCGCATCAAAGCCGATTTTGTGGCCAATGCCTCCCACGAGCTCAAGACCCCTCTCACTGCAATCCGAGGGTACCTTGAATTGCTCCGAGAGGAACCCCAGAACACACATTACCTTGACATCATCCAGCGGAACGTGGAGCGCCTCATCGCCCTTTCCTCCGATATCTCGCTTCTGTCGCGCCTCGAGAACAAGGCACCCGAGGTCGAGCTGGTGGATATGCAGGAGCTTCAGCGCGACCTCATGGAACTCTTCGACCGTCAGTCCCGTGACACGGGCGTTCCTCTCCTCTTCGACATCGAGAGCGAAGGAAGGTTCCTGTACGGCGACCGTCTCATGCTGCTCCAGCTCTTCATCAACCTGATCGAGAACGCGTATCGCTTCACCACGGAGGGCAGGATCACCGTGTCCGCCACGGCAGAGCCCACGCACATCATCCTTGGTGTGTCCGACACGGGTCAGGGGATTCCTGCGGCCGACCTTCCGCGCATCTTTGAGCGCTTCTACTCGCGCGCAGGAGACCGCGGGCGCTCCGGGACAGGTCTGGGACTCGCCATCGTCAAGCGCATCGTTCTGGCCCACAACGGCACCATCACCGTTCAGAGTGTCCCCGGCCAGGGGGCATCGTTTGTCATCCGCATTCCCAAGAACCTTGGTCCGCGCACGCCGGACAAGAATTATGGCACACCATCCAGTACGAACAGGGAGGCTCTATGAGAAACATCAGGCGCATGACCGCGGCTCTTCTGATTCTCGGCCTTGTCTTGGGGGCAGTGGGTTGTCAGAAGACTCCCACCGCCGGTACACCCGTGAGAGATCTCGCGATTGCCGGATCGACGTTTGCAGAGCCGTTGTACGTCAAGCAGTTCGACGCATGGTACCAGAAGACCCAGGTGAAGGCGGTCTATGGACCCTTGAGTTCCTCAGGGGCGGTGCGTGCCATGCAGGACCGGACGATCGACATCGGCGCGACCGATGTCCTGCTGACAGAGGAGGAACAGGCCCGTCTTCCGGCCTCTGTGCTGACGATTCCAACCGTGTTGGGCGCCGTTGCCATTTGTGTCAACCTCACCGGAAGTCCTGCCCTGCGCATGGACGCCGCTCTGCTCTCGGCCATCTTCCGTGGTGACGTCAAGACGTGGAACGATGCCCGGATCGCTGCGCTCAACCCCATGGTCAAACTGCCGTCCACCCCCGTCGTCGTCCTGCACCGGGCTGACGGTTCGGGTACCACAAGCATCTTTACGACCTACCTGGCCGCCGCCGACCAGACCTGGAGCAGCAAGATCGGCGCCGGTTCGATGGTGGCCTGGCCGACAGGCGTGGGAGTCAAGGGCAACGCAGGCATGGCGGCGATGATCCGGCAGACGCCAGGGTCCATTGGCTACCTGGAGAACACCTTTGCTGTGCAGTCGTCGCTGACAACGGTAGCGCTGCGCAACAGATCGGGCGCCTTTGTCGTGCCGGATGTGGCTTCCATCCAGGCTGCCGTTCCTGCCGACCTCCCGGCCGACCTTCAAGGAACGCTGCTGGACCGCCCCGGAACCGGCGCCTACCCCATCGTCAGCTTCACGTGGCTGGTCTTCTACAAAGAACAGGCATACGATGGACGCACGCGCGAGCGCGCCGTCGCTATCTATGACCTGGTGTCGTGGATCATCGGCGATGGACAGACCCTCGCCGAGCCGCTCCAGTACAGCAGCCTTCCCGACGCCGTCCGCAAGAAGGCCGTGTCTCTGCTTCAGCAGCTGACGTGGGAGGGAAAACCCGTAAAATAGCAATACTACTGCGGGGCAAGATGCAATCCCTGCCCCTCCTGTGGGTCTGAACTGACGCATGTTGTGAAATGTAACGTCTGACCCCATGGGTTAACGAAACCTGAACATTCTCTGAACATCCTGTGAACATGCCTCCCTATGATGATGGCTGGAAACCCCTCGTGGGTTTATCAAGCTCCAGGAGGTACGTGTGTCAGCATTCGGAAGAAAGACCATTTCTCTTGCAATCATTGCGCTCTTCGCGATCGCGCTCATCGTCCCAGGGGCGCTGCCTGCTTCAGCCGCGTCCAGCAAAACCATTGTTCTGACCATCGGCTCCACAACGGCGACCGTCGACGGGTCGCGCACAGCGCTCGATGCGGCCCCGTTCATCACGGGAGGGCGCACTATGCTGCCCGTCCGCTTCGTCGCGGAAGCCATGGGTGCGGGCGTCTCATTCGCGACTCAGGTAAACGGCACTGTCACAAAGGTGAACCTCGGTCTCCCTCAGAGTGCCACCAAGATGAAGAGCCTTGTTCTCCCTCTCACCTCCACCACTGCTCTCGTCGATGGTCAGGCAGTCACTCTTGATGTCACCCCTGTCATTCGAAATGGACGGACCTTTGTCCCAGCGCGCTTCATCTCCGAGCAGATGGGAGCTACGGTCGCGTGGAACAGCACCGCCAAGACGGTCACCATCACCCTGCCCATCGTTTCTATCAGCGTTCCCACCCAGTTGTCGGGTACGGGGGCGACCTTCCCGCTGCCCCTCTACTCAAAGATGTTTGATGTTTACGATGCTTCGACCGGCGTCCGCATCAACTACCAGGGTATCGGTTCAGGCGGCGGCATCAAGGCCCTGACCGACAAGACCGTGGATTTCGGCGCTTCAGACGCCTTCCTCACGGTAGCGGAGACGACCGCCATGGGCGCGCCTGTCCTGCACATCCCCACCTGCGTGGGCGCTGTCGTCCTCACCTACAATCTTGACGGCAATCCAACCCTGCGGCTCGACGCCAAAACTGTCAGCGACATCTTCCTTGGCAACATCACGCGCTGGAACGACAGCCGCCTCGTGGCGCTCAACCCCGGCATCAAGCTTCCTAACCAGGCCATCACGACCGTCCACCGTTCTGACGGCTCGGGAACCACCTCCATCTTCACCAACTACCTTACCGTCGCCGTCCCAGAGTGGAAGAGCAAGGTGGGAGCAGGCAAATCTGTCAGCTGGCCCGTTGGCCTTGGCGGCAAGGGCAATGACGGCGTTGCCGGGCTTGTGAGCCAGAACCAGGGCTCCATCGGCTATGTGGAACTGGTGTATGCCATCAGCTCCAAGCTGCCCTATGCGACGATGCGCAACGCTTCGGGAAACTTCATCGTCCCATCGCTTGCTTCCTCGGGCCGCGCTGCGCAGATTCAGCTTCCCGACGACCTGAAAGTCCTCCTTGTCAACAGCAGCGATCCAGAATCCTATCCCATCTCAGCATTCACCTGGCTTCTGGTCTATCGCGAGCAGAAGTACGCCGGACGCACGCTTGGCCAGGCAATTGCTCTCAAGCGCGCGCTCAACTGGGTATTGACCACGGGTCAGTCTGTCAACGAAGGCCTGGGCTACGGAAAACTGCCAGCCGCTGCCGTCCAGAAGGCGCAGAAACTGGTGGGCTCCATGACCTACGACGGGGCACCCATTCCCGACTGACGCAGTACCTTTCTCCTCTGGCCGAAGACAGCGCTTCCGGGTAACCGGGGGCGCTGGCCGCATGGTGTGGATGTCCCTGCATTAATGAAATCTTAACATTTATCCATGGTAGTTTTCTGCGAGCGAGCCTATCCTTATACGAAAGGGAAATTGCTTGCATCGGGAGGTTGGTATGAAGAGTCCTCGTCGTCTTGTTGTTGTTGCGGCAGCACTGCTGGTGATTGCCCTTGCTGTTTCTGGATGTGGATCGTCCGGTCAGTCTTCGACGGTCAAGGATCTCTCCGGAGCGGGCGCTACCTTTCCCTACCCTCTGTATTCCAAGATGTTCGACACCTACTACGGGGTCTCCGGCGTGCGGGTCAACTACAACAGCATCGGCTCCGGCGGCGGCATCAAGGCGCTGACCGACAAGACGGTGGATTTCGGCGCTTCGGATGCCTTTCTGACCAATGACGAAGTGACGGCCATGGGCGCGCCTGTCCTGCACATTCCCACCTGCGTAGGTGCTGTCGTCCTCTCGTACAACCTCGATGGCAACCCGGCCCTCAAGCTCGACGGCACGGTCGTCGCCAACATCTTCCTGGGCAAGGTCACGAAGTGGAATGATTCCTCCATCACTGCCCTCAACCCGGGCCTTTCCCTGCCTGACCTTTCCATCACGGTTGTGCACCGTTCGGATGGTTCGGGGACGACCTCCATCTTCACCAACTACCTGTCGGCCGTCAGCCCAGCGTGGAAATCGAGCGTCGGCGCCGGCAAATCCGTCAGCTGGCCCGTCGGGCTTGGCGGCAAGGGCAATGAAGGCGTCTCGGGCATGATCACTCAGACCAAGGGGAGCATCGGGTACATCGAACTTGTCTACGCCGTTCAGACCGGCACGCCGTTCGCCTCTCTCAGGAACTCCTCCGGCGCGTTTATCACGCCAAGCCTGGCATCGTCCTCGGCGGCTGCGGACGTCAATCTGCCGGACGACCTGCGTGTGGTGATTGTGAACAGTCCCGGCGCAGATGCCTATCCTATCAGCGCATTCACCTGGATTCTGGTCTACAAGGAGCAGAAGTACGGAGGACGCACCCTGGCACAGGCACAGGCGCTGAAGAAGATGCTGACCTGGATGCTGACCGATGGACAGGCAATCAACGAGGGGCTGTCGTATGCCAGACTGCCCGCTCCCGCTGTTACCAAGGCACTTGCACTTGTCAACTCGATGACGTATGGCGGCACAACCATCCCGTAGCGACCGGCGGGAACTGATCCGCGAACGCGCCTTCACCGCTGCCGGACTGACAGCAGCGATCGCGCTTGTCGCCACCATCGTGCTGTTTCTCATCCAGCTTTTTGTCACCTCGCGGGCATCCCGCTCCGCCTTTGGCCTTCCATTCCTGTGGAACAGCCAGTGGAACCCGGTTACCGAGCAGTTCGGCGCCCTCCCCATGATCGTCGGGACCCTTGTCACCGGCTTCGGAGCCCTTCTCATCTCCACTCCGTTTGCTCTGGGCATCGCCATCTTTTTGGCTGACTACGCAGGCAAGCGAGCCGCGAGTCCCATCAAGTACATGATCAGCCTGCTGGGCGGCCTGCCATCCGTCATCTTCGGCCTCTGGGGCCTGTTCGTCCTGGTTCCCCTCGTCGGCAAGTTCGAAGTGTGGTTTGGCAAGCTGGTGGGCAGCCAGGCGCTGGTTGCCAGCGGTACGACGGGCGTGGGCTTGCTGGCGGCCATCCTCCTGCTGGCGATCATGATCCTGCCCTTCAGTTCCTCTCTCATCCTCGAGTCCCTGCTGGTGGTCCCCACGGAGCTGAAGGAGGGGGCACTCGCGCTGGGCGCAACCAAGTGGGACACCATCCAGAGTGTCGAACTGCCGTATATCCGCAAGAGCACGGTGGGCGCCCTTGTACTGGCGCTGGGGCGCGCGCTGGGCGAGACGATGGCGGTCACCATGGTCATCGGCAACGGCATGAAGATGCCGACCTCGCTGTTTGACCCGGGAAACACGCTGGCCTCGGCCATCGCCAATCAGTTCCTTGAGGCCACCTCTCCCGTCTACATCGCGTCGCTCGTTCAGCTTGCCCTGATTCTGTTCGTCATCGCCATCGTCATCAACGTCGCTGCGCGCATCATTCTGCGGCAAGGAGTCCAGCAGTGACGGGCCGCAAGCTCAAGAACAGCGTCATGAGTCTGCTGGTGGCGGCATCCGCCTTCCTGCTGATCGCCGTGCTCGTCATCATCCTGTGGCACATCTTCATCTCGGGCGTGCGGTACCTGAACTGGGACTTTTTCACCAAGGCCCCCGCCCCGATGGGCGAGACCGGAGGCGGCGTGTTCAACGCTATCGTCGGCACCTTCCTCATCACCCTGGTGGCGGCCGCCATTGGAACGCCGTTTGGCATGTTTGCCGGCATCTATGTTTCGGAGCACCGCGGCCAGCGGTTTGCGGACATCGTGCGCCTGTGCGCGGACGCCTTGCAGGGGGTGCCATCCATCGTCATCGGCATCTTCGGCTACACCTTCCTGGTTGCCCGGTTCCGCAGCTACTCCGCGCTCTCGGCCAGCATCGCCCTCGCCTTCATGTTCGTCCCAACCACGGCACGCGTCACCGAGGAAGTGCTGAACCTGGTCCCCTCGGGCCTCAAGGAGGCAGCGTACGCACTGGGAGCCAGGCGCTCCAGCGTCGTGTGGAACGTCAGCATCAGGACCGCCGCGGCCGGCATCACCTCCGGGCTCATGACCTCCATGGCCCGCGTGGCTGGCGAAACCGCTCCCTTGCTGTTCACGGCCTTTGGCAGCCGCTACATCGAATGGAACATGCTGCGCCCGATGTCGGCCCTGCCCCTGCAGATCTACATCTATGCAAGCAGTCCGTATCCTGCTCTCCAGCAGCAGGCCTGGAGCGCCGCCTTCGTCCTTGTCCTGCTCATCCTCCTGCTCCAGTACGGCGCCAGACATTTCATCGCCCGCGTCCTGCGGGTGAAGGCATAAGGAAGGCACACCATGGAAGATTCTCTCATCGCCCTCGAAACCCAGAAGGTCAATGCGTGGTTTGGCAAGGAGCAGATCCTGTTCGACGTGTCTGCGCGCATCCCCAGGAAGCGGGTGACCGCCGTCATGGGCCCTTCTGGATGCGGCAAGACCACCTTTGTGCGGACACTCAACGGACTGCACCTCATGACCCCGGGAGCGCGTTCGTCGGGGACGGTTCTGCTCGAGGGTGTCGACACGGCGACCATGGACATCGTGGACGTCCGCAAGCACATCGGCATGGTGTTCCAGAGGCCCAATCCCTTCCCCACCATGACCGTCTACGAAAACGTGCTGGCCGGCTATCGCCTCACGGGACAGCGGCTGTCGCGGGAACGGGCGGACGAGATAGTCGAGAAGACGCTCACCAAAGTCGGGCTGTGGACCGAAGTCCAGACAAAGCTGTTCAAGGCGGGCACCTCCCTCTCGGGAGGGCAGCAGCAACGGCTGTGCATCGCCCGCACCATCGCCATGGAACCGGCGGTCGTGCTGTTCGACGAGCCGACCAGCGCACTGGATCCCAAGTCCACCGCGATCATCGAGGAACTGCTGTCGTCTCTCAAGACCGACTATACTATCCTGTTTGTGACCCACGGCCTTCAACAGGCAGCGCGCATTTCGGATTACGTCGCCTTCTTCATGATGGGCGAGCTGGTGGAGTTCGGCGAAACCCAGCGCGTCTTCGTCGGACCGCAGGACAAGCGCACCGAGGATTACCTGTCCGGCAAGTACGGATGACAGGAAAGGAGTCAACCCATGCACGAAGAGAAGCTGCAGGAGATTAAGGACAAGCTGTTTGCGTTCAGCGCCCTGGCCAGTTCCATGGTCGAGAAGGCGACCAGAGCGATCGTCACCAAGGACGAGACACTTGTGAACGAGGTCATCGACGTCGATGAACCGATGGCGAATGAGTTCGACCACACCATCGAGCGCGAGACCATCAACTTCATCGCCCTCTATCAGCCCGAGGCCCGGACCCTGCGCAACGTGTACATGTACGCCAAGATCGGCACCGACCTCGAGCGCCTGGCCGACCACGGCGTCAATATCGCGAGGAGCGCCCGCTACCTCATCGCGCGTCCGGACATCAAGCCATACATCGATATCCCGCGCATGAGCGCCGAGGCACAGAAGATGCTGGCCGATGCCATGACGGCGTTCTCGACCCAGAACACCCGCCTCGCCATCGATGTCGTGGAACGCGACGACATTGTCGACAACCTGAGCCAGCAGATCCTCCGCGAACTGCTGACCTACATGATGGCCGACCCGAGCACCATCGACCGCTCCCTGCAGATCCTGCACGTAAGCGGCAATCTTGAGCGCGTCGCCGACCTGGCCACCAACATCGCCGAAGACGTCGTCTTTGCCACGACCGGGCGCCTCATCCGCCACAACCGCCTCACCAAGGAGGAACTCGACAAGCTGTAACATTCGGGACGGTTCCAAATGTTACACTGCGAGGGGTGCTTCTGTTCCAAAATGTTACAGCAGTTGCCACCGCGCCATTCCTGGGCATACTGAACGTGAGGTGTGCCCATGAAGAGACAATTGAAGTGTGTGCGGTGTGGATCAACCTATCCTCTCGAAGAAAAGCGTCTCCGGTGCGACTGCGGCGGACTGCTGGACGTCCAGATCGACTTGGACGACGCCCCCTCTCCTGGTGGGCTCGCCGCAACATTCAAGTCGCGGCTCTCGTCCCCCCTCCCTGAGGACCTCTCCGGTGTCTGGCGCTACCGTG
>JBNAWM010000056.1:0-9832 GCA_049699855.1 Candidatus Cryosericum sp.
CCAGCTTGCGGCGCAGGGTGGCTGCAGACCACTCCTGATGGTTGGAAGCGACCCAGGCGGGAACGATGTTGTGCGCGTCCACCTCGACGACCCGGCAGTTGGCAGTGGCAGCAACAGCTTCTTTCCAGACAACAACGGCGGGCAGCGGGTTGAAGTCGGTCACCATCAGGGCGGGACGCAACTTGGACAACAGCCTTCCCACCTGTTCAGGAGGGTTGCCGGTCAGCAGGAGAAAGGGGATGTTCAGGCGGCGCAGGTCGTCTTCGACCTCCTGAAGGCCTCGTAAGAGAGCATCATAGGCTCTCAGGGTCGCGCCTGCGAAGGAAGGAGCCAGTGCAAAGCAGACCATCAGCGGCAGGTGCAGTGCTCGCGCCTGCTGCTGCGCATACAGAAGTGCCCAGTTGTCCTGAGCCCGCATATCGCGCTGCATCCAGTACAGGATCGGTCCCGATGCCTTCTGCGACAGCCCATTCAGTTCGTGGAGCCGTTCCGGATTCACCATGCTTCCTGCCTCCCAGAGGCCGCTTGACAGCAGGCCGCCTCCAAGTACCCTGCTTGCAGGGACAGTATACCCGAAGCTGTACCCAATTGACAGGAGGTACCCATGCAGTACAAGATCATGTACCAGCCGTCCTACTCCCTGCTTGAATTGCAGCTTGACCCGTCGGAGTCGGTGATCGCGGAATCCGATGCCATGGTCAGCATGACGCCCAACGTGAGCATCGACACGGGATCAAAGGGAGGCCTGTTTGGGGCTCTGAAGAGGTCGATTGGTGGCGAGAGCATGTTCCAGAACACCTTCACTGCGCAGGGAGGACCGGGTACGCTGACCCTGGCTCCCACCATGGTGGGGGATATTGCCGCCCGTCAGATGACGAGTGAAAGCCTGTTTGTCCAGTCTGGCTCGTTTCTGGCGTCGTCACCCTCCATCACCCTTGACACGACGTGGGGTGGAGCACGCACGTTTTTCTCTCGGGAGGGCCTGTTTGTGCTGAAGGTGACGGGCGCGGGCATGCTGTTCATGTCCAGTTATGGTGCCATCCATGCGGTAACGCTGGGTCCGGGAGAGCAGCTGGTCATGGACACTGGTCACATGGTGGCGTTCGATGCAACGATGGGGTACCATGTGCGGCCAATCGGCGGGGTCAAACAGACGCTGTTCTCGGGCGAGGGTCTGGTCGTCGACCTCACGGGGCCGGGAACCATCTACATGCAGACGCGCAACTTCAGCGCCTTCGTCAACTACCTGGTCCCGAGGCTGCCCTTCAAGCGCGACTAGTCGAGGGGAGGCCCCTCCTGCCGGGCTGACTGGCTGAAGATGATCACCTCGGGAGCATCCGGTTCGGTGCCGCGCTCTGCCGCCCGCTCGCGGAGGAGGCCGTGCAGGTCCCCCGGGCGTTCCAGGTCAGCAAGGCCCAGCATCATGACCTCGTCGCGGCTGTCCAGCTGACCTTGCAGTACGAGAAGATCCCCGGCGTGCAGTAACAGCATGCGCGCGCGCGAGAGGAATTTGGCAAGGTAAAACCATGCCTTCTCGGCGGCAGCGGACGTTCGCAGGACGGCCAGGTAGCGTCTGCGCAGGAGCGGGTCGGTGCCCCCGGGCAGTGCGGTCAGCCAGGCGATTGGATCGCGTGCTGCTCCGACGCGTGCGGCCGCTCCGGTTTCGCGCGCACGCAGCAAAGCCACCGGCAGCAGGTCGGCGCGTTCGCGCAGGGTTGGCGATCCGACGTCGATCACCGCCGTCCGGAAGAAGGCGAACGAACGCATGAAGGCCTCAAGGTCGCGCAGGACCGTGACATCTGAACCCAGAGCCCGCATCGCTTCGTCGGGATTTGCTCTCGAGAGTGCTTCTGCCGCCCGCTGTGCAGACTGGTCCGGGATGCTGGCGGCGATCCGGTCCAGATGGGTCCACGGGTTCAGTCCGGCGGTGTCGCTTGCCGCAGCGAGCGCTTCATCATGGTACTGCTCAAGGTGGTGGCGTGCCAGCGAACGGCCGAGGCTGTTTGACCGCAGGGATGAGGAAACAAGCAGGAGCAGAAGATTCAGGACGAGCGGGCGCATGAACGCAAGCAGCTGACGAAGCTGAGCCGTCACCTCGCTCACCGTCCCTACATTGATGTCCACCGCATCGAGTGCTGCCAGATGAGTTCTGTTGTCGCCCACCCACCGCTCGAGGCGCGGCACCGCCAGGCGCACGGCGAGCGCGGCCCGCGGGACATGAAGGAGGGCGAAAGGAGCCGCGTTCGCGCTGTCGGATCCCCGTTGAAGGAGACTGTCGAGGCCCTCTGGCGGCAACCCCGATTTCTGGAGAACCGTCTGAACAAATGTCCAGTCGAGATAAACACGGCCCCCAGAGGCAAGGGCGGCATCGGGCGGCACTTCTGGCAGGTTCTTGCCCAGCAGGAGGGTACCGGCATCCTGGGTGACGTCCTGGAGCAGCCTGACAACGATGTCTGAGGCTGCCTTGCTCAAGGGGCGCGACACCAGATGGTCGAAGGGTCTGCGCGAGAAGGCACGCATGCCGGTGTGCACAGCAACGGGAAGAGCGGACAGCAGGGTGAGCTCCTGGCCGTCCCAGGACCAGTCCATTGTGCAGGGTCTGTCCATGCGGCGCGCAAGCAGGGCGGCAAGGCGCGCGGATTGGGCGATGGGGCGCTCGTCGGCGGGAGAAGAGGTTGGCCCGTCAAGGATGGTACCGGTGGGGTCCACCCTCCATGTCCAGGCAGACGAATCGGCACTGCCGTCCAGACGGCAGTGAACGATGGCGTGCGGCTCCGCCAGTCCGGGATCCGGCGACCACGTGCGCCCGGTAAGGCCAGGATGGAGCTCCGTGCGCTGTGCAACGGCAGCCATGGACAGGGCCGACAGATAGGAAGCCTCGGCGATGCCGGTATCATGGGCTTGCCGGACGAGGTCGGGATCCAGCATCTTCAACCATGCGGCCCGGACGGCTTGCTGAAGTTCAGCGGTCCCGTGGCAGGCTGTTGGCACAGCAAAGGTTTCCGGGTCGAGCCATGACCATCCACGCGGAAGACTTGGTGAACACCAGACCGTGACGTCCGGGCTGAGTGCCTGGGTCAAGCGGACGAAGGACGGGGTGTCGGCATGAAAGTCGTACTTCTCCAGCGCCTGACGGGCTTCGGGCAATGAGCCTGCTCCGGCGAGGGCGCGACGATACGCGCTTGCGGGCAGAACAAACGTGTCCGTGACATTGAACCTGCCCGCCATCATGGCAAGAATCGCACCACCGGCGATGCCGATGCCGCGAGGCGGCACGCCGCGCCGGTCTCGCAGACGGATCCAGTTCATCGGGACACGGGCTCTGCCTCGGCACACGTCTTGTTGCGCACGCACAGAACCATAAACATCGCCCAGGCAAGGAGAGTGGTCGCCGCTCCGACCGCGATAGGAAGATTGATGTTGATGGAGGTAATGATACCGGCAATGATGGGAGGAATGGCCTGGCCCAGTGACGTTATGGATTGGTTGATCCCCAGGATCTCGCCCTGTTCCTCACGTGTGGCGAGCCCGGAGGCAATGGCCGTCGCATTCGGCTGGCTAAGTCCCTGAAAGATGGCCACGAAGGGAACGATGGCGTAGAGCCATCCGTACTGGCTCGGGATGAGCAGTGCGGGCAGGGTCAGACCGGACAGGAGCAGGGCGACGCGGAGGACGAGCGACGGGTGCCAGCGCCGCGAGACGGGCCGCAGGAGGCCCCCCTGTGCAATGACGATCCAGATGCCCAGGTAGCCCAGGAACATGCCAATTTGAGCGGCTCCGAAATTGAACTTGGCGATGAGGAACACCTGAAAGAACTGAGTGAAGAAGTTCCATCCCAGCGTCATGAGGAAGACGACGGAGAAGAAGGCGCGCAAATTTGCATACGTGAACGCCTTGCGAACATTGGCAACGCCCGCGAACAGGTTGACCCGTGCCGTACTGCGGAAACACAGGGTCTCGGGAATGAGCAGCTGGACCAGAAGGGTTGCAACTGCGGTCAGACCGGTGGCGAACCAGAAGGGCGTGGCTGGCCCGAACCAGGGCACGATACGCGGGTTGGCCAGTACACCTCCCATGATCGGCCCGAGAATGAAGCCGATGCCGAAGGCGACACCGACGAGGCCGAAGTTTCGTGCCCGGTCCTGAGGATCGCTGATATCGCTGATGATCGACTGGGCAATGGAAATGTTCCCGCCGGTGAACCCATCCACCATGCGTCCCAGAAACAGCATCCAGAGATGGCCGGTCACGATGCCGATGGCAAAAACGATGTAGGCAGCAACCGTGCCCAGCTGGGAGAGCAGCAGCATCTTTTTCCGGCCGTAGCGGTCGGCCAGCGTTCCCAGCATGGGAGCTCCGAAGAATTGCGTGACCGAATAGGATGAAATAAGGAGCCCCAGAACCAGGGACCTGGTTGCGAAGGTCGCCGTCGAAGGCAGAACCGGCGACGGGTTGTTGAGGATGATGGGCGCGGTGACGGGAATGACGACACCAACCCCAAGCAGGCCGATGAAAATGGTGAGGAACATCGCCGAGAGAATCTCCCGCTTCTTGAGCTCAGTACAGGCATATTGTGCCATCGGATCCCTCCTGTTCCTGTCGATGTGTACCTGGTGGACCCTTCATGATCGGAGCGGCCGTTCCTGCACCTGACCGGGGCTTCTTCGGGAATTCGGCAGCGCAGTTCGAGAGCCGTGTGCCGCGCGGGTCCCGCAAGCAAGATCGACCGGTGTTGCATCGGCTCCGTGCTGGCGGAGAGGGTGGGATTTGAACCCACGAGGCAGGGGTTACCCGCCTACTCGCTCTCCAGGCGAGTGCTTTCAGCCGCTCAGCCACCTCTCCGCATGGTAGGAACGCGAACGCTACAAGTATATGGAAAATCAGTCGCGATGCAACGAATGGGAGTGCGCAGGCGCTCTATGAGTGCGACCCGGGGCGCAGGCGCTTCTGCCCGGCCAGGGAATCCAGGACGTAGATGGCGTTCTTCCCGCTCTTCTTGGCCTGGTACATGGCGAGGTCCGCCAGCAGGAGCAGGTTCTTGGGGTCCGAGACGCGGTCATCAAAGCTGGTGACGCCTCCGCTGATCGTGACCGTACTGCGGAAGTGGCGGCGGTCGCGCGCGCTGTTGCGCTCGACGGACTGGCGGATGCGTTCGGCCACCTTGAGGGCGTCCTCGGGCGACGCCTCGGGCATGAGGATGACGAATTCCTCGCCTCCATACCGATAGACCGAATCGACCGTCCGGATGTTCTGGCGCAGGATGTCGGCGATGCCCTGCAGGGCCAGGTTTCCATCCAGGTGCGAGTAGGTGTCGTTGTACTTCTTGAAGTCGTCGATGTCAAAGAACAGCAGAGAGAACTTTTCTCCAAAGCGTGCCGTCCGCTCTGACTGCTCGATGGAGTGTGCAACAAAGGCGCGGTAGTTGCCCAGGCCCGTCAGTTCGTCCGTTACCGACAACTCGTCGATGCGGTGGACGTACAGGATGTTCTCCGCCACCAGGCTGCAATCCGAGACAAAGGACTCCACCATGCGCAGTTCCTCATCAGTCAACAGGACCGGACGTCGGAAGGACACGTACAGGACCCCGTACAGCACGCGCTCGAGCATGATGCGCAGGGTAAGCTCGGTCATGGCCCCCGGGGCAACTGGCACCGTAGCGCTGGTGACGTCCGAATGCAGAACGACCAGGCTGGGAGTCGCAAAGGCCTCAGCCAGGATCGTCGGCTCGGCGTTGGGCTCGGGAGCAAAACCGATGGGGTCGGCTGAGGCAAGGTCCAGACGCCTGTTTTCTGCATCAAAGGGAATGTACGCCGCTCCGTCGGCCTGCATGACCTCCTGGAGTTTGCGGGCCGTGGCCTCCAGGAATTGACGGAGGTCCGTGCGCTTGAAGGAGGTGTCGACCAGCTCCTTGGCTGCCAGTCGGTACTGCATCAGCCTGGCTGAGTTGCGCTTGACGAAGACACGCTGGGTGACCGATTCCGCATACGCCATGAAGAGGTCAAAAGCACTGGATTCTCTGCTGCTGAGTGGTCTTGGGCTGCCAACGCCCAGGATGACAAACCCCACGGGCCGCTGTTCAAAATGGAGCTGGCGGACCAGCAGATCGTGCCCCTGGAGAAGGCCGGCGACCGAGCGCGGCAGGGAGTGCGTGGCATCCAGTCGTGCTCTCAGCTCGCTTTCAAGCAGACGGACCGCTTCTGCGCCTTCCAGGCTGCCTGCATGGAGCGAGGTCCATGCCCTGGTCGTATTGCCGGAGTTCTCCACCAAGGCGGCGCTGCCGAGTCCGGGCAGGATGCGTCCCAGGAGGCGGCCCAGGTGCGCCGTCATCTGCTCCGGCGTAGAAACGTCGATATTCTCCAGCTCAGCCCGATTGATGGCTTCGCGGATGTTGCGCTGTTCCTTCACTTCTTCCCACGTCAACCGCCCCTGAAGGAATCCCTGCACCTCGCCAGCGACCGCCAGGATGTCGGAGGAGACCTCGCGGGAGAAGTAGTCGCTTTGGCCGCTCTCCAGGTTCAGCACAGCAATGATCTGATCTTCCGCGTTCCTCAGCGGGATGGCCAGCTCGCTGCGCGTGGCGTCGTCCACAGCGATGTAGCTGGGGCTCCGGGTGACGTCGGGCACATTGACGATCGTGCGTTCGCGCAATGCCTGCCCGAGCACACCCTGCCCTGTGTTCAGGCGCGAAAGGACGTCTTGTGGCGGCGTCGGTGCCGCAAGCGCGGGCACAGCGAACAGCCGGGTGAAGCGGTCGTTGTCGACAATCGCCAGTCCGAGGCGCGAAAGCTGGAAGGCGTCCTTCATGATGGACAGGAAGCTGGTGATTTCGTCCTCGAAGGGCAGGGGCGAGACGATGGCCGATGACAGCTTGTTGGTGACAGACAAGGTGAAGTTCTTGCGTTTCAGTGCCTCTGTCATTAAGGCATTGTCCATGACGGATGCCGCGATGTTGGCAAATGAGGTGAACAAGGCGAGATCATCTTCATTGAACGGATTTTCGGTGCCGATGCGGCTGACCGACACCAGACCGTATTTCTGGCTGCCCTTGCGCAGTGGGGCTGCCATGATGGACTCGGGTTCCTCGGGCGTGCCATAGATCTGCATCGCGCGCGGATCAAGCAGAGCATTCTTGATAAGCTCGGGGGTGTCCCCATTGAAGATGCTGCCCAGAATGCCTTCGCCCCGCCGTATACTCAGCTTGAACAGGGCTTCCCTGTAGTCGCTCTTGGCGGCAACGACGGAGAGATGCTCCATGTCCGCGTCGACGGTCGCCACGATGGCATCGTCCGCCGAGAAGAACAGCGCCGCGCGGTCCGTGATTGCCTCGAGCACCTTCTGATATTCCTGGGAGGCAGCCATGTCGTGGATGATTGCTGTCAGGAAGGACAGCTTGTGGAAGGCCGCCTGCATGCGTTCCTTGTCACGGCTGATGTTGCTGATACGCTGGTCCATGGCATGAAGTCGGCGTTGGGCATACGTTTCCGCGGCATAGGCAAGGACCCCGATCCCCGTCACGGCAAGAGCTCCCGCCCCAATGCTTCCCCAGTTGGCAAGCTGAAGACCCTGGACAAATCCGCTGTTCTGCTGACTGGCGCTCCAGAGGCCCTGGCTGGTGACGATGCCGACAAGAGCGGTGCCAAGGTAAAGGATCGCGTGTCCCGTGTGCAGGAACAGCGGGGCCACCACCAGGAATGCTGCGGCGGCGGCGATCGAGAGGTCAAAGGGGAGAACGCGCGTTCCTCCGTAGAAGACAGGAGCCCCCATGACGGCAGGATTGGCCATCATGCCGAGATACACATTCACGGCGATGCCATCGAACAGGATCTGATGACGGAGAAGAGCTCGGACGGCCCGGGTGCGAGGGGCAAAGCGGTCGGTCAGGTCGAGGCTGACGTTGAACAGGATGCTGCCGACAAGCAAGGCCGGCAGACCGACGAGCACCATGCGTCCGGGCGATGGACCCAGCATGGCAAGGAGCCACCAGACACTGCCCACCGCTATCAGGGCATAGCGGACCAGAATCAATGCTCTGGCAGCCGGCCGTTCACCGGAGTCTATGGTTTGCATGACTTCTCCATACTCACAACTATACTTTTCTGTCAAAAAATGCAAACCGGGGAGTGAAAATCCGCGGGCCTCGCCCGGGAGGCGGCGTGAGGAGGAGAGAACGTGGACTGCGATGTTCTAGAAGTGGAAGACGACCTCGGCGAGGCGTGAGGAGGCAAGAACGACGACGAAGGATCCGCTGGCCAGCGCCAGCCCGACGATCGGTCCCCAGGATGCCATGTAGCCGCGTTTGCGTTCCACCTGCCCAAGGACCTCTTGCCGCAGGCGCTCCGGAACCTGGACGTCACTCAGCAGGTCATGATAGTGCGCCCGCAGTGCCCGTTCCAGTTCATCGTCATTCTGTTCTATGGTCACAGTGTGCCTCCAGATACGCTCTCAGTTCCCGCTTCGCGCGAAAGATGCGCGACTTGACCGTTCCCGCAGGGATGCCCAGCAGGGTGGCGATCTGTTCGTAAGACATCTCTTTGTAGTAGAAGAAGTACAGCACGTCACGGAGGTCGCCGGGCAGATGCTCCAAGCCGCTCGCGATCTCCCGCTCGGTCTCCTCCTGGGTGGGATCATAGGCGTCGTCGTTCGCGCCCGGGTCCGGGAGAAGGTCTTCCGGCGCAATCAGGGGCAGTTCATGCCTCGTCCGCTGGCGGAACGTGCTGGCCTCATTCATGGCGATGCGCATGACCCAGGTCGTCGGGCTGGCTTCGCCGCGGAACCCGGGCAAGAAACGCCGTACCTTGAGGAAGGTGGATTGAAACACGTCATCCGCGTCGAACCGGTTCCCCAGTCGTGCGAGAAGATACGCATAGACCTCATCGCCACAGGTGTTCATCAGCTCCTCGAAATCCAGGTGCATTGGTGCTAGAAGAAATCCGTGATGCCTGGAAGAATCAGAAACCGATAGATGGACGCCAAAACCAAGGCGCCGATCCAGCTGATCACAATGCTGGCTGTAAACGCAACGCCCCACCAGGCAACCGCCTGCCAGAAGGAGAGCTTCAATACTGCGGACACCATCAGGCAGGCTACAACAAAAGCCGCCGCAAACCAGAGGACGACCCATCCCAGCAGGGGAAGGGAAACGCTCTCGGCAGTGGTTACCTCCAGGAACACCGTGGCCGGAACGAGGAGCAGCGGTCCGAACAACAGGAGAAACGCTGCGGCAGAGATGAGAAGTGCCTTGCCCCATGACAGCCGCACAGGGATCCGGTAGGCATCATAGCGGACCATTGCCAGCATGATGAGGGGCGCCACCACCACGCCGCCCAGCAGCCCAGTCAGCCTGGCTGTCATCAGGCCGGGCACAACCCCGAACATGCCCCTCTTCCTATCCTCCGGCCGGGCTCAGCGTCGCGCGCAGCGCCTTGCATCGGGCCATGAGGACCCGAGTATCGGCAATGGTCTTGAGAAATCGCTCCTGCCCTTCAAGCCCCCTCTTCAGAAGGATCCACGCTGCGGAGGTCCGGTTCCGACTGGCCAGTGCCAGGATGCTGGCAAGCAGGCTGTCGCTGGCTTTCTGGTCCCGCAGGACGCGCTTCGTCAGCCGGTCAAGCTCGCCCAGGGTGTCCAGATAGCTGCGGACCGTGGCAGCAGTCCGCACATCGGTCCGGCCAAGCGAACGGGCAAACAACTGCTCGCTCTTGACGAACGCAGCCAGTTCACGCGCTGCCTCCGCCGTCACCTTGTTGCGCGCCTGGAACAGGTTCAGATCCCCTGCAAATGTCGTTGCGCCGCGCACTGTGGGGGCCGCTGCCAGGCAGCCCAGCGCAAGCAC
>JBNAWM010000057.1:0-9665 GCA_049699855.1 Candidatus Cryosericum sp.
AAGGGGATTCCATGCCCTGACTTCAAGAAAGTGCTTGAAAAAGGAGTTCCAGCAGCCCTTTCTTGGTGGCTTGTTCGCATGGGGCCTGAAAACTGCCCTCTTCGTGCAGTAGCTCACCAAAAGAAGGCATTAATCAGTGGTTCCTTAGTCTATCATATCGGGATGTGGTCCTCTTCCCCTGCCAGTCGGTTTTTGGACAAGGGAAGGGAACCCCTATTCTGCAACACGGACTCAGAGTAATGGGTCGCCGAAGAAAGAACTGGAGATGATATTATGCATTCAAAGCACTTCATAGTTCGCCGAGTAATCTTGTTCGTTATTGTTGTCATAGTAGCTGTGTGCATAGGTCTTGTGGTGAGACCACCGGCGAAGTTCGTTTTGCGTGAACCGCTGGATGAACTCCAATTCCGTCTCAGCAATACCGGAAGTCTGGCTGGCACAACGCCGACAATCGAAGAGATTCTTCGTCGAACCTTGCATCAGGATCCCTTTGCTGTCAATGCCGATGTTGAGACCCTCGTGTCTCGTCTTGCCACGTTGAACAAACTCCTCGCAGAGCAGATGAGCGCAACCGGGATGGCTGTTCGTCACATCGACGTTCTGTCTCTCACTCGTCTTGGCAGTGGACACTATTTGGCACAACTGCTGATACGCTTCCAGCCCCTCTATCCACAGGGTGAAAAGGCATATGCGACCGGTGCATGTGAGGAAATTTCTTATGAATACACTATGACGTTCAGCAAGCGCCAGAACCGAGTCGGACACCAGTCCAGATATGTCATTGAGAGTGTGCGATAGGCTGCATCGCCAGCTACCCCGCGGGGCTCTCGAGAAGCACATACGTGGGGTCGGGGTCCATACATTTTACAGGATGGTTCGTGTCAAGCAGAAGAGCCCGTGGGAATATGCCCACGGGCTCTCGGTCTCTTGAGCACTATCCGCCACAGCGTCCCTGTCAGTACCCAGATACAGACGATGATAACGCCCGCGGGGCCCGTCGCTACCTATGAGACCAGATGCTGCAAGAGTCGACTTCTCATCCCGTGGTGGGCATGGAGCACTATGCCAGCAGCCGCGTCAGAATCAGGTAGACTACCGTTCCTGAGAGAATGCTGAGGAGGGTGTTGTGCTTCCACCGGTGGGCGAGGACCGTCATCGTGACACCTGCAAGCGCCGGTATCCCGTAGGGTGTTGTGCGCCATACAACGCTGTTGAGCGAGTAGAAGACGAGCAACCATAGAACAAGGGGTGGCAGGACGGTTTCGACAGTAGCAACCCAGCGGGGCGGGCGCGTACGGCTGAACAGCGCGAACGTGTTCCAGCAGCGATAGATGCCGGCAGAACGGCCGAGGATGGAAGAAGGAGGCGCCCGATCACGGTCGTTGCCAGGGCGACGGCAAGCGGGACCAGTGATCGGATCCTCTTCGTGCTTCCGACAGCCAGGACGACGAATAGCGCCGTCAGCGAGAACTCGATACCGGCGATGGCGACGGGGACAGCCGTCCCCAGCAGGGCGCCGACCAGCGTTCCGGCGACCCAGTAGAACTGGTCCAGGAGCGAGATGAGGACGTACAGCCGGGTTCTCACGGAAGGGTCCGGTTCGAGGGTCGTCGTCAGAAGGGCGAAGGTCTCGTCCGTAGTGGCGAAGATCAGGTATGGCTTGGCCCACCGTGTGCCGGAGAACTTCGTGAGAAGTGACAGACCGTAGAAGGAGTGGCGCAGGTTGAGCAGGGACGCCATAACAATGGCCGTTGCCAGGGGCATGCCGGTTGCAGACAGCCCAAGGATGAAGAACTGGGTGGCACCCGAGTAGACGAAGGTGCTCATGGCCACCGCATACCACCACGGGTATCCTGCCTGCGTTGCCACGAACCCGAATGCAATATACCCCATCAGAACCGGGAGAGTGTGGTGTGCAGCCTGTCGGAAGACAGAGCGGTTCTCCATGGGCGGATTGTACGGAACGGACCGCCTCTGTCAAGCGGCAGAGGCGACTGTCATGCCGTTCCCGGGGTCACCAACATGAAGCAGGGCCGCTGGATGCAGGATTCAGGCCGACTCGTGCTTCATGCGCTTCTGTATGGGCCGACAGACGGCGTACGCAGCCAACGCGCCGATGATGGCCTCGGGGATGCCGCTGGTCAGGATGGTCAGACCGATCAGACCGAGCAGAAGGTTGAAGCTTTTTCCCAGTACGGTTGCATAGCTGTGGCCAAAAAAGACGTAGATGCCCCCAAGGACTCCAAAGGTGTTTGCGAGGCTGCCCAGCGCTCCGCTGAGCCCATAGACGATGCCGCTCTTCCACTTCAGGCGCGTGAACAGATGGAAACAGGCCCCTGCAACAACACCGACCAGGATCCTTGGCAAGAAGCAAATGACGAGACTCCAGATGTTTCCGTGCGTGGTTCCCAGCGAATAGAAGGGAGTGAAGACGAACGCAACAAGAGGACTTGGCGGTGCGAAGGTCCACACGAGGAGGCTGAACAAGCCGGCGAATGCACCCATGGCTGCCCCTGCGCCCGTGCCCAGAAGGATTGCTGTGATGATGACGGGGACCATGGCAAGGGTCGCTACGATCGGCCCGATCGCTGGAAGGGAGCCCAGAGGCGTGAAGCAGACCACAGCTTCGATAGCAAGGAGCATCGCAAACTGTGTCAAGACAAGAGTCCTGTTGCGGAGCGGTGTGTTCATGAACAACCTCCATGTAGCGTAGTGGCGGCATCCTGGGCACAACAACTGCGACCCCTTCTCTGGTGCGAGAAGGAGGCGATGTCTCCTTGTGAAATCACAGGCATGGGCGATTTCACTAATAGTGTAGCACGGGTTTGGCCGGGACTCGAGAGTTTGCTGCTCGATTGCATCAAGCGAGGGATTTCTGTTCTGGACGGGGGACCAGAGTGGATGCGGGATGGACTGGGGCCCTTGCAAAATTCCGGAAGGGGAGTACAAGAAATGCAAAGTTGCCCTGCCTCACCTGACGGTCATTGGATGCACTGCGGACAGAGAGGAGGTCCATCATGGGAAGGTGTGAATTGTCCAGGTACGGTGATCCTGGACCCCTTGGGGTGTCTTGGCCCGGGTTTCGCAAGCTGGTTGTTTGCATGCTCATTGTCACGCTTCTGGTTGTACCATGGAACCCTGTTCTCAGAGCCCTGGCCGCAGATCCCCTTGTTCTGGACGGGACTGAGAGCGCGTGGGCGAAGCCGGAGCTGGAACTAGCCTACTCCTATGGGCTGACGTATCCGGATGTGATGAACAACTTTGTCAGACCGATCACGCGCGAAGAGTTCTGTGTGATTGTGGTGAAGCTGTATGAGAAACTGACGGGCAAGACGGCGCAAGCCGGGACCTCGCCCTTCAGCGATACGACCAATCCCGAAATCGTCAAGGCGTACAATCTGGGCGTGGTTCAGGGGACAGGGGCAGGCAAGTTCTCGCCGGTACTTTCCATTACGCGCCAGGAGATTGCCACGATGATCTACCGCGCGCTGGGCAAAGCGGTCTACCCGCTCAAGGCAGTCAGCCAGACAGACTTTCCATTTGCCGACAAGGCGAAGGTCGCCTCATGGGCCCTGCAAGCGATGGAGTTCGCCTATGAGAACGCCATCATGAAAGGCGTCAGCGCCACGACGATCGACCCACTCAGCAACACGACGCGCGAGCAGGGTGTTGTTCTTATCAAGAGAACGTATGAGGCATTCAAGGGGGCGCCTGACGTGCGGGCAACCCTGGTGTTGCCGACGGGTAGGACCACCGTGACAACCGAGAAGGCGAAGTTCCTGGCATCCCCGTGGCACGGTCTGCTTAATCAGCCCATCTATGATTCGCGATTGACGCTCTACGTCGCGACGGGAGCCGACAAGCCCAAGAGCAAGCCCACGGACAAACTGCAGATCGTGTCTGCGTCAACGTATTCGAAGGCTGATAACGCGGCGCTCATCGAAAGCGCAGGCAACCGGGTTCGGTACTTCGCCTATGCATTGACCCGTGCAGCGCCAGCCAAGGTGGTGTGGCAGGTTTCCAGGGTGCCCTTTCTTGGATTTCCTCAAGACTGGGAACATCCGACAGGGCTGGTTGCCTCTGGTCAGGTGTCCGGGACGGCAGGCGAGTTCTCCATCGATTTTGGGACGTTCGCGTCAAAACTGAGTTCATCTGGCACCCTCCAACCGCTGTCACTGCCAATCGTCCGGGTTTCAGCGACGGCCAAGACTCAGCAGACGCTGTACGTGCGAGCCGTTCCTGTTGATGCAAGTGGACGCTGTATCGGCGATCCGGGTGAAGGCGTACGGGTATTGTACGGCAGCAGCCTGTCGATCCCCCCATCTGTTTCCAAACCGAACGTTGTTTCCGGCACGTTTCAGATATGGACACCGCAACGAGACTTGGAGCCCACTCAGGGAAAGGAGTTCCCGAATCTCCTGGAGCACCTGACTGAGGTTGGCACCAATGCTGAGGGAACCAGTGCACATTGGTTTCAGTTCCGGAACGCTGACGCGTCGGTGACCAGTGTTGTCTTTCAGGTGGCAGCCAAGCCGTTCAGCAGTACAGAGACCTGGGATACGCCTTCCGGACTCGTCTACTCCAAGACCTATACAACGCTGCCAATCTCAGTGCTCGGCAACTACCCCAACGCGGTCCCGATCACCTTCAGCCAGTTTGGTCCAGCTGCCAGCACGTTGAAGCCGGGCGATGCCGTGTCCTATTACCTGCGCGTCGTCGGGCTTGCCACTTCGACAAGACCGGGAGTAACGGCTGCGTTTCTGTCTGAAACGGTCAAGGTCAACTACTACAAGCAACAGACAGTGACGGTCTTCCAATGGAAGACCGTGTCGGTTCACTCATACACTCCCAGCATCCAAGTCGTCCACTACCAGCCCGTCCAGTGGGAGGATCCCAATTGGGCGCACTACTACACAGTCTATCGATACCCCAAGTGGAATGAACTGACTTTCAATGTCACCAACGGCAGTTCAACGTTGTACACATACTGGTATTACTGGTGGAAAGACCACAGCATAACCCCCGACCGCTACGAGAAGGAGATCCTGTGGAAGTGGTTGGCGCCAGGGTCAAAGCTGCAGGTCTGGGACAAGCAGGAGGACAAATCCTGGTGGCAGGAACTGTGGGATGGCATCGTCAGCTTCTTCAAGTCAATCGTTCAAGTCGTTGCCAAGGTCGTGACTTGGGCTTCGACAGCTTTTGCCGCCATCAAGGGAGGGATCATCGCTTTCATCGCTGCGCACTTCCCCCTGATACCAGATAGCTTGCGTGGCTACTTGCAGGCAGCTCTCACGATGCTGGCAGACTATGGTCTGGCTTCCCTGGGCATTCCACCGACGCTGCCGAATTTCGATCAGCTGGCGGATCAAGGGCTTGATTATCTTGCCAAGGAGGCGCTGGATGCATCAGGAGTTCCGGCCGGCACGGTCACCGATGCCGTTCTGGAAACCACAAAGACGGCGATCAAGGAAAAGCTGGCCGAAGCCACCAACAGCGCATCCCCAAATCCTCTGAATGCCCCCTTCCTGCATGCCGATGCGACAAAGCTTTATCAGCCGGCATACATCGATGTCAAGGTGACCAACACGTATACGGACAAACCTTCGCTGGCTGGGTACCTGAACGTAGATGCGGGATGGGACTGGAAGGACGCCAACATCACTGTTACCACGACGACGTGGGCAGAGCAGCCGCTGGACCAGCAGTATGCGGCCGGGCTGGCCTACTGGGAGCACTTCTTCAACGGTCTTCGCAAGGGCTACCCATATTATCCGGTAAAGTACTGTATCTATGAGCCGATGCGAGATATTGCCATTCCGTCGCTGAAGCCGGGGGAGAGCACGACAATCCGTGTTTATCTCAAGGAATACGTCGACAAGCCCTATCCGTTTGCCCCGCAGGGCGAATCTGTGACATGGGATGACTTCACCAATCTCTACTGGGGTGCGACCGGAGTAGCTGACTTCACGGTGTGGACCAGCGGATTCAACTTGCCAGCTATCTCGCCGGCGACGTCATTTGATCCTGCCACCAACACCATCTATACCTACAAATACGATGGCGGTCCAATGTCGCAGACGTTCCAGACGGTGCCGAAGGATCCATACAAGTAGTAGTTGTTGACATCTGTACGGTGTTCTGGCGGCCGGAGGTCACTTGCCTCCGGCCGTTATCATGAGCGGAGTGACAATGTTCGGTATCAGCAGTATACTAATCACGACAGGAGGTGAGGCCATGGATGAGAAGGACAAGGCACGGATGGCACAGGTACTGAAATGGCAGCTGTCTGACGTAAAGCGCCCAGGTCCTGTCATCCCGCCTGCACGTTCGCCCGTCCGGCCGGACCTGACGCCGTTCGCGCTTGCCGCGTGTGCTGCGAACATTCGTCTGCATCGTCACATCGACGAGAGTCTGCGTCTAGCTGAACCTGCGTGGTACACGCGCGTTGCCGCCAGCGCACTAGTCCAGCATCCAGCGCTCAGAGTCTTGTCTGCCCAGGACGCCAGTTACGCGTTCAGGCTGGTGGGCGTTCTCTCTGCGGACAAGGACGACCAGCGTGCTCAATCCTTTCTGGGCGAGATCGTGCGCGACGGGTGGCGCCGGGCGTGGCAGACGGCCAATGTTGGAGAAAGCATCAGTTTGGAGCGGTTCCGGGCAATGCATCCCAGCGAACTCATACAAGAGCTTGACGTTGAATTGCTGATATTGACCTGGTACGCCGGCCTCCGCGGTGTACCTGTGGTGGAGTCGCCTCTCCGAGAAATGCTGGACCAGTCCGTAGTCAGGGAGACACACCGCCTGAGTCTGGCAGTGGCGCAGATTGATTCGACAAGAAGGTCCTGCTATGCTTCAGCGCTGAGATACGGCGATGCCTGGTGGCGCGCGACCTTGGGTGCTTCCGGAAATGAGGCATTGGCGATGCGTTTGAGTACTGCTCGAGACATGGTGAAGCAGGTCGCGCACGTCGAAGCTGTCAGTGCGCCTGATGCCGGCGAGGTGTGGCAGACGGCGTTTCTGCTGGCCGAGGCTGACCCGAAGCTTGACGAAGAGACTGCTGTCAGCATGCTTGTCGGACTCTTTGCGCTCCGGCGACAGCCTGCTCCAGCATCAACCGTTTCCAATGATCCTGCGCCGTCACTCGGAACCTCCGTCGGTGAAAGCGAGCTGCGCAAAGCACGTGCGGAACTGGCGATCCAACTGCGGGAGGTCCACCGCCTGAGTGGTGAACTGGATCGCGCGCGCGAACGACTGAGTATGCGCGAGGCAGAGATTTCACGCGTCATGGGTATTCTATCGGCTCGCCGGGAGTCGGAGGCGGAGGTACAATACACGGTACATCCGATCACAGAACGAGTTCTCGTTGTCGGAGGACATGAGACGTTGTCTCGGAATCTTCAGACCTGGCTGCCGGGCAGTATCTGCATTCCCACGAATGGCAAGGAAGACCTCGATCCCGCGGTCCTCTCCACGACGCGTCTTGTCGTCGTCCTGACGTCATACATCAGTCACTCCTTCTCGGGGAAGGTGATCAACGAAGCGCACAAGAGGGACCTGCCCATCCTGATGTTGGATTGGCGCAGTGCCAAGCACATTCTCCAAGAGATCGACCGTGCGCTGACAGCGCAACAGGACCCACTGACAAAATAGTGGACCACATAGACATCCCTTTGCAGGCGGGAATCCATCTCTCCGTTATCGCATGGGTCCCCGCCTTCGCGGGGACGACTGCAACAAACCTTGAATCCGTCATTCCCGCGCAAGGGAGCGTGTTTCTCCTGTGTCCGTCATTCCCGCGCAGGCGGGAATCCATCGTTAACCTTATCCTCGTTGCCCGGACCGCTGAAAGCCGTATACTAAAAAGCAGGCCCAGGCATGCTGGCGCCGATGACGTGGAGGTCCAGAAGGTGAAAACGCGCAAGACCGTGCGATACATAGCGCTGGCGATCGCCGTGACGGGAGCAGTCGTCATGACGGGAGGCTTCATCCGCAGTCACGCGGATGAAGGTCCGGTGGCGGCATATGTGCAGCCGGCTGATGTCTGGCAGGCAAGACAGGAGCTGGTGTGGAATGATTTCACCACACTGGCCAATGCACAGGTGGCTGAACAGGAACGGGTTCAGCAGGCAGCTGATGCCGCGCAGGCAGCGGATGTGGCCCTTATCCAATCGGGCGACCAGGCTGCCATGCTGCGGGAGAGTGACCGTGAGGACCAGCAGATTCGTTCCGTCATCCTGAGCTGCGATCCTGCCGTTGCCATGCAGCTTCCTGCCGTGGCCGAGTTGGCTTGGCCCCTTTCGGGACCCATGATGATTACATCACCCTATGGTGAACGCGTGCACCCTATCATCGGCGAAGTGGCGTTTCACCGGGGCGTTGATCTGCGCGCTCACTATGGGTCTCCCATCCTTGCGCCAGCTGACGGACTTGTGCTGTATACGGGTACCAAGGCAGAGTATGGCAATATGCTGGTGGTTTTGCACGGCAGAGGGATTGCTACCGTCTACGGGCACCTGTGGAAGTTTGCGGTCCAACCCTACCAACGCGTCAAGAAAGGACAGCTTCTTGGATACACCGGCAACACTGGTTTCAGCACCGGCCCTCACCTGCACTTCGAAGTGCGCCAGAATGGCGAGGCGACCAATCCGCTGGAGTGGCTTCCGCCCATCGAGACAACGGAACAGGGGCGCTGACTGGGAAAGGCGTTCAGAGCTCCTTCCCGGCAATCATTTCATTGGCAAGCCATAGGTGCCGTTGGTTGGATCCATGAACAGAGGGATGTGTGGCGGTCGCAGTGTGAAGACGACGAAGACGGCGGCCAGGCCTACGATCGATATCACAGCGGCCACACGGGCAACCATCGAGAAGTGCAGGCGCGTGGTCAATCGGTAGAACAGCACCTGTCCAAGAACGACTGTCAGCGTGAAATCCACGATATCCATCACAAACAGGTCGCCGTGTGCAACTGCGGCGTAGGCATAATAGAACGCTATCTGGAACAACGGCATGAACCATAGCGCAGCAGCCGATGCGCTGGCCAGCTCGTAGGATCTGTCGCGCCCGATCGATACGGCGACGAAACAATACCACAGGAGCGGTGGCAGGAAGACCAGCTTGGCGTGCTCCCAGATGGACTCGTTGACCGGGGCAAGCAACCCCACGACCGTGCTCTGCCCAAACCAGCCATAGAAGAAGTGCAGAGCAGATCCAAAAAGTATCATGAATACAGCGCCAAAGGCGATGACATGCAACAGTCTACGGATGGCTGCCACTAAGTCGCTCACAATCCTCGCCGCGCGATGCTCATAAGGCCGTCGGCAAGCTGATTGTCAGGCCGACGGCTGTGATGCTACCGGACGAAAGTAGGCCCAAAGCGCACCCACCAGATACGCGACCCAGGCAGCCACCTGCACAACATTGGGGCTGTCCACGTAACCGAAGACAGAGCCCAGCAACCCGCCGACCAAACTGGTGTCACTGGCAACAGCCCGCGTTGACCAGAGAGGAGCAATTCCTGTCGGCAGGAACCCAAGGCTCTGGAATTCGCCGATACCCCCGACCAGGAGACCTGCCGCCATGACGATGAGCAAAACACTCATGACGGTAAAGAAGGGCCTGAGAGGCAGACGCCTGCTTCCGCCGTAAACGATCCAGCCAAGCGTTGCGGC
>JBNAWM010000058.1:0-9357 GCA_049699855.1 Candidatus Cryosericum sp.
CATATCCAAGACCCACTTCACGGAGCCTCCTGGCCGTTGGCAGGCCATTCTTGTCCCACTGATATGCTTCGTAGTACCCATCAAGCAGCTGGTCGACCGTATCCTGGGTCACTCTTGCTCCCTTTGTGGGGCCGTCGGGCATCTCCTCATACATCCTTGCCGGCGGCTGGTCATACGCCCGGCCAAACCCCTCCACTTCGCGTGTCCAGAAGGCCCGCGTCAGGTTCCAGACCTTCTCGCTGAAAGCAAACAGCTCCTCCGTCGTGTACTGCTGACCAGTGACAAGGTTCAGTGCCTTGACGTAGTTCTCCCAATCCACCTTCACCTCAAGCCAGGGGAACCGGCAGACTCCGAGAACCTCCATGAGAGGGCGAAGATGCTGGAGGTCATAGACGACTTTGCTCTTGCCCTCGATGGAGTCCCTCCCCATGTTGATATCCTGCACGATGGCCCAGGCCCTTGTATGCTGAGCGCCGATGTCCGATGTCATAAACGCCAACATCATGGCCGGCGCAGCATGCGTATCATAGGCAGAGTAGTCCAGACCCTTGACCTGAACAACGTATTTCTCGGTGTCCTTCCCGATAATGCGCGAGGCGGCCAGTGCTCCGTGCGCAAATGTCTCGCCAATACCCTCACGTCGAGCGATGAGCCGTAGGAAAGCGCGCGCTGAGCTCACATTTCCCCACGTCATCTCCAGACCACCAAAGTCATCTTTGGTCAAAATGCCTCGCTCATACAGCTCCATGGCAAAGGCAATCGCTGAACCTGACGAAATCGAGTCCATTCCCAGGTTGTCTACATCGGCGTTCAACACCGCTATTTCTTCAATGCTGTCCATCCCGAGATTTGAACCCATAAGCCCGATGGTCTCATACTCCGGGCCCTCGACATACACATCGTACTTTTTCGAGTGCGAGTAGGTCGAGCATCCCAGAGGGCACGCAAAGCAACCCTTGTCCCGCACATAGATGTTCTCGCGCATGAACTTGCCGTTGATGCGGTCTTTCTTGGCATACTGCCCATGCTGAAAATTGTGGACAGGCAGCACGCCGACCGTATCACACCAATCGGTGATATCAGTGGTGCCATACTTGGAGAACGTCGGGAAGAACGCCGTCTTCTTGATGTAGTCGATGACGGCAGTCGTGTGCTTCTGCAGTCCTTCAATGTCCGCCACCGGAATGGGTTTTGACCCACGGATGGCGATTGCCTTGAGCTTCTTGGACCCAAGCACTGCTGCAGTTCCGCCCCTGCCCGCCTGCCGGCCGACATCGTGCGTGATGCAGGAAAACCTCACGAGGTTCTCTCCCGCCGGTCCAATTGTGGCGATCTGAAAGTCTTCGCCAAGATCATGCTTCAGCGCATACTCGGTATCGACCGAGCCCATACCCCAATACGCCGATGCGTCCCGTATTTCAACTTTCTCATCGTCAACCATCAGGTACACCGGACCGGCCGATACTCCCTCCAGGATGATCATGTCGAGCCCAGCGTACTTGAACTCGGCCATGATCATGCCACCCATGTTGCTGTCGATGTAGCCGCCCGTCAGTGGAGACTTCGTGCCCCAAAGAATCTTTGCACTCGAGGGCCAGAGGGTCCCCGACAGAGGACCGGTCGCGATGAAGACCTTGTTGGCGGGACCGAGAGGATCAATGCCTGCGGGAAGCTCGTCATACATATACTTGGCAATCCAGGCCCGTCCGCCCAGCCAGTCGCGGGCGAGTTCCGGCGTGACGGATTCACGCCTGACCGATCGTGTCGTCAAATCGACCCGAAGGATCGAACCACCATATCCATTGATCATTGGTCTTCCTCCCAGCTCAAAGCCTGCGCTGCGCAGTTGTCGACGCATGCCCCGCAGAGATTGCACATGTACGGGTGGAGACTCGCGGGAGACCGGAAGATCGCCTGTTCCGGGCAGGCATCCACGCAGGCACCGCAATCAATGCACGTCGCATCATCGATGACATATGCTCCGCGCTCACTGACAGAAATCGCACCTACAGGACACACAGACTGACAAATGCCACACTGGTTGCAGAGATGGATCTCAAAGCGTCCTTCCGGGAAACGCGGTACGATACCGATGCGCGCAGACTTGTGCGTATTCAGCTTGAAGTTCTGAGCCGAGCAGGTCAGTTGGCATAGGCGGCATCCCGTGCAGTTATCCGGCTTCACAACGATATGCTTCATGCGACCTCCCATCCTTGTGATAAGGTTATGTCCGTTTCGATTATAGCAAGATGCACTATCAATGAAAGCGCCGAGGCCTCCCGTTGATTACAGACTCAATGACGATACAATGACATGGCACAAGCGGAGGTTACCTATGCGAACACTGCTCAAAGACATCTCATTCCTCATGACCGGCGACGCCGCTCACACGGAGCTGGAGAATGCGTACGTCCTGATCGACGACAATGTTATCACTGCCGTTGGAACGGGCACGCCGACCCTGAATACTCCTGCAGACCGAACCATATCGGGCAACCGCAAGCTGATGATGCCCGGCTTCGTAAACACCCACCATCACCTGTATCAAACCTTGTTTCGCAACGTTCCCCAAGTGGAACACGCAAAGTTGTTTGATTGGCTGACCTTTCTCTATGAGCACTGGAAATACATCGACGAGGAGGCTGTCTACACCAGCGCACAGGTCGGCATCTCCGAGATGCTGAAAACCGGTGTGACAACGACAACCGACCACCTGTACCTGTATCCCTATGGAAACAATGCCATCTTCGATGCCGAGGTGCGAGCCGCCCGAGACATTGGCATACGGTTTCACCCCACCAGGGGCAGTATGTCTTTGAGCAAGAAAGATGGCGGACTTCCACCCGACAGCGTCGTACAGACGGACGAAGAGATCCTTAAGGAATCAGAGCGGGTCATCCACCAGTATCACGACCGCGGGCGCTACGCGATGACACGTGTTGCTCTTGCGCCATGTTCTCCTTTTTCGGTCACGACGGAACTGATGAAACAGACAGCGGCTCTGGCAGAGAAAGAAGACGTGCTCATCCACACGCATCTCGCCGAAACCCAGGACGAAGAGGAATTCTGCCTCCAGACATTCGGGTCCCGTCCAGTAGACTACATGGAACAAGTCGGGTGGCTGACGCCGCGCTCGTGGTTTGCCCACATTGTCTGGGCATCCGAAGCTGATATCCGCAAGTTGTCCGAGCATGAGTGCGGCATGGCCCACTGCCCCTCCAGCAACATGCGTCTTGGATCAGGCATCGCTCCCGTGACGGTCATGAAAGACACCGCCATGCGTATTGGAATAGGCGTGGACGGAAGCGCCAGCAACGATACCAGCTCGTTTATCAGGGAAATACGTCTGGCTACCCTGCTCCAGCGCGTGAAATATGGTGCCGATGCGTTGACATCGCGCGAAGCGCTTGAGATGGGCAGTATGGGCGGCGCGCGCGTCCTCAGAATGGATGCCGACATCGGAAGCATTGAGGTCGGGAAAGCTGCCGACCTGATCATGTGGGATCTTGATACCCTGGAATTCGCGGGCGGACTGCACGATCCATTTACGGCGCCCGTCATGTGCGACGCCAAGCAGGTGAGTTTCAGCATGGTGAATGGCAAGGTTCTCATCGAAAATGGGGAGTTCACCAACATCGATATTCCGGATCTCGTGCGAAAGCAGAACACGATCGCCGCACGCCTCATGGCGCGCTAGCGTCTGAGAGCCAACAGTAGCCCCGGAGGCTGTGACATGGAAAAAACACTGCAAGGGTTCCTCGATTATGCAAACAAGCATACTGCCATTCAGGTGGACCTGAAATTCACCGACCTGTTTGGCGGCCTGCATCATGTGACTGTACCCCTCGCGCGGGTCGACGAAGCGTTCATGATTCAGGGAGTTGCCTTCGATGGCTCCAGCATCCCCGGTTTCGCATCTGTTGAGCGGAGTGACATGCTGCTCCGTCCAGACCTGACGACAGCGTTCATGGATCCCTTCGCCAAAGTTCCGACCGTCGCCGTCTTCTGCGACATCCTCGAACCGCATACACACCGACGTTTTCCCTTTGATCCGAGGTTCATTGCAGAACAGGCTGAAGCCCTGCTGAAGTCCAAAAACTATGCCGACACGGCCTGGTTTGCTCCGGAATTCGAGTTCTACGTTTTTCAGAACGTCGATTTTGCCTCATCTCCGGCTTCCAGCTTCTTCTCGATCGAGAGCGCCGAGACCGGAAACAGCGCTTCGCTGGACAGCTCACATCTGCAGGGCTATGCGATCCGCCACGGGCAGGGATATCACGCGGACCAGCCACTCGACCGCCTGTTCGAGTATCGCAGTGTGCTCGCCCAGATGCTGGAAAACGCCGGCATTGCCATCCGCTATCACCATCACGAAGCCGGAGAGGGCGGCCAGATCGAACTTGAGGTCATGCCAGGCACCCCGCGTCACATGGGCGACGCGTCACAGACGATCAAGTACTTTGCCAAGAACCTTGCGCGCCAGATGGGCATGACCGCCACATTCATGCCCAAGCCCCTGGCCGGGCAGGCTGGAACCGGGATGCACTTCCATCAGTTTCTCACAAAGAATGGAAAATCCAGCTTCTATCTGAAGGATGGCGAACCCTACGACCTCTCGCCGGTCGCCGTGCACTACATTGGCGGCATCCTAAGCAACGCCTCTGCACTGCTTGGCATTACCAATCCCTCCACGATCAGCTACAAGAGGCTGGTTCCTGGATTTGAGGCGCCGATCCAGGCGTTCTTCTCGCTGGGCAACCGAACCGCCGCGGTCCGCATTCCCATCTACGCAGACACGCCTGCTGAGAAACGCATCGAATTCCGGCCGCCGGATGCCACCACAAATGTCTATCTTGCTGTCAGCGCCATGCTTCTTGCCGGCATCGATGGCATTGAACGGAAGACCGACCCGTCAGCGCTACACCTGGGGCCGTACACAGGAAACATCGAGAACCTTCCTCAGAGAGTTCTCAAGAAGATTCCCGTGCTCCCCACCTCACTCGAAGAAGCATTCACAGCGCTCAAGCGTGGCAGCGCTTTCCTGACGCGTGATGGTGTCTTTCCCGAGACATTCGTCGAGACATTTTGCTCGTACAAAGAGAAAAATGAGGCAGAGGTTCTTCGCCGTCTGCCCCATCCCAAGGAATTTGATCTGTACTTCGACTGCTAGCAGTCTACGAGAGTGAACCTCGCAGGCGCCCGCCGCTGACCATCGCCGGGCGCCTTACATATCCTTGATAATGATGTTCCCAATGATATCGGCAGCATCAGTGATCCTGTCGGCAGCGTTGCTGATATGCCGCAAAACCTCGCGCATCTTGAACATGTATCTGAAGTCCTCGCCCGAGAACAGTGCGGCCAGCGCCTCGTGATACGTCTCCTCTATCTCATTCTCCATCGACTTCGCCTTGATGATGCTGTTATTTGATGTCTGCCTGTTGCGAAACAGCTCTTCCAGCGCTCCCTCCAGGTAATTGACACCGCGCATCAGCTTTTCCACCATCTTCGTCAGGTAAAAATCCGGATACACGTCATAAATAATCATTTCGTCAGCAGTATTCAGGGCATAGTCCAGAATATTGTCCAGGACGTTGCTGAGACTGAACAGGTCCTGACGCTCAAGAGGCGTGACCAGGCTGCTGTTGATGGCAGCGATAAGCTCGCGGCGCGCCTTGTCGCCAGACTCCTCGGTCTTTTTCAGCTTCAAGCGCATGTTATGCCTCTTCTCTCCAGCATCCTGGGTATCGGCAGTAATGCCAAGAAACTCGTACAGCACCTTCATGCCCTCATAGGCAAGGGTCCCCTGCTCGGACAGCAAGAGCTGAAACTCATTCCCCTTCTTGAACATCTGATCCCAAATGCGCATGACTACAGCTCCTTTCAGATCAATGGAAGGTTAGCAGAAGCAGTGACGTGATGCCCCACGAAAGGAAGACACTCACGGGAACGGTGACGATCCAGGCAATCATGAGATGCGTCACGACATTCCAGCGAACGCTGCCAGGACGCTCACCCGCGCCCGTTCCCACCACTGCCATGCTCAAACATTCAGTACTGCTGACCGGAAATCCCAGCCGTGCAGAGACGAGCGTGAGAATGGCGGTGGAACCTTGCGCAATGAACACCGTCTTTGGGCTGGACTTCATGAGGCGAAATCCACTCGTCTGAGCAAACCCACCACCAAGAAAAAGCGTTCCCATGATAAAAACCGTCCCCAGCGTGAACGTGGCGGCGATACTCGCCTGACTCGACGTTCGTCCTTGAATAACGGATGCCATGTAAAGAAGGCTCAGCGTCTTTGCCGCGTCGTTTGCTCCGTACCCAAGCACAAGTCCAAGCGATGAAAACACCTGCAGGATCTTGAATGCCATGTTGGCTCGAGGAGTTGCACGAGAACCAAGCACATCAACCACCTTAACAAACAGATATCCCAGAACAAATCCCGCAAGGATGGCAATCAGCATGCCACCGAGAATCTCGGCTATGGAGCCAAAGTGAACGAGTGCCCCGAGGTGGGCCGCCAGGGCGGATCCCAGCAGTGAGCCCACAAAAGTGTAGGAAATGCTCACAGGAGAGCGCATCCGCTTCGCAACCCACACCCAGAGAACAGTCGCGAGCACCGTTCCGTAGAGCATCTCCATGCGGATGGAGGACAGAGGAACAATGCGATTCCCAAGTGTCGTGACGACAGCAGTTCCAATCGTCAGCGGAGCCAGCACGATGGCAACAAAGAGCAGCACGACCGCCCACACCGGGCGAATGATATTGGTCGCAACAATCGAGCCAAGCAGCGTTCCTCCATCATTTGCCCCCATCAGGAGCTGGAGAGCAAGAGCAACGACAACAAAGCCAACATATGCAAGAGTCACGTAGGGGGCATCCTTTCAGCGAGTAGCCCTTTATTGTATTTGCTTGGCTCGAGATTGCAAGAGAATGCCTGACAACCTCTGCCGGCCTACGGTTTGACGCTCCCTGTTTGCTCCTCTGGCCCCGTATTCTCAGCACGGGCAAGTCCCTCGGCCTCGGCAACCGGGACAACAAACAGCACTCCCGTGTTGGGAAGGGCAAAATCGCCAAAGACTCTATGAGCCAGCTTCCGCGCCTTCGAGAGCACATCAATGCTGCCAATCAGTGAGAAAATGACGGCATTCTCGGTCAGATCGATGTTTGCACTGAGAATCTCTTCAATCGAGGTATAAGCAGTCTCATACTCGTGCAGAATCTTGCCCATCCCCCGCCCATCGATCACGGTAGCTCCACGGACACCAGCGCTCGGCAGAAGCTTCAGAAAGTCATAGACCTTGTTCTCCTGTCTCGTAATGATCACGAGAAGATACATGGCAGCGTTGCCTCCTCCCCAGAAGTATGGGCCATGCCTTTATGCTTGGGCGGCCCGGTCCTGAGCGATCAACAGCCGTATAGCCTCAACCCCCGTCAGAACAAGCCTGTCGAGCATCACCTCGCGCTGTACAGTTCCAGCGTCTGCAAAGTCGCTGTTCACGATAAGCATCACACCACCAGCACGCTTGTGAAGAACGCTGGCCACGACAAAAGCCGTCGCTGCCTCCATTTCGGAACAGATTGCTCCACCTGCCATCCAGGCTTTGCGACGCGCCTTCAATTCATCAGCAAGCGGCAGCCGCTCGGGCTCAACCTCGCTGTAGAATGCGTCCTTGGACTGCGATACGCCAAGATGAGCTGTGAACCCCAGTTTGGCTGCTGCGGTCCTGAGTGCCAGCGTCACATCGATGTTGGCCACCGCCGGAAACTCGATCGGCAAGTACTGCTTCGTCGTCCCTTCATCACGAATGGCGGCTGTCACGATCGCTAGGTCGCCTACCGCAATTCCAGGCTGCATGGCACCCGACGTCCCGACACGGATGAACGTATCAGCCCCGACCATGGCAAGCTCTTCGACTGCGATGGCAGTCGAAGGACCTCCGATGCCCGTGGACGTGACAGAAACCTTCTCGCCGAAGAGTGTCCCGGTATACGTGGTATATTCACGGTTCTGTGCCACCTTGACCGGGTTCTCAAACTGCCTGGCGATGATCTCGCAGCGGCCCGGGTCTCCCGGCAGCAGCACGTACCTGCCGACATCGCCCTGCCTCAGTTTGACGTGGTACTTCACTTCATCATTGAACATGGTGTGCGCCATATCTGTGCCTCCATTTATCTGCTGTGGGCCTCTCTTCTAGCGTAAGCCCTGTATCAAAAGCTTGATCCCGATACCAATGAGCACAATCCCGCCGGCAACCTCGGCCCAGCCTTTCACAAGCTTCCCCATGCCGCAGCCAAGCAATGTGCCAACCACCGAGACGGCAAATGTAACAAGTCCGATCACAAGCGCCGGCCACCAAATCGACTCATGCAGAATGGAAAGGCTGAGCCCCACCGCCAATGCATCAATACTGGTGGCAATAGCCAGCATGAGCATTTCGTGCGTACTACGTCTCTCCGGTATTGCAGCAGACAGCTGTCCATCCCCACGCACCGCTTCAACAATCATCTTTCCGCCAACCAGAAGCAGCAGCCCGAATGCGACCCAGTGCCCGAAACCAGCAATGAATCTCCGCAGCGCAAGCCCTCCAAACCAGCCAACAATGGGCATCACTGCTTGAAAACTGCCAAACCACAGGCCAGGACGCGCCGCATCGCGCAGTGTTACCCGCTTGATGCGACAGCCAATCGCCACGGATACCGTAAACGCATCCATGGACAGCCCGGCCGCTATGGCCAAGGTCGTCAAGAAGTTCATCTGACCTCCATCGTTCCACAGATATCGGAACGGACCCACCGAGGACCCCGTTCGGCCGAGGCAGCAAACGCCTCGTGCAGCAGAGTATAGTGGCAAGAACAGGCTTTACAAGCATGCGCATTGGCATAGACTGTCGATACTGTTGGAAGGGCCGGCACGAAGACATTTGGCAGCAAGGAGGAGTATTGCGATGAACTGGCTCACCTATGGCACCCTCATAGTGGCATCCTATCTGTGGGGTTCCATCTGCTGGGGATTGGTCCTCAGTTTTGGAATCAAGCACGAGGACATCCGTCTGAAGGACAATCCCGGGCTTTCGGGGAGCGTTCGCCAGTATGGCTGGGCCTACGGACTTACCGTCGGGTTTCTCGACACCATGAAAGGCTATCTGCTCAGTCTGCTCCTGCGATCCATGCTGATCCCTGCATGGGTCATCATTGCATCGTTTGCGGCCGTCATTATCGGGCACAACTGGCCCATCTTCTTTCAGTTTCGTGGCGGTGGCGGGGTGGCAACAACACTCGGCATTCTTCTCCAGAGTTACCCTGTCGCGATTCTCTGGGCTCTTCCCTTCGCCGCGGTTGCGGGCGTTATCTGGA
>JBNAWM010000059.1:0-9331 GCA_049699855.1 Candidatus Cryosericum sp.
CGGGTTTTCCTTCAAGCGGTCTTCCAGGTTCACGTGCATGTAGGTTCCTCCTGTCTGTTCTTTTCCTCGTGCATGATTTGATCTGCCCGCACAAGATCGTCGGGAGTATTCACATTGAAAAATGACAGCAAACGCTTGTCATAGCGCTCGCAATATGCCCTGTCAACAAAATCAACACGCAGCAGTTTGCTTTGGAAAAGCGCTCGTACCTCATGGATCCCCGCCGCAAGCAGAGAGCCCGCCACTGGCGCCACATCCAAAGAATACACGGAGAACAGTGGTTCCAGCAAGCCATCAATGTTTGGAACCAGAATGTCCAGATGTCGGCTGAGCGCCCGCTCCTCCATTGCCCGAGCAAGATCCCGTGAAACAAATGGCATGTCCGCTCCGACCGTGAGGTTGAGCCGCGCATCTGATGCACCAAGCCCGCTGTAGATACCTCCCAGAGGTCCAGCATGAGGCACGATGTCCTGGACGACGACTCTCCCTTGCTGCGCGTCTGCCTGGATCAGGCCCTCATTCTCCACGATGACCGCCCTGTCATACAGACCGTCCAGGCATCGAAGGGGATACTCGTACAAGCACATGCCGCCCAGACGGAGGCGGTATTTGGGCAGTCCCATCCTACGACTGCGCCCTCCCGCAAGCATAACAAGGTTCACGTGCGGTACCCCCAGCAGTGTGTCACTCTTCACCTCGACCCGTCACGAATACCTTCGCTTTCTCTAGGTACCCTGCAAACAGACAGTTGCATTCTAGTCCTCCGATGGTCGCGACACAACTTCTTCGTTCACTCCGTGCCTTCAAAGCCGAGCCTCGCCCGTGCAACAGACTGCCCGCATTTGAATCCCGGACCAGCGAAACTCGTCAACAAGCAATCCATGTGAATATTATCACATACTCGCCCTGTGTCAACCACTGCGCCACTCGTCCGAGTGGCTAACCAAGTCCCTATTGAACGCTGAGCTGTCCCCAACTTCCTCCGTTGCTGCCGCAGCCGCCCAAGAACCTGTGGCGGGAAGTCCTTCATCATTGACATTACCGAGAATCTGGGTAAAGTAAACCTGATACGTTTCAAAGAGACAAAGGAGAATTATATGCCAATCAAGAGATCTTCCGTTAAGGACGTCCGCAAAACCAAGACACGGACAGCATACAATACCGAGCAGACAGCCAAGACCAAACTTGCCCTTGATATGGCTCGTAAGTCGGACTATGCTCCCGAGAAAGTTGTCGATGCCGTAAAGCAGTTGGACAAACTGGCCCAGAAGGGTATTGTTCACAAGAACACTGCTGCGCGCAAGAAATCACGCCTTATGAAGAAGGCAAATGCTGCGAAGTCTGCAGCTACGACTCCTGCGTCGTAAGCACAGTCTCTGAAAGCAGCAGTTCAAGGGCTGCCAGTGCATTGCTGGCCAGCCCTTTTTTTGCTCTATACTCGATGTCCTCCAGATGCTCGAGCACGAGTTCCAGTTCACTGAGCCTGATATGGTCAGCAGCCTTCAAGAGCGCAGTCAGCGTATAGTCGTCAAGATACTGATGCTGACTCCGAAGGCACCAGGCGCGCAGGTCCGCTCTGGGTCGGTTCGACTTTGAGACGAGCTTTGCGTTGAGAAGTCGAATAAACCCTAGTTCAACGTCATAGAGGATCGTCGTGTCAGGTGCACCAGATGCAGAGAGATCCGACAGAGCCGTCACCACACGGTCGTACTTCCTGAGAGAGACAGCTTCTACCAGTGCAGCGGCGGCGGCGACATGGCAACGGGGCACAACCTCGCGGACGTCGGCAAGCGTGATGGGCTCCGCCGTATAGGCAAGCAGCCTGTCGATCTCGTTCCGCATGAGAAAGAAACTCCCTGCGGTTCTCTGCATCAGCTCGTAGGTCGCCTGATCATCCATGGCACGTCCATCCAACCTCTTCTTGATCCAGGCACGCACGGCGGCAGGAGGTACTGCGTAGTTTGTCGTGACACAAGCCTTTGCCAGAAGTTCCGGTGGAATCTTTGCAGGATCTCCGAAAACAACAGACGTGGTGCCGGCAGAGAAGAAAAGTGAGGTCAAGCCGGCAAGACGCTTAGCTGTCTTGTCCTCCAAGCTGGTGATGACAAGGACTTTTCGCTCCGATCCGAAACTCTCACTGCCCAGAAACTCGCGAATCGCGTCGACGTTCTCTTCTCTGCCTTCGAACTCAGCGTAGTCAAAGGGTCGGAATGTTTCACCGACGAGACTCCGAGCCGCTTCCCTGACCTGCGGAACAAAGTAGTCATCACCAGGAGCGAAGACGTAGAGCGAAGCGGGCCTCTTGCTTCTGATGCTCGAAAGGGCATCAGTCACCGAGAGCTCTTTCCCCTCCGGCGCCGTTCCTCGTGGTGCAGTCATGATCTCCGGTTTTATGGATAGATCTTTTCGAGCAGGCGCGGGAATGGAATCGTCTCACGCACATGCGGCAGTTTGCAGATCCATGCTACCGTGCGTTCCACTCCAAGACCAAATCCGCTGTGCGGAACCGACCCATACTTGCGCAGGTCCAGGTACCAGGCATAGTCCTCCTCGGACAAGCCCTCGGCGTGGACGCGCTCAAGCAACAGCTGGTAGTCGTCTTCACGCTGGCCCCCTCCAATGATCTCACCATAACCCTCCGGAGCAAGCAAATCGGCACAGAGAACCGTTTGAGGATTTGCTGGATTGGTCTTCATGTAGAACGCCTTAAACGACTTGGGGTAGCTGTGGACGAAGACTGGGCGCTCAAACTGACTCGAAATGAGCGTCTCCTCGTCACCCCCAAAGTCATCACCCCATTGAATAGGTGACCCCGCTTTCTGGAGCAGTTTTACTGCCTCGTCATAGGAGATGCGGGGGAAAGGAGGTACGATCTTCTCGAGTGGAGATGTGTCGCGTTCGATGATTGACAGCTCCTCCTTGCGCTCTTCAAGAACTCGTTGAACGATATAGGAGACAAACTGCTCCTGCAGATCGCAGTTCTGGGACCAGTCACAGTACGCCATTTCTGGCTCGACCATCCAGAACTCTGTCAGGTGGCGGCGGGTTTTTGACTTCTCAGCACGGAAGGCAGGGCCAAAGCAATATACCTTTCCAAATGCCATGGCTGTCGCCTCGTTGTAGAGCTGGCCGCTCTGTGAGAGATATGCTGGTACTCCAAAGTAGTCCGTTGAGAAAAGCGTAGATGATCCCTCACAGGCATTTGCCGACAGAATGGGCGCATCCATGAGCAGGAAACCGTTCATGTCAAGGTAATCCCGGATGCTCTTGATGATGGTAGCGCGAATGCGCATGATAGCCCACTGGCGTTTGGATCGAAGCCACAAATGACGGTTGCTCATCAGGAAATCGACGCCGTGCTCTTTGGGAGTGATCGGGTAGTCCACGGCAACTTGGTGAACTTCGACTCGGGTCACGTGCATTTCATGACCACCGGGCGCGCGTTCCTCTGCGTGAACCGTTCCCGTGATGCTCAGACTGGTCTCCTGTGTCAGGTGCCGAACTGCCTCGAACGTCGGCTCATCGACATCGCCCTTGACAACCACACACTGCATGATGCCGGTGCCATCGCGTACCAGGACAAACGCCACCTTTCCGCTACTGCGCGTGTTGTAGACCCAGCCGTCGATCGATTGGACCTGCCCAACGTGCTCTGCAGCCTTGTCAATATACATCTCAGTTTTCCTCCAACTGTTTCTGGTGCGGGCATGTGGTCTTGTTCAGATTCGCCCCACAAATAGGGCACAATCCCTTGCAGTCAGGACTGCACAAGGGAAATTCATCCACTTCGACGAGCAGATTCTGTCGAACAATGTCGGTCACGTCAAGGATATCCGATTCCAGTGCAAAGACATCCTCCTGATCGGGATCCTTCTCGGCATTGAGCAGATACATTTCATTGATATCAAACTCAACATCTTGAATTACAGGATCCAGACAACGAATACATGGCTGGCTCACCTTGGTGGCAAACGATCCTGAAAGTTGGTAGCCGATCCCGAGGTTGCTCAGGACAAAGCTTCCTGTTACCGGCTCCAGCAGCGTTATGCCAGGGAGGTCTCCGATAGAGGTCTCCTCAAACTGAAAGGATTGGCTGCCACCTTCCTCAATGTTCAGTTTCAACAGTTCAAGTTTCATCTTCGCCCGTCTCCGCGTGGAACTGCATCTCCGAAGCCTTCACCGTTTCAGCCAACTTCTTGAGAATGTCCTCAAGCTGTTCCAACATCTTCAGCGAGTACTCATCTGCCTGCTGTTCGGCATTTTTCCGGGCCGCCTCAACTTCAGCCATCATCCGCTCGCGTTCAGCCAGCGCAGCACGCACAATCTCATTGTCGGCAACAAGGTCGTCATGTGAGCGCTGACCCTCTTCAATCATGCGGCTGCTTTGCCTCCGCGCTTCGCTCAGCAGCGCGTCCCTCTGTTCCAAGAGGGCGGAAGCGTTTCGGACCTGCTCTGGAAACGCCGTACGCAGATGGGCCACCGCATCAGCCAACTCTTCGTCTTTGACGATGCGATATCCAAACAGACGGGGGCTTCGCTCCCGCACCTGATCGATACGATCGATCATGTCCTGCAGCGTAAGTTTCTCAATCATGTGTTCCTCCCCTGGCACGTGACAGACCTTGGACAACACGGTCCGCAACGACCTCCGGAACCAGATCGCGAATGTCTCCTCCTGCTTCATACATCTGCTTCAGTAACGTGGAAGAGACGAACGAGTGTTCCGGCGAACTCATGAGATAGATGATATCGATATTCGGATCCAGATGCTTGTTGGCCCATGCCAGTTGCACTTCATACTCAAAGTCTGAGACTGGCCGCAATCCCCGCAGCATGATCCTCGCCCCCATCCGCCGCATGAACTCAATGGCAAGGCCATCAAACCCCTCGACAACGACGCTGGGAATGTGCCGGGTTGCAGCTCGAAGCATATCGACCCGCTCTTCCAGCGTCCACACCGAGTTCTTGTAGACCTGCCCGGCCACGCCGACAACAAGCCGCTCGCAGAGTCGAGCCCCGCGTTCGATGACATCAAGATGACCTTTGGTGATCGGGTCAAACGTCCCCGGATACACGATTGTATTCATTTGTCCCATAGACCTCACGATTAAGTGTAGTCAAAAGACGCTCCATGAAAAGAAAGAGGGGCGCCCGGAAGCGCCCCTCCGCCTGGCACATGTGACCTCAGGCCAGATGAACCTTGCTCAAGAAGCTCTGCGTGCGTTCACACTGTGGATGCTCAAACACTTCGGCAGGAGTTCCCGTCTCAATGATGAGACCCCGGTCCATGAAGATGACTCTGTCTGCAACTTCCTTGGCGAACCCCATTTCATGAGTGACGACGATCATCGTCATTCCTTCGTCCGCCAGTTTGACCATGACATCCAGAACCTCATGAATCAATTCGACATCAATCGAAGAGGTGGGTTCATCAAACAACATGAGCTTGGGGTGCATCGCGAGGGCGCGCGCTATGGCAACACGCTGCTGCTCGCCGCCGCTCATCTGAGCAGGCTTGTGGTCGGCACGATGAGACAGACCGACCTTGGCCAGGAGTTCCTTTGCTTCCGCCTCGGCATCCTTGCGCGGGGTTTTCTTGACAACGACAGGACCCAGGGCAACGTTTTGAAGAGCGGTCAAATGGGGAAACACGTTGAACTGCTGAAAAACCATGCCGATCTCTTCTCTCAATTTGCGAATATCCGATTTCCCGGTCTCGACAACCCTGCCATCAAAGGTAATGCGACCGGACGAGGGAGGCTCGATCCAGTTGATACAGCGCACAAGCGTGCTCTTGCCTGAACCGGAGGGGCCCATCAAAACTAGCCTTTCCCTGCATTCCATGTCAAAACTGACGCCCTTGATGACTTCGAGAGTACCGAATGACTTGTGCAGCTGATCAACGACAAGCAGTTTCTGCTGAGCCATCACATCTGCAGCCATCTCAGTCCACCTTCTTCTCAAGACTGCGTGACCATTGCATAACCGGGGTGGTCATAATGAGGTAGATGATTGCTGCGCCAATGTACGGGGACATGATGTTGTACGTGCGGGCACCAATGATCTTCGCGTTGAAGAGGAGGTCCTGCATCGAGATAAAAGCCACCAGAGATGTGTCCTTGATCAGAGCCGCAAATTCATTGGCAAGCGGCGGCAACACCCGGCGAAATGTCTGAGGCAGAATGACGTGGCGCAGTGCCTGCGTTTGACTCATGCCCAGTGAGAAAGCAGCCTCAGACTGCCCCTTGGGAATCGATTCGACCGCCGAGCGAAATACCTCTGCTATGTAGGCGGCATAACAAACAGCAAGCGAGACCGCGGCTGCAGGAAACTGAGGAAGGTTCACTCCAATGATGGGCAGAGCATAGTACACGATCAGAATAAGCAACAGAGCGGGGGTTCCCCGTACCGCCTCAATATAGAGACGCGTAATGGCTCCAATGATTTTCCCACCAAACATGTTGAAGAGACCAACCAGCAACCCAGCGATCGTCGCAAAAAACATGGAGACAACCGTAAGTGAGAATGTGGTCCACGCTCCCGACAACAGGAATGGCAGATTGTCGACAATGATCGACCACTTAAACATTTTCCGTCACCTGGACCCCCGAGGCCGCCTACTTGGGAAGATAAGGCGGATCGACAAAGAAGTACTTCTTGTAGAGGGTCGCGTATGTCCCGTCAGCGACCACTTTGAGCAACGCAGCATCGATCTCACTCTTGAGCTGGGTGTCGTCCTTTCGCACGGCAATGCCATAGAGCTGTGTCAGATCCTGCCCGGCGATGGATGTGGTGTCAATGACCTTGAGATTTGGATGGGAGCTAGCATAGGCGGTACACACCGGGAAGTCATTCACAACAGCATCGACCTTGCCGTTCTCGAGATCCTGAGTAGCCAGCTGAATATCAGGATAAGACTGGACCTTAACGCCACTGATCAGCTTGGCATCGATCTCACCAGTTGTGCCCGTCTGAACGCCAACCGTCTTCCCCTCAAGATCTTCAGGCTTGGTGACCGTAAGCTTGGCTGGGTTGTACATGATGCCCATGTCGGCTCTGTAGTACGGGATGGAGAAAAGAACTTCCTTCTCACGGTCAGGCGTGATGGTCATGGCGGCGCATACAGCATCAAACTTTTTTCCTTCCAGGGCAAGAAGCAGCCCGTCAAAGGCCCCGCTCGTCAGATTGCTCGTCTTGCCCATCTTGGCCGCAATGGCTTCCATGAGTTCAACGTCAAATCCCGTGGGTTTGTTGTTGGCATCGGTGTACTCAAACGGAGCATAGGTCGGGTCGGTACCCCAATTCAGAGAAGCACTCTGGGTCTTGCACCCAGTCATGAGCGTGACAACGAGCACCAAGGCGATTACCAGAGTGATACTGCGGACAAACGCTGTCTTCTTCATCCTTTCTCCTCCTGCTTCATTCAGATTTCTGGTCGCGGTGAGTGAGCGAACCAACTCCATACAGCACTCGGCAAACAGTGCTATCCTATACTTTGTGCAATTCCCGAAGAAAGTAAAGTACCGCCCTGGAGCTTCCGGCCTGTCACGTCTTGCTGGCACGCTGCTTCTCCTCATCGCATGCGGTGCGTTTGCAGAAGCTTTTATTATGCGTAGCGCGCACAAGCCGGAAGGCTGGTCTGTGCTTGCGGCTATTGGTGGTTTCTGTGCGCTGAGCATGGCTGGGCTGATACTTGCTGTTCGCCTGGCAGAGCGGTACGCCAGCCATCTACGGGACAAGGAGGAAAATGATGCCCGGAATCATTCGTGAATTCGGTGGGAAGATTCCCACGGTGGCTTCAACAGCTTTTGTAGCCGACACCGCCGTGCTGATCGGGGACGTAACCGTTGAAGATGGGGCAAGCATCTGGTATGGCGTCGTTCTCAGAGGCGACATTGCACCAATTGTCATCCATCGTGGTGCCAACGTTCAGGACAACGCCGTAGGACACGTAGAAGCTGATGCACCTCTCATTGTTGGCGAAGGAGCGATCATCGGACATAGCGCGGTCCTTCATGGGTGCAAGGTGGGCCGGCACACACTGATCGGCATGCATGCAACGGTACTGACCGGTTCAACCGTTGGCGACGAGGCCATCGTGGCAGCTGGGGCGCTGGTGCCCGAAAGAAGGGTCCTGCCCGCCCGTTTTCTCGCAATGGGAGTCCCGGCACGACCGGTGCGCCCATTGACCGAAGTTGAAGTCGAAGCACTTCATACCCAGGGCGATGACTACGTGAAGCTGGGGGAGCTGTCCAAACAGTCCGATCAAGGCACCTGACCGGTACTTCAATCGGCACCAAGGCATGCTGTCCACGGTGTCTTCATTGTCTATACACATTCCGACTTGCAATTTGTGACTCTCCCCTATACTTCCTCCAACCAACTCTTCTGGCACTTCAGCCCGAGAGCCCCTGGTGACGATCCGGCAAATGCCGCATCGTATCTACATATCCTGGTAGTGGGGAGAGTCAGACATGAACGGAAATCGCGCATCTCGGTGGGGAGCAGTCTTCAGTATTGCGCTCGTGGTATCACTTCTTGTTTTCTCCGGCTGTGGATCTTCAGCAACGTCTTCAGACCTAGTCCTGGCAAAGAAGGACGGTCTTCTCACGGTCGGCAATGATACCACCTACGCACCGTTCGAATTCACGGACAGCGCCAACAAGCCTATCGGCTTTGACATTGATCTGATCGGTGCGGTCGCGGGCAAGCTGGGACTGAAATCGGACATCGTCACCACCGCATGGGATGGCATCATCCCAGCCCTACAGGCAGGCAAGTTCGAGGTCGTGATCTCATCCATGACGATCACGCCGGACCGGGAGAAAGAGGTCAGCTTTTCCATCCCTTACTACCGCTCGGACATGGGCATCGTGTTCGACAAGACTCTCCACACAATATCACAGGCTTCTGATTTGGCGGGACTCAGGGTCGGCGTGCAAGTTGGAACCACTGGCGAGACCAGCGCGCGAGCAATCGCAGGGGTGACCGACGTGCGGTCTTATCCGGACATACAGCTGGCAATGGCGGACCTGAAGGTCGGACGCATCGATGCGGTGGTCAACGACTTCCCAGTGAGCGCCTTCTACGCCAAGGACTCTCCCACGCTTACTGTGATTCGAGTCATGAACATCAATGGTGTCGATCTCACCCAATACTACGGCATAGCCATGCGACTTGCCGACAAGCAGCTGAAAGCAGCCGTCGATCAGGCACTAAGGGACCTTGTCAAGGATGGCACCTATGACAAGATCTATGCGAAGTGGTTCGGCGGAGTGCCCGGTTTCCGCCCGGGAGATCAGGCGCCCTGATCTGTGGATCCCGCCTGCTG
>JBNAWM010000060.1:0-9254 GCA_049699855.1 Candidatus Cryosericum sp.
GGCCTACGTCTGGCAACTGAGTGTGGGGGAGCAACAACGCGTGGAGATCGTCAAGGCTCTCTTCCTGGGGGCCAGCCTCCTCGTCCTCGATGAACCCACGGCCGTTCTCACTCCGCAGGAGATTCCCCAACTCTTTGGTGAGCTGAAACGCCTCCGAGACAAGGGCCATACCATTATCTTCATATCTCATCGACTGGACGAGGTGCTGAGCCTCAGCGACCGCGTCACGGTCATGCGCCGTGGCAGGGTGGTCGGCACGTCTGAAACTTCTGCTCTGACGAAGCAGGACCTGGCTCGCCAGATGGTCGGGCGAGAGGTCCTCTTCACCTCGAAACGTCTTCCACAGGCACCGGGCGATGTTGTGTTCTCGGCGCAGGGGGTCAGTGCCAGCGATGCCGAGCACCGCACACGGCTTCACAACGTGAGCATCGTGGTCCATTCAGGCGAGATTGTGGGGGTGGCTGGTGTCGAAGGGAATGGCCAGTTTGAGCTGGTGAATGCGATAGTGGGCCTGACTCCGCTTTCATCGGGGACGCTGACGGTCGCAGGAGTGGACATTACGCATGCAAGCATTCTGAAGAGGCGAGGCTTGATCGCTTTTGTCTCACAGGATCGAGGCAAGATGGGGGCAAGCGGCAACGCATCAATCCTCGAAAATGCCATCATGACCCATCATCTTCTCGACAGCAGCTTTCGGACCTTCGGGGGGCTTGGCCTCAACCGCCGGCGCGCGGCAGCCTTCACCGAGCAGATACGGAAGCAGTTTGCCGTCAGCATGGGAAAGGCAAGCGATGCCTTTCACTCACTGTCTGGCGGCAATCAGCAGAAGGTGATCCTTGGGCGTGAACTGCTGCTTGACACTCCCTTTGTTCTCATGGATCAGCCGACGCGTGGGCTGGATGTAGGATCGATTGAATACGTTCACGAGCTTCTCCTTGACCTTCGGAGCAGGAGGCGTGCTGTGTTGCTCGTATCCGCTGATCTCGACGAACTCTTCATGGTTTCAGACCGGATCGTCGTCATGGTTCAGGGCAGGGTGGCCGCGGATCTTGCCGCGGATGCCACGAGCCGTGAGGAAGTGGGTTATTACATGCTTGGTGGAAAGGAACCTGCGCATGCGGAAACAAGCTCTTAGCGGGATCCTCGGCGTTCTGGGGGCACTTCTCATCGGTGCTGCGGTCCTGGTGTTGCAGGGGTTCAATCCTGTGGCGACGTATGCCGCACTGCTCCAGTATTCACTCTTGAGTGCGTCGGGACTTTCAGCCACGCTGACACGCGCTGTGCCCCTCATTCTGACAGGATTGTCGGCTTCCATAGCATTTGCTTCCGGCCCCGTAAACCTGGGACAGCCGGGCCAGCTCCTCATGGGAGCGCTGGGAGCAACACTGGTTGGGTTGTTTGTACCTCTGCCTGCTCCGCTCCTGATTGCGCTGTGCATTCTGGCCTCGCTCCTGGGAGGAGCGTTGTGGTCAGGGCTTGCTGCTCTGCTCAAGCGGGCTTTCTCCATGGACGAGTTCATCGTGACGTTGATGCTCAATTTCATTGCTGACTACTTTACTCTCTGGGTGATCACGTACCCCTTGTTTGACTCGTCGGCTTCAAGCCCCATGACAAAGGCGATCAACACGGCGGCTTGGCTCCCGGACCTGGGAGGAGCCAGTGCAAGCGTCCTGTTCATGCTGGCGGCAGTGGCTTTGTGCTGGCTGGTCATGAGTTGGGGACGCAGTGGCTACGAATGGCGCATGACAGGGCAGAATCCATTGTTTGCAAGAATTGGAGGCTGCCGTGTAGACAGTAACTACGTCCGGGTCATGCTTGTCACTGGAGCACTTGCGGGACTTGCGGGCGGACTGATGGTCATGGGCGGTCCCCATCGCTTCGTAAAGGGACTGGGCGCCAACTATGCATGGGATGGCATCATGATCGCGGTGGTGGCCAACAACGGCATTACGGGGACGTTTCTCTACGGACTCCTCTTCAGTATGCTGCAGCAGGGGGCCATTGGCATGGAGCTTGTCACAGCAGTGCCATCAGAGTTCATCGACGTCCTGCAAGCGATCATCGTGCTGGTTGTCGTTGCAGGAAGGGTCTCACTCGCTATGGTGTTCGACAGGCTCGCGACCAGGCGAAAACTGCGGGAGAGTCAGGAATGAACCTCGTCTTGGGACTTGTCTCGGCCATGCTTGTTGGAGCTACCCCAATTCTGCTCGCGGCGATCGGGGGAACGTTCACGTTCTATGCCGGCATTTTCAATATCGCCATGGAGGGCATGATGCTGGTGGGAGCATTCTGTGGCGTGCTTGGATCATTCTTCCTGCACAGCTGGCTGCTCGGCGTGCTGTGTGCCATCGGGGGAGCTCTTCTGATGGCGGCAATCTTCGTGCTCTTTGCGGTGCGGCTGCATACCGATGAATTCCTGACCGGCATAGCATTGAATCTCTTTGCGGTAGGGTTGACCACCTTCCTGCTGCGTGACATCTTCCATGTCAAGGGTGCATTCACGGATTCGGCGATCGTTGCGATTCCCGCCGTGAGAGTGCCTCTTCTCGACAAGATTCCTGTGCTGGGGCGACTGCTAAGCGGCTATAACCTTCTCGTCTATGTTGCTTTGCTGGGTACTGCACTTGCAGCCTTCATCATCTTCCGAACCCGTTTTGGACTGCGACTGCGCGGAGCGGGGTACCATGCGGGGTGTCTTAGCTCGAGCGGGGTTCAGGCCTCAACTGTGCGCATATGGTCCCTCGTTATCTGCGGCGTGTACTGCGGCCTGGCCGGGGCCTATCTCTCACTCGGATCCGTCCGCCTGTTCGCCGAAAACATGTCGGCTGGCCGCGGCTGGATCTCCCTTGCTGCCGTGATCCTGGTGAGCGGTAACCCGTGGGGTATTGCAGTCATCTCTCTCCTCTTCGGCTTTTTTGATGGCCTCACGGTGTTCCTGCAGGGCAGTCGGATTCCAACGCAGTTCACGGCAATGATCCCTTACGTCGCAACGCTTGTCTCACTGTACTTCTATTCGATTCGAAAAGCGAGAGGATCATGAGTCTCAAGGCCTGGCAGGAAGAGTTGGAGATTCGCCGTTCTGCCGTTCCACTCGATCGCCGCATTCATCCCAGTTCATGGAATGAACACGTCGGGCAGAGACTTGATCAGGATGATGTCATGCTCATGCTCTGGAAGAGTGCAGTTCCAGGATCCGGTGCTCCCGAGTGCTGTTATCTTGAGGCAGCGCAATCCATGGAAAACCAGGGGTTTGATGAGACCGAGGCTGCCCTGCTGATTCCCGAGGGCTTGCGCCTGGTGCGCAGCGGAGACATCCCCGCCCTTCGGGTCCTGACCGCACGATTCCTTGACAAGCTCTTCTCGGCGCCGAGAGACCCGCGGGACCCGTACCTCGCGTTCCAGCGGCCCGCCACATGGGAGACCATTCTGCCTCTTCTCTCTCCCCCAGAACTGCGGCAGGAACGGCCTCGCAATGTCGAGGAGAAGACGATGGCGGGATGGATGGGACAGCTTGCTGGAGGCGCATTCGGGACTGCCATCGAAGGATACACTGGCCAGCGCATTTCCGAAGTCTACGGCACGGTTCGCTCCTACATCACCACTCCCGAGACGATGAATGACGACGTGGCGTATGAGCTTGCCTTCCTGGACGCGTTTGAGGCGCACGGACGGGCCCCCACTTCTCGAGACGTTGCCGATGAATGGCTGCGCCAGATACCCTTTGGATGGTCTGCCGAATGGGTCGCTATCCAGAACTTGCGCGCAGGCCTTATGCCTCCTGCATCGGGCAGCTACCGAAACCCTTACTCGGACTGGATCGGGGTGCAGATGCGCGGCATGGTTTGCGGTATGCTGTCGCCTGGGCTCCCGCTGGAAGCAGCAAGGCTTGCGCATCTTGATGGGATTGTGTCGCATTCAGCAGGCGGTGTATATGGAGGCATGTATGCAGCTGCTCTCACCGCTCTTGCATATGTTCGGGATGATCCACGCGAGGTGGTCATCGAGGCTGCCAATTATGTTCCTCATGGGAGTGAATATGCCTGCGTCTTGCAGGAGTGTCTGGAGCTGGTGACGCGTGAGCTGGACGTTTCCACTGCCCTCGCCTGGGCTGAGCACCGGTTTGAGCGCTACAACTGGATCCATGCCTATCCGAATGTGGCTGCAGATGTGTTGGCGCTCTGGTACGGCGGCGGGGACATGACAGAATCATTTTCGCTGCTTGCGCGCTTCGGACTGGACGTGGACTGCAATGCTGGTCTTGTGGGAACGGTTCTGGGGATTATGGGCGGCGTGCCCCACGCCTGGTCGGATCCCATCGGCGACACGCTGGAAACGTATATTGTAGGAAAGGAGCGACTTTCCATTGTTGCACTGGCAGGACGAACGGCACGGCTGGCCCGTACCAGCAGTTGACTTGAGAGGAGGTTGATAGTATGGCACAATTTCACTTGAGATTCGAGGCGGAAGATCTTGCTCCGCACGTTATGCTTGTTGGCAATCCGCAGAGGGCGGAGCAGGTCTCGCATCTGCTTCAGGGCGCCCGGCTCGTCAACGAGTACCGATACCTGCTTGTGTTTACGGGTATGTACGAGGGAGCTCGTTTGTCGGTTGCCACGACCGGCATGGGAGCTCCGTCGACGGCAATCGTTGTCGAGGAACTGTGCAATCTTGGCGCGCGCGTCCTGCTCAGGGTGGGATCTGCAGGAGGTATTGCCTCGGATGTGGACGCCGGCGATATCGTCGTGGCAACGGGCAGCGTGCGTGAGGATGGGACCTCTCCACAGTACCTTCCGCTGTCGTTTCCGGCGGTGCCGGATGCGGATCTTTTCCAGCTGACCATGGCGGCTGCCCGTGAGATCGTTCCGGGCGTGAAGCATGGAGTCGTCATCAGTGGGGATGCGTTCTACCGCAACTACGACAAGCAGAAAATGGAGCTGATGATGCAGTCCGGAGTGCAGGCAATCGAAATGGAGAGCGGCTGTGTCTTCATTGTCGGCCAATTTCGGGGCGTCCGCACCTCAGCTCTCTTCGCCATCGATGGCAGTGTCACAAAAGACGCAATCAAGCCAGCAGGTGCCGAGGGCCTGTTCAAGACTGCGGAGGAGCAGAGTATCCGCATTGGTCTGTCCACACTGGCACGAGCATCCAAAGCGGGTCTCCTGGGCTTGCGCTAGAACAGGCTGAGGAGATCCGGAGTCGGGGCTTTTCTTTCGTGTGTGGGTCTCTTACCAGCGCGCGTAGTGGTCTTCAGCGGCACCCAGGAAACGAGTGACTGCAACGGCATCTGAACCTTCGGGAACCACAGTCCCTGTGTACCTGCCAATGAGCTGGTGAATATGGCTTTGCAGCGGTCCGGCGCTGGTGTCGGACCGTCGGTCCGCGAGTGGAGCAAATGAGAGATCGACCCGACCATCCAAACTGGCGACGTGCCAAGGCTCCATGATATGGGCTTTGTCGTACATGAATGAGACTGCGCCCAACTTGGTGATGCGGCCATTCAGCACCAGGACGTTTTCGTTGTCTCCGCCGTCATGAAAACCGCTGCAGAGGTTGAATCCAACCACCTGACCCTCTGGAGTCCGTCCCGAGGCTGTCGCCCATTTCCACGGTGTCACGCTTTCCAGAAAGCCTCGGCTCCAGTCGAGTTCACCCAGCGCCTGTGAGGGGGCGCACTGCCAGGTCTTGTTTCCCACGCGGATTGTTCCCGAAACCGGCATGGACAGGACCTTGGTTGTGTAGGCAAAGCGTCCCCTCTTGAGAGGGTCGACGACATTCAGGGACTCCAGTGTCTCCGGCCAGCTCAGATACAGGTCGGCATGGAGATCGCGCGCTCCATTGAATCGAGGCCAGTCAAGGATCACGTGTCTGTCTGATCCGACCATTTGTGACAGGTAGTTCATGCCTCCATGTGTGTATCGAGTGGGGGCCGGGCTGCGGGGATGATCAGCCATCATGATGCCTGCTCCGAAAGGAATGTTCACCGTGTTCTCCAGCAGAACATCGTGTTCGATGTCATACAGGTAGGCCGCGACGTTGCCCAGGTATCCCAGGTGAGCAAGCTGAGCCGCGAAGAAAACACCTGGTGTCGAGGCGTAGAAGTACTCCCAGCGCTTCAGTCGCCAGGCAACAAAGGGGTGGTGCCGCGCTGACGCTGCAGCCGTCATGTTCACATCGAACAACGGCTGCCGGGCCCATCCGAAATTGACACCACCATCCTCACGTGCCAACGCGATTGGTGTTATGCGCTCGCTCACTGCTTGCTCCCCCTTCGGTTCCTATCCCCTGCAGCACTCTCTGGCTCTTGCTGTGGCCAAGGCAGGACCTTCACTCCATCCACGATCGGATCTGGTTTTCGGTGGCGCTAAGCCGATCGTGCTCGCGTTCCTCGGTCAGGTAGCTTGAATAGATGTGCAGTATCGGTCGGTCGGTATCCGGGAGGACAAGAGTGTACCCGTCCGCTTCTCGTTCCTTGACACCTTCGACGAATTCGGCGGTGTCGCGGTGCAGTTCACTCATGCGTCGCATAATCGTCCCTTTCATCTCCCACGGGCATGGCAGTTCGATATGACTCGGGTCACGCACGGGGGTCTCCTGTTTCAGCGCAACGAGGTCTTCTCCAGCCTTGGCAAGGGTCTCGAGGAGAATGCCAATAGAGAGCATTCCATCATAAAACGGGAGAGCCCGGGAGAAGATGAATCCTCCCATGATGTCTGCGCCAACATCGGTTGTCGTTGCTTCCCTGATGATGTTGCGTGGAAGAGTGGAACACCAGTGGATATCGACTCCCTGATTCTTGACATACTGCTCCAGCTCGATCGAGGCCGTAATGGGAAGTGTGACAGAGTTTACGGATCCGGAGCGGTGCATAGCCCCGACCATGAGAGCAGTGGTGCGCGTGTCTGTCAAGATCTCACCGCTTCGATCGACGATGAACACCTTCTCTCCGGAAGCGTCCAGGATGACGCCAAACGAGGTGCCAAGCGACTTGACCATGAAGGAGAGTTTCCGTTTGGCATCACGGAAGTCAGATGCCGTCCTCACTGCTCGGCGTCCGTCAGCATAGGCATTCAGCGAAATGATCTCGAGGCCGAACTCACCCACAATGGCTGGAAAGAGCTGGACAGGTGTGCCAAAGGAATAGTCAATGACAAACTTGAGTCCCGATGACTGGATCGCTGGTACATCCAGAGTATGCAGGAAGAAGTCACGGTAGGACTCCACGACGCGGGGCGGGATGTCAATGGTACCGACTTCTTCGACATCGGCGCGGGCAAATTCCTCCCTGAAGAAGATGCGCTCGATAGCCCCTTCCTGCGCTGTCGAGAGGTCAAAGCCGGAGCGGTCGTAGAAGCGTATGGTCGTGAGCCGTCGGTCGAACGGGGAGCGGATCACGTGAACGCCTCCGCTTCCAGCAAAGGACTTCACGGCAAAGCGAGCCAGAGGAACAGGAGCTGCCTGGAGGTCCATGACCCGGACACCTGCGCTCATGAGTCCTCCGATGACAGACCGTTTGAGCATGCGTGAAGACTGGTGGTCGTCGCGGGCGGTAAAAACGACTGAACCCTTGCCGAGGTAGGTACCGTATGCACTGCCCAGCTTGGCACACATTTCGGGGGTTACCTCGATATTGTTGACTCCCACGATGCCATATGATCCGAAGAGGGCTCTTGACCAGGCCTTGCCCCAGACGACATTGCTGGTGACGGTGGAACCGGGTTCGACCGTCTTCCCTGGCCAGATCTGGACCTGGGACTTGATGATGGAGCCCTGTCCAATGTTGCAGTCGTCCGCTATGGTGTTTTCACCTTCCAGAAGCACGTCTTTGCCGATGCGCACGTTCTTGCAGACAATCGAGTTGGAGACGTGCGCTCCCGAGTCCACAGTGACTCCATCCCAGAGTACCGAATTGTCGATGTCTGCTCCGCTTTGTATCATTGCATGGTCGCCGATGAATGAGTTCCGTATGTGGGCATCGCCGACGGTGGTGTCCCTGCCAATAAGGACTGAGCCGTCAAGACCCTTGAAGCTTGAGATCTTGCTGTCTTCTCCAATCCAGACATCACTGCCGATGCGGCCGATACGCTCTCCCTGCGGCTCGAGATCGACTTTTCCTTTCAATACGTCTGCGTGGGCGTGCTTGTACTCGCGGATGTTTCCCACATCTCGCCAGTAGCCCGGCGCAATATAGCCAAACAACGGCTGATGATGGGCCAGGAGCGTGGGGAAGAGATTCTTGGAGAAATCTGCTTCCTTCTCCTCTGGAATGTCTTTCCAAACGGAGGGTTCCAGGATATAGATACCAGTGTTGACAGTGTCGGAGAAGACTTCGCCCCAGGATGGTTTTTCGAGGAAGCGTACGATATGTCCCTCGGGGTCGGTAATGACGATTCCATACTCCAGAGGGTTTTCAACGCGCGACAAGGTGATGGTTGCCGCAGCATGGTGATCGCGGTGGTACTGGACAGCCTTCGTCAGGTCGATATCGGTGACGATGTCGGCTGCGATCACGAGGAATGTTTCCTGCAGGGTCGAACGGGCCAGTCCGACCGCTCCGGCGGTACCAAGGTCCTCCTGACTTGTCACGTACTCGATTTTCACTCCGAACTTGCTGCCGTCGCCAAAATAACCACGTATCGCATCAGGCTGGTGATAGAGGATGACGACCAGGTCGTCGAACCCGTGCTTCTTGAGAAGGCGAATGATGTGCAGCATCATGGGACGATTGGCAAATGGCACCATGGGTTTTGGAAGATTGATGGTCAAGGGACGCAGCCGGGTGCCGAAACCTCCTGCAAGAATTACTGCTTTCACGAGGTCACCTCCATAGATTGATAGAGTGCAAGATACTCCTGTGCGCTTGCCTTCCATGAGAAATCACAAGCCATGCCGATTGCCTGAATACGTTTGTACAGTTCTCGATTGGCATAGAGCCTCACAGCTCGCTGAACTGCCTGGAGCAGGTCAGAGGAAGTCGCATCGTCAAAACTGATGCCATTGCCCAGCCCTGTCTTGGGATGGACGTCCTGAACCGTGTCTATCAGTCCTCCTGTCCTGCGCACCACGGGGATACTTCCGTAGCGCAGGGCAATCATCTGGGACAGGCCACAGGGCTCAAACCTGGAGGGCATGAGGAAGAAATCTGATGCCGCGTAGATCCGGTGTGCCAAACCTTCATCGAACCGTCTATTCAGGGCAAATCGGCCAGGATACTGCTCCATCTTCTGCTGGAGGGACGACTCGATACCGGTATCGCC
>JBNAWM010000061.1:0-9045 GCA_049699855.1 Candidatus Cryosericum sp.
GTGAAAGGTTCCCAGTTGAAGAATACCATCGTGAACTTACGCCAGTAAGCACTAGTAGCAGTGGTGGCTGGCTAGTGCTGGTGGAGCACTACCCTCAACCCCTGGACCATTGCAGCCTTAATCCAAGCCCAGGCTCGTCGTGGTAACACGACATACAGCACGCACAGGACCACGCACAGCCAGAAGACCGGCATCGCGAGAAAGCGTGGAGTGATGAGCAGGATGGGAAGGTAGTAGAGACCAAGCATGGGGGTGTATGCATAGAGTATCAGGTAGGTGTAGTAGTACACCACGAAGAACGCTCCACGCAGGGATTTGTCTACATACGTATCCGAAAAGGGGAAGAGGGGGTCAAATACCACGGAGCGATATGTAATGAATATGACTCGGGGCGTAGATAGCGATGGCTCTGCATCGGAGTAATTGGTGTAAGTGTGCTCCATAGTACTAAGAAGCTTCCCTTTGTGTGCGAGTGACGCACACTGGAAGAACCCTCCCCACAGAATGGTTGCGATCAACAGGAGACCAACCAGCGTCTTCAGGAACTTCAGTGTGGCAGGGTAGTGACGTATCGCAATACCAGCGAGGACCGCAGCGACGACCGGGGAACCGAAGAATACCAGATAGTCTGTAAATGGCTTTTGCACGGCTGCTCCGAGCATACCACATATCCAAACGAAGATGGGCCACAAGAGCAATATCCCAAAGAGCCACTTCTCGATCCTGGGTCTTTGTGGGTTCTCGCCATCCGCAGGCGTCCATTGGTGCACCGGTCCGGTAGTGTTTCTCAAGCAGTCTTCCTGATTGCTCATGAGCGGCCTCCTGTTGCGTGTTCGGGGACTGTTGCCACACAATCCCCGGAAAGCCATGCAAATGACGAAGTATGTAGAGTGATCTCTCTCTCCCACAATCAAGCAAGGTCTCTCCAATCGCCTGACCGTCGCATGGTCAGCGAACAGCATACAGCGAAGAGTGAACACAAATAGCAGCTGTATACATCATCAACCATCTCCCAAGTATCAACTTCTCAGTGCGTGTTCTCAGTTCGTTCATTTACATCCAGTACGCTCTCTAGTAGGTATCGATGAAAACAGGATTGACGAAGCAATACCCTGAGCGGCTACCCCCGACGCTATAGCTGACCTCTACTCGAATGTAGGAATCTGCAGAAACAGATACGGGGTAGGTTCTCGTGAAGTTTCCTCCAGTCAGTGGGACGATCTCCGAGGTTTGTGCGTATCCGTTGAGAAAGACCGTCACGGTCGCTTGTGTGTAGGTTGTGGAGACAGGAGTACCTGTGACGAAGACCGAGACTGTACTATTGCGCGCAACGCTCGCCGTGTATCCGGGGTACACACCGGTCACCGTCGCTGCAGCAAACGATCCATCCGACGATGCTGTCAGGCTGCCTTGTTTGATGGGGTTCCAGACAGCTGAGGGCGATGTCCCGGGAACGGAGTAACTGCCAGTATAGACATAGTTCATGTTCCTGCCCCACGACGTGCTTGCTGCATCGTGTACGTCACTGTTGGCCATGGCGACATGTCGTATGCTCCCGTTTATTTCGCTCACAAGGTCATTTCGCAGGAACGTGTCCCATGTATTGACAGTATCTGTAGAGTACCCCATCTGATTACTGATAACCTCAAGTCCCCTCCATGGGTTGGCTGCCCAGTTGGACCAAGGGAACAGTGGATTGTAGGGGTGTGCAATGATGCCAAATCCTCCTGCGTTGGCCACGTTGGTCGTCAACGTTCCGCATGTGCCGTAGCTGGCAGCGTACGAGGAATTTGAATAGCTGAGAAGGTGTCCCCCGAACGGATTCGGCCCTTCAGATACGGCCAGTTCCTCACCAGGACAGACTGTGACCGTCGGTGAATACAGGGTGGTCGCTTTTGTGCACGCAGTCTTGTAGATATTCCATTCGTCTGTTTCCAAGCGTGCCTGACTTGTATGATCGTCATCCCCCGCATGGTCGGTGATAACAATCCACTGCATACCCTTGGAGTTTGCCTGGTCACGACGCGCCAAGACGGTCGCCAAGTCAGTGGCATCACTGAATCCATAGAACTGCTCATAGCCAGGTGTATACTGGGCAGGTGTGTCCTTCTGAGTAAGTCCCTGTGTATGGACATGTCCATCTCCTGGGTGCCACATGCCCCCGTTGGGCAGACTGGCAAGGAGAAACACCATGGTCTGCTGTTCCACGGTGAAGGGTTGCCCTGACAACTCTCCGGTGATCCGGACGGTAACAGGAACAGCGGTCTCTGAGGTCGTATCCACGGTAGATTGTGGTAGATCAACAGCCAGAGTCACAGGTTTCAACAGGTTCTGGATCCTTGCTCCCTCTGGCGTGAGTTCCTCGGGGTTCTTCATGGACTGCTTGGCCCGTGAGGCAAAGAACGCCCGTTCAATGAGAACGCTCTTCTGTTTGCTTTCAGTAACACCTTTTGCCTGGGCAATCAGGTTCCGTGCTGTGGTGACGTCGGCAGGTGCTGGAGGAACGATCCCTAAAGCTGTCCGGATCTCTTCACTGGATCCTGCCTTTCCTGCAAGACTCTCCAGCTTGAATGCGGTTCGTTCAGTTGCCACTACTTGTCCCTTTGCATCCAAGACTTCGACCGAGCGGATCAGCATAGATGGATCAGTGCTGAGGTTTCCCATCATGATAGGGAGATAGGCGGTCGTTGCCGGTGTCCGGCAGTACGAATCCTGAGGAATCTCCACGTACAACGCTTCTCCTGCTGCCGTGACGACAGGGAGCGGACGTCCAGCGACACCGACACTAAGCAATGCACACACAAGTACCAAAGCCAAAACTCGTTTCATATGCTCCTCCTACGTTCAGAATGGTGGACAACCGTCCACGAGGCAATCTGGATGTCTCTGTGTATACAACGAAGTCGAGGTGAATTTGCTGAGTGGATACGTCTACGACAGGACGAGCACGCACTCTCACCAGCATTGGAAGTGCTCTGCCAGTCTGCTCACCTAGTGCCACAATTCGAGACGAGTCTGTCCTTTCTGACCTGACGCATCGTCATATGGCGTATGCAACACGAGGAGTCCCTTCTGGACCGGCCAAACGCCATCGACCAGGTTCGCATCACGTTCCCAGAGGACTGCTCCGTCAGTCAGTCGCAACGCTCTCACCCTGCCCGTAATCTTGCTGACTACGTAGAGAACCTCGGGGGTGGCGGCCAACAAGAAGGAATCGTGCCACTGAACGTCTCGTACCTCTTGCGTGCTTTCGTCGACTTCATGCAACGTGACCCCGGGCAGTTGTCTCTCCCATACGCGATGCCCCGTGTCCACGTCCACAGCCACGATCCGGCCAGATCGTGTCGGCAGGTACGCTGTTCTGCCGACAACAGCCAGGCGAGGAGATTGGAGTGATGGGAGACTTCCTGCCGGCAGTTCCTGTGTCCACAACACTGCGCCCGTCGCGGCACTGAAAGCCATGGCATACATGTGCTCCACCGAGTCCTGCTGGCCATTCGTGTTTGACGAGACGGCTGTGACCCCAGCCTCGAAGATCACCGTGTCTCCAGCCAGCGCCAGCACTCCATTTCCCTTCATACCAGGCAGTACGCTGCGACTCCAGAGAGACTTGCCATTCCCAGCGTCCACAGCCTGCACAAGAATCTCCTCCCCGTTGTCTCGCGCCGCGGGGCCAGCGAAGAAGATGGTTCTGCCATCGGTACATGTGGTTGTAGAGAATGCGTACAAGCCATCCCATGGCGCGGCGAGGTTCTCACCCAGCAGTTTCCCGGAAGTCGCATTCCACATGCCGATATACGTCTTTCCTCTCAGCTGAGGCAACGTCCAAGTCCCGTATTTCAGCATGTCAGTTTCGGTCACCTCGGAAACGGGCAGAAACACTTTTCCATCTGCAATCACCGGCATCGTGCCCGAGGCCATGCCTGCCGAGTGGCCGATTGGCTCAGTCTTCCAGACAACACGACCAGAAGCAGCTTCTAGACACCACAACCGATCTTGCTGATCTCCCGGGTTGTCCGGATTCGTCTCACCCGCCACCACGTACACGAGGGCTCCGACCACGACAACCGGACCCTCCACTCCGTCGCCCACCGTCGCATGCCACAACTGTGCTCCGTCCGAGTTGAGGGCTGTCAGCCCGGAGTCAGGAATGAAGATGGTACCAGCAACATCCTGCACAGGTGAATGATATGAGTATGGCGAATTCATGGGGTCAAAAACGTCGTTGTTCCCGGACCAGCTAAACAGTTTCTTGACGTCCGATGGCAGGGATGTCATCCCCGTAACGGCCCACAGCCCAGTACCCTCCTGGCTCGCTACATCACCAACCTGTACAACCTGCTGGTCGCCACCCGCAGGACTACCCGTGCAACCCCACGATGACACGAGCAACCCTATTGTGAGAGTGGCAATGATCACGTTCCCAATGTGGCCTCTCCAACGCATACGTACCTCCTAGTGAGCGCGTCTCAACAGGCCTTCATGAAACGAGCAACAATCGGCTTGTTGAGCGACATCCACTATGCAACCGCCCGGTTACGCCACGGTTACGGAGTGGCCGTACGTGGCAGGAACAGCGAGAACACGGCACCTTGTCCAACGTTGGACTCTGCAGTGACGCTTCCCCCAAGAGCCTCCGCCGCCTTCGCCACTATCGCAAGACCCAGCCCGACGCCACCCGTATCGCGGTTGCGACTGATGTCTGCGCGCCAAAATCGGTCGAATACATGAGCTGCCTCGTCCGGCGAGAGCCCGGGACCACTGTCGGCCACTGCGAATCTCGTCCGGCCATCATGCATCGAGGATGCATCCAGACGCACGGTCGATCCAGAAGGCCCATATCTTAGAGCGTTGCTCACGAGGCCATCCAGAATAACCAACAGCAGATCTCTGTTCGTTACAACAACCAATTCCTCACCACTGGCAACTATCGTCACGCTGCGTGCCTTAAGTTCAGACTGGAAGCGCGTTCGCATCTCGTCGGCAACGTCGGAGATAGTCACGTGATCCGTCATCGAAGGCCGCACCTCGTCGAGCCGAGCCAACGTAATGAACGAATTCGACAGGCTGGTTGCGCGTTGAGCCTGTCGCATCACGGCTTCCAGTCGCTCGCGCACCTCACCAGGCAGCTCTGATGACTCAAGGGCCACCTCCGTGTTAACACAGATAGACGCCAGAGGACCGCGGAGCTCGTGACCAGCATCGGACGCAAACTGCTCCAGGTGTTCCACGGCACTCACGACAGGCTTCAGAGCAACGGTCGTCAGAAACCATGTCGACGTGGCCACAATGATGGCTCCCGCCGCGAGTGCAATGATGGCCGACAGTCGCGCCCTGGCCGATTCCACGCGCGAGACGCTGGCAGGCACACCAAGGACAATGTCCCCTTCAGCTGTCGTCACCGTCAACATGAGCCATACGCCGGGCTCAATCCCTTCCTCGCGAGCCTGCCGCAGCGTCTGCACGATCCCGGTCTTCCAGTGAATCATGTTGGCGACAGCAGGTACGTCGCCCCAAGCAACAGGGGTTCCATCGCGTTGCCGAAACAACACAAACCCGCCTGCTGTCATGCAGTATGTCTGTTGGAGGTCCTGACCCGCCGCGCTTGATTGAGCCAAGCTTGTTTGACCAACAATCGAGCGGACATCTGCGCTCAATCGATCCTGTTCACGCACGAGGACGCGCGATGCCAACTCATCAGCTGCTCGCTGAGCCGCTATCTCGGGCATGAAGACCACGCTACTGGCAAGGATGAGGAATATGGCTGAGGTCAGCACTACCTGGCGGAAAGCCACGCGTCTCTGGCTGCGCTGCGCTCGGCGTCCAGCAGCACTCAGCTGAACCAGGCCCAGTCGCGGATGAGCGACCACAAGGACAGCCACAACAGCACCGACAACCAGCAGCGCCTGAATCCACGTTTGATACGGGTGCCCGGCCGCGAGGAACACGACAACACTAGCCACTGTGACACCGCCGACGGCAAGTGTCACTCCGTCAAAGAGACTATGTCTTCTGGTCAAGGATGGCACGTGGGACGACGGACACTGCGGTCAGGATACCGTAGCCCTGGCCACGGATCGTTGTGATAATGGGTCGAGCGGCACTGTCGCCTATTTTCGCTCTGAGCCGGTGCATGTGGACCTTGAGTGTCTCTGTCCACAATGCAGAACGGTCATCCCACATATGCTCCTCCAGTTCCACCTGCGGGACCAGACGCCCGGCATTTCGAAGCAGATACTCCAACAGTTGCGTTTCCTTGTCCGTCAGCAGTACTGGGAGCCCATCGACCTTGCAGACATGCGAGGCGGGGTCAAGTGTCAAGGAGCCCACGCGCCAGCAGCCCAAGAGGGCCGGCGTTCCGCGACGCAGAAGTGCGCGAATCCTCGCAAGGAGTTCACCAAATGAGAACGGTTTGGTCAAATAGTCGTCAGTACCCAGCCGAAATGCCTCCAGCTTAGTGTCAACTGCGTCGACAGCGGTCAGGACAAGTACGGGTATCTGTATCCCTTCATGTCGAAGGTGCTCAAGGACGGACATTCCTGACAACTTGGGCAGGCGCAGGTCGAGGACGATCACATCGTACCCCTGTTCGATGTGGACTTTCTCCAATGCACTGCAACCGTCCAGAGCAACGTCGACCGTGAAAAGCTCGCGCCTCAACCCGGCTGCGATCCCATCAGCAAGGTCCTGCTCGTCCTCCACAACAAGTATGCGCACGTCCCGATAACCCCCTTTCAGCAAGGTACTATGGTCATTCTAGCACATATCCTATGATCTTCGCAGGGTGTTCAGACATGACTGCATTTCTTGCATTGTGCTGATGTGATGTCATTTCCATTGCTCGAGTCTCGTCAGTCCCCTGGCCCCGTTCTGTTCATCTATCGGGGTACATAGGACAAGCAGTCCGGACATGATAGGCGTGATCCCACTAATGTTCGTTGCAGAGCACTGCCAAAGCTCTGCCCCATCCGACAAACGCAGACCTCGCACCATGTTCGTCGCTTCTCCGGCGACATAGAGGATATTTCTAGACGCAGCGAGCAGAAATGAGTCATTCCACTGTGTTTCAGAGGTCTTCCGCGTCAACTCGTCCAAGCGCTTGACAGATATCCCTTCAAAGGAGTGCTCCCACTGTTGGGCTCCAGTGAGAACACTCAGCGCAAGGACACTGCCAGCCTGCGTGGGCATGCAGACCATGTCCCCAGACACGGCAAGCCGGGAGAACTGGAGGCCATCCACATCGTTTGACGGCATTTCGTGCTGCCAGCGTAGGGCACCAGTCGCCGCATTGAACGCTGCTGTCACGAGGCCCTCTGGTTGGTCTGCATCGGGCTGTCCTCCGCCTGATGATTTCTTTGTTGCAGATGTCTGGAAGATCAGCGTGTCATCGGCGAGAGCCAGGGCGCCGTGACGGAACCAAGCACTGCCTGCAAGGATACTGCGGCTCCAGAGGACTTCGTTGTTCTGGGCTCGCACCGCCAACAGGAGTGCACGTTCCTCTGTTTCGGTTGCGCCTTTTCCCGCGAAGTAGACGATCTGCCCATCCGTACAGGTTGTCACGGCACCGCTCCAAATCATGTCCCAACCGTCAGGTATGATCTTCTGCAGTTCGGTTCCCGTCTTGGCGTCCCATACACCGATATAGGTCTTGCCACGCATGCGCGGGTTCGTCCAGCCGGCTTGCGTGTCTGCCCACATGAACTCTGATGCTGGAAGATACACCTTTCCGTTCGCCAGCGCCGGGATGGGCCCGGCCTGGATGCCACTGGAGTACCCAATGGGGTCGGTCCTCCACATAACGGCACCTGAGGTCATGTTGACGCAATAGAGACGTTCCTGTTCGTCATGCTGATCGGCAGGGTTGCGCTCACCCATGACCACATACAGGTATGGGGGAGCGGCCACAATAGGCCCCGCGGCGGCATCACCGAGTTTGGTGTGCCAACGCGTGTGTCCGTCCAGGTCCATACACGTGATACCATTGTCGGGAACAAATACTGCTGATTCTGAGACAACCGGAGCGCCATACCAAAGGTTCCAGTCATCTCCGAATACGTCGTCGGCCGCAGGCCACTCCCGCAGCAACGTGTTGTGTGTTGGACCAGCCATCAGCCCAGCAACGTCCCAACTTGTCGTCCCCAGCTGATCTGCCTTGAACCCGACCAGTACCCTGCTCTGAACCGAAGCGCATCCAGCAAGATAGAGGAGCATTATCACCAACATTCCAACCGCTAGTTGTCGAACTGCAAGGTGCTGTCGCATGACGCTCCTCCTCTTGCTGCTTCGCTATCTCGTTCCAACGCGGAAGACCGCTGACGTCTGGTACGTGCAGTTTGCTTGTGTGACGGTCTGCCGAATGCCCTGCATCTGTGACTGGTCCTGAACCCACGGGTTAATGATCCAGTCAGTGTCCGGGTTCTTGGTCCCGGTCGTCTGCACGAATGCACAGTAGTGGTCGTTGCCACTACTCGTTTTCACATAGATGATTGGAACAAGTCCGTTATACATGCACAGTTGGGCCGAGTACCAGTCATTGAAATACGAGACACTGGAGACGACTCCTCCAGGCAAGTTGACCAGCGCTCCGAAGATCAGCAGGTCACCGTTGAATCCTCCGTTGTTTTTCATCCACGTATTCAACGAGAGCGGAGTCGCAGTAGCACCCTGTAACTGCGATCCGTAAGTAGCCACCATCATCGCAGCCGACGTGAGATAGCACCCGCTTGTTCCGATTGTGCTTGGGCCACTACCCAGAGTAGTCCCACTCCATACTGAGTAACGCTGTGAGTAGCTGACTGGCGACACAGCTGTCATCGGCCCGATTCTACCTGCTGTCGGGAGGGACACTCCCGCGCCTCCATCTGCCTCTTGCAGGTCCTTCAGTGGAATCAACTCCATCGGGAACTCCACATACTGGATTCCCTTGATTACCACTATAGTGTGCAGATTGTCGCTATTGTCTCGGTACAAGTCGACACCATTTTCCCGTACTAGACCATGATCTGCCGCATTGACCGACGGAGCCATCGCCAACACCAAGACCAC
>JBNAWM010000062.1:0-8501 GCA_049699855.1 Candidatus Cryosericum sp.
TCATCCAGCCCGGATGCCCACCACGGACATTCGTCTCATGTGTTCGTCTATCTCAGGTATAGTAGAAACAGGGGACAAGTCGATGGCGGACAGCCACCAGGTATTGCATAGTTTTCACGAATGCATAGAATCTCTAATGAAGACATCTTTGACGAAGGGAGCATGCTACGCGTATTCGAATAGAGCTTGAATCTGCGAACGGACCGATTGTTTTGCCGGAAAGCTACAACTATTTCCTGCAATCATATGTTTATGCATCGATTTCGACCTCTCTTGCCCGAAAGTTGCACGATGAGGGCTGGAAGTACGGCAAACGTCGTTTCAAGATGTTCACGTTTTCGCAGCTGTACGCCGCACGATCACAGCGCTTCCTGTCTGCAGCATCCTCCACTCAACCGCAAAAGCGCCACATCCGCCTGAGCTCCCCATGCTGGTTCTTCCTATCCTCCCCCGACGAGCAGATCCTCCAGGAACTGGCCCAGAGTCTCTTGACAGACAAGGAGGCGAGGCTGGGCAACAACGCCCTGCTCCTAAGATCCGTCGCCCTGCTGGCCCCACCAACATTTCAAGCGGATTGTGTGAGCACCGTCGATGCCCGGACCATGAGCCCGATTACCGTCTACAAGACGGACGAAACGCATCATACCATTTATTTCAGTCCTCATGATGCGGCCTTTGCCTCCTACATTCGTGAGAATGCCCGCCGCAAGTTCACCGCCTATGCCGGGCACGAACCGGATTTAACGGGTTTTGATATTGTGCCTGTTGATGAACGCGACCACCAGGTCACAATCGACTTCAAGGGAACCATGATCCGTGGATATGAAGGCGGGTTCCACTTAACTGGTCACGCAGAACTGCTGCGCTTTCTCTACGATGCGGGCGTCGGCTCCAAGAACTCCGAAGGTTGTGGAATGATCGAACTTCAGTAATAACAGAAAGGAGGGAAGATGCTAGAAGCAATCAAACACATTGGGGAACTGGAACGTTCAGGGGCTTCATCAGAGATGGAAACGCTTGTCGAAGATTTGGCCACGAAAAAGAATTATGACCATATTCTCCTGATCACCTTTCAGATCAGCAACGGCATGGTGACAAGTTACTTGAAAACGGACCTCGAGGAAATCGACAGTTCACGCAAACTGAAATATCTCTACCGCCGGGGCGCAAGTATGGGGGCTGACGCAACCCCCACCTCGCTCATCACCGAACCAGAAAAGACGATTCGCACCAAGCTCGATGCTTGGATCAAGAAAAATGCTGAACATTCGAACGACCCGTTCTTGTCAAGCCTCGCCCGGGCATATGCTACAAGCCATCAAGACATCATCACGGACGTTGCTCGCAGCTATGGTCAGCGAGGCGGCAAGAAGGGGTACGCCCTGACCCTGCTGTTTGACGATGGCGGAACAAGCCGCTACATAGGCGATTACTCCTGCTTCCGGGATCCGCTCATGGAGAGTGCCGCAGCCCCTGGACACGTCAGTCACAAAGACCACGTCTGCTCCATCTGCGGTCAACAGAAACCAGTCATCTACGGCGACATCGTTCCGGGAAAGACGCTCAAATTCTACACCTTGGACAAACCTGGTTACATTGCGAACGGATTCAGTGAAGAGAACAGCTGGAAGAACTTTCCCGTCTGTCAAGCCTGTGCCATGGAACTGGAAGCAGGAACCACCTACGTTGACAAACATCTTAATTTCGCTCTTGGCGGCGCCCGCTACTACCTGATTCCCAAGTTGATCGTCGATGATGAAGCCGTTCTGAAGCGAACTCTTGGGGAGTTCCAGCTTCATGAAAAAACGCTCGCGTCAACCACCGAAAACACCGAAACCAAGGCGACCGTACAGGACAAGGTCGAGGCAATCCGCAAGGCTGAGAGCGATTCCGAGCGTGCTGCGCTTCGAATCATGGGAAAGCAATCTCCGGCAGTCTCGTTTGACCTCTTGTTTTATGATAAGCCTCAGGTGGGAACATTCAAAATTCTCCAGCACATTCAGGATGTCGCTCCGGGACGTGCAGCTCTCATTGACAAGGCAATGAGGTCAACAGATCAGCTGCCTATTTTCGAGGAAGCGCTCCCGGGGCGAGACGGCAGCAGAAAAAGCGTTTTCTTCTCCTTCTGGCAGCTTGCGCAATTCTTCAAGAAGCCAGACTCAAAGACGGACCAGACCTGGAAGCAAGAGTATCTTGCCGTCGTCGCCGATGTTTTTACGGGGGCTCCCGTAGGAAAGGATTACATTCTGCATCAGATCATGCAAAAACTGCACGATGAATTGCTGGACGATATGTACAACAATCAGGGAAAGACGTTCTCGTTCGAGGAATGGACGCTGCGTGCCTTCGACACGCTGCTGTTCCTGCAAGGCTGTCACGCCATTGCGGCGAATTATGGGGAGGTGAGGAGTATGAGTGAGACGACAGATGTGGTGAACCAATTGTTTGATGGAAATGCCACTGTAAACACAGCTGTCAAGAAAGCCATTTTTCTGACTGGTTTCCTGACGCAGCGCCTGCTGAACATTCAGTGGCAGGAACGCAGCAACAAGCCCTTCTTCAAGGAGCTAAAAGGGCTTCGGCTCAAGGAGCGGGATGTCAAGGGGCTATTCCCGAAGATCATCAACAAACTGGAGGAGTACGACAAGAACTACTATGCGAAGATTGAGCAAGAGGCCGCGGCACAGTTTGCTCAGGCTGGCGACAACTGGGACCTGACAATCGACGAAATCAACTTTGTCTTTTCGCTTGGAATGACGCTCGCAAACCGTATCAACAAAAAGGAGGACGACAATGCAACTGACGAACAGAACTGAAATTCTTTTCTGCTATGACATCAAAGACAACAATCCGAACGGTGATCCGCTGGATGGAAACAAGCCGCGCATCGACGAAGCAACCGATACCAACATTGTTACTGATGTTCGTCTTAAGAGGACTGTGCGTGACTACCTGAAGGACTTCAGGGGCCAGGAGATTCTGATCGAGCAGATCGAGCACGAGGATGGATCCATCCAGACCGGAATCGAACGGGCCATGAACTTCTTCGATGCGAAGGGTGACGCCTCTTCCACCGAACGAAGCAAGAAAGAGGGGGTCCGCGCTGCCGAAGAAATCGTGCGCGCGAATGTGCTCAAGCATTGTATCGACGCCCGCCTTTTTGGTTGTACGCTTCCTCTCGACAAGGGATCAGTCACGCTCACAGGTCCGGTCCAGTTCCGTATGGGTCGCTCGCTCAACAAGGTCGAACTGACGCGCATCAAAGGCTCGGGGGCCTTTGCCTCCAAAGCTGGAGCAGATCAGAATACCTTCCGTGAAGAATACATCCTGCCCTATTCCTTCATCACCTTCTACGGTCTTGCCAATGAAAACGCCGCCAAAGATACTGGTCTGACAACAGAAGACCTCGCCCTGCTGTATGACGGACTCTGGAACGGAACGAAGAATCTAATTTCCCGCAGCAAGATCGGCCAGACACCGCGCCTCCTGCTGGCGATCACGTACAGGGAAAACAACTACCATATTGGCGATCTTGACAAGGCCCTTGCTCTGAAGCCCGGGACGGGCCTTAAAGAAGAACAGGTGCGCGATGTCGGTGACTTTGCGCTCGATGTCAGTGAGCTTTTGAATCTGCTGGGTCAGAGAGATAACAAGATCCTGAACGTGGCAATCAAGGCTGATCCGCGCCTTCGCTTCTCCGCCAATGGCAATGATCTTGGCAATGACATCAGCGCTGCACTGCGCAACCTTGGACTGACCGTCGCGTCATTTGAGGGATTCTGATCATGGAAAGCATCCAGACGGAGACTGCGCTGGTCGTTGACGTCTGGAGCGACTATGCGCATTTTCGAAAGCCGTATACAACCTCCAGTCCCTTGACGTTCGCCTTTCCGCCTCGGACGGCGCTGGCGGGACTGGTGGCTGCATTTATCGGCTTGGGAAAAGACGAGTACTTGGAGCACTTTACACGGGACAAAGCGTCCCTAGCCGTTGCTCTGGGAGGTTCTGCGGCCGGTGTTGTCAAGACGCGCATCCCCGAGAATTTCATCGACACCAAGGATAGTGGCAGCTTCAAGATGGTCAAGATCAAGAACCATACGCAGATCAACGTCGAGGTCGTGTATGCACCCCGATACCGCATCTTCATTCAACACCAGGAATCAGAGGTCTACACTGCACTCAAGAACAATTTTGCACAGCACCACAGTGTATACACGCCATATCTTGGGATTTCTGAGTTTATTGCTGGATATTCTTTTGTTGGCGAATTTCCATGCAGTCCCGTACAACGGCTCTCCGGTCCCATCCCGATCGCATCTGTTGTCCCCATTGACCACGTGAAACCGGGGAGCATCGTTTTTGAGGCCGGGACATCTGGCAACGAGTACCTGAAAGAGCGTATGCCAGGCGAGATGCTGCCAGGACGTGTTACGACAAGTTATGACGACATCCTTTATGAGCGGCATGGAAATCCAATCCTGGCTGAACCTTTGGACGCATCAACAATCGCAATACAGCGGCCTGTCACAATCATGTGGCTCTAGGCATCTATGGCGACGCTGCTGTTTTCTCATCCAGATAAACCACTGAAACAGCACCTGGAAGCGGTAGCGACTTCTGCAGAGCAGGCTGTCGCCTCCATCCCATGGAATGATGCCACTCTTGGTACAACATTGCAGGGCATTGCTCGTCTCATCGGTCTCTATCACGATGTCGGGAAGGGAACTTCCTATTTTCAGAAGTACCTTTTATGGAATGTTGCGAAGAGACATGGCGAAGAAGTTCAACGTCCTGGATTTGATGAGAAGCTTAAGAGTCATGCCCTCCTTTCGGCAGTGGCAGTATATATCGCGCTCAAGCAATACTTGGCTCAAGCATCATGGGGAAACGAAGAGCAGCATGCGCTGCTGACCGCTATTGGGTTTTATGTCGTCCGTCAACACCACCAGGATCTGGAGGACAACCTTGTCGCTGAACTCTCGGTCGACGATAGACACAATCTGCTTCACAAGCAGATCGAGGCACTAGATGCTGAATATTTCGCCAATCTGCCCTACTGGGATGAGGTATCTCGTGTATTGTCAGATCCATCACTGCTGTGGATCGACACCGAGATCGCTCCTCTCGTAGACGGTCGTGACTCGATCTTTGACTGGAACCCAGAACGATTTCGGGATATACCCGACTTGCGTTTCTATGTCATCTCCCTGGTCCTTTTCTCCTCTCTGCTTGACGGAGACAAGCTTGATGCCTCTAACACGAGCCTTCCACAGCGCGCTTCGGTGAGCATTTCTTCGTTGGATGCGTTTCGGCTCCAGGAATTTGGTGAAAGCTCTGCTGTGCAGAATGACATCAGTATGCTGCGGGAGCGGGCATATCAGACGGCAGTCCAGGGGGGAATCAATAACATCAACGATCACATCTGCTCCCTCTCGCTCCCCACCGGTTCCGGAAAGACGCTGGCCGCCCTTGGTTGGGCACTGTCGTTACGTGACCACCTACAGCAGCAGCGTGGCAGTGCGCCGCGCATCATCTATGCCCTGCCATTCATCTCAATTGTCGACCAGAACTATGACGTGTTCAAGCGCGCTTTGACAGTGGACGGGAAAACCCCTTCCTCGGACATCCTCCTTGCCCACACCCATCTCAGTGACACTCAGTATCATGCAGATGACCATGCCGATGAGAACACCTGTCTTGAACCAACGCTCACAGCCAATCAGCAGGAACTCCTGGTAGAGGGCTGGGAATCCGAGGTCATTGTCACAACGTTTGTTCAATTGTTTGAGACCTTCTTCTCCGGCCGCAATCGCATGACACGCCGCTTTGCAAACGTGGCCGGTTCCATCGTCATCCTTGATGAAGTCCAGGCGTTCCCACACAAATACTGGCTCCTCTTCCAAAGATTCGCAGAGACGATGGCCAACCTCACGGGAACATATTTTCTGCTATGCACGGCAACCCAGCCGGCGATCTTTGATGCTCCGCACGAGCTGGCGCCGGATCCTCCTCCTTCCAGCACCAGCTCGCCTCGGACAGAGATCGTCTGGAAAGCTGACCACCCCTGTTCGTTGGACGAGTTTGTGGACTTGGTCGTTCAGGATCATCGCCAGGACCCAGGGCGGTATCTTGTCGTCCTCAATACCATCGGAAGCGCCGAACAGGTCTACAGGAAGCTCCGTGAAGAGGAGGGAGAAACAACGCCCATGACATTCCTTTCCACATATCTCTGCCCTGTCGACCGCCTCACCCGGATTCGTGATCTGCGCGCCGGCGGCAATGCATCAGGCTATGTCGTCAGCACACAGTTGATCGAGGCCGGTGTCGATATCGACGCCCATGCTGCTTATCGAGATATGGCACCTCTCGATTCTATCATCCAGGTAGCGGGCAGGGTTAACCGCGGTGGGCAGCGTGACACTGAGCGAGTGACAATCGTCAGTCTCCAGAACGAGAAAGGAACCCCTTTTGCTCGGTTCATCTACGACCCACTCCTGCGCCACGAAACAGAGAAGATCTTTGCAGGCATCGACAATCCTCTCCCGGAAACACAGTACGCAGATTTGTCTCGCACATATTACGGCTCGCTTCGAAACAGCAAAAGCGACGATGTGTCACGGAACGAGCTCTCAAGCCTGTCAGCCCTCGACTTCTCCGCTTTGGACAGCTTTACCCTTATCCAGAATGACCGGCCGCGCGCCAGCGTCTTTGTCGAGCTGGATAATCGGGCAACTGTCGTGCTCGAATCGTACCGCTCGTGCAAGACGCTAAAGGACCCTTGGGAGCGAAGGGCTAAATGGCTCTCCATCAAGGCTGAATTTCTCCAGTTTGTTGTGAACGTTCCCGTCGATCTTTTCAAGGAAACAGGTCTGCCCGTCCTTGAGGGTTCTGATTCCTTTTTCTATTTGCCTTCCAGCCAATTGACAGCCTTCTATGATCCAGTGACTGGTTTCAATCAGGGCGACACGTCTGCGCGCATCTGGTAACCATGCCCGACCACGTTACGGGAACACTCATTTGGTACTACTTCGTTTGCAGACGCGAGGTCTGGCTTATGGCACATGAGCTGAACCCCAGGGAAGACTATGACCGCCTGGAACTCGGGCGCCTGTTGCATGAGGAGTCGTACAAGCGCGATGATAAAGAGATCATCATTGGTGACGTACGACTGGACCTGATACGTGAGGAACATGGGAAGATTCTGGTGGGCGAAGTGAAGAAATCAAGCCACTTCACGTTGCCCGCAATCATGCAGGTATGCTTCTATCTGCGTCAGTTGAAAGAACGAGGTGTCGACGCCGAGGGCCAGCTTCTCTTTCCCAAAGAGCGGAAGAAACTGAGCGTCGAATTGTCACCCGAAAACGAACGGCAACTCGATGCGGCTATTGCCGACATCCGATCCCTGATAGCGTTGCCAACTCCTCCGCCCTATGTGTCGGGGAGGTTCTGTGCACACTGTGCTTATCTTGAGTTCTGCGCCTCCTGAGAAAAGCCCACATGAGCGAACGAACAATTTACATTTTCAGCAATGGAGAACTTAAGCGTAAGGATAATACCATCTTTCTTGAGACGCTTGACGGGACGAAGCGATATATCCCAATTGAGACGACGCGAGAGATCGACATCTTTGGCGAAGTGACCCTTAACAAACGTGCACTGGAATACCTCTCCAAGCAGGAGATCCTTGTCCACTTCTTCAACCACTATGAATACTATGTCGGCTCGTTCTATCCGCGCGAACACTACAACTCTGGCGAAGTCATCCTTCAGCAGTGCGCCTGCTACCTGGACGCCAGGCGGAGGCTCGATCTTGCTAGACGCCTCGTGGCGGGTAGCCTGCAGAACATCCTCAAGGTGCTGGCGTACTACCGCAACAAGGGAGTCCCCGTTCAGGACCAGGAACGAGGTGTTCAGACGTTCCTCGACGCAATTCCGGCCGTTGGGACAATCGACGAACTGCTCGCCATGGAGGGAAATGGACGACAAACTTATTACCAAGCCTTCGACGCTATCATCTCCTCCGATGAATTCGGCTTCGACAACCGCACGCGCCGACCACCACAGAACCGCCTCAATGCTCTCATCAGCTTTGGCAACTCCTGCCTGTATGGCGTCGTCTTGAGCGAGATCTACAAGACCCATCTCGATCCCCGCATCGGCTACGTGCATACGACCAATGAGCGCCGCTTTACTCTCAACCTCGACGTGGCAGACCTCTTCAAGCCCCTCATCGTGGATCGCACGATCTTCTCCCTTCTCAACAAACATATGATCAGGGCAGAACACTTCGCTGAGCAAGCAGGCGGCATCTATATGACCGAAGACGGGTCTCGCATCTTCGTCCAGGAGTTCGAAGAAAAACTCGCCACGACAATCCAGCATCGAGAGATGAAACGCAACGTCTCCTATCGCGAATTGGTTCGCCTTGAAATGTACAAGATTGAGAAGCATATCCTGGGGGACAAACCGTATGAACCATTTATAGCACGGTGGTAGCGTGT
>JBNAWM010000062.1:8511-9013 GCA_049699855.1 Candidatus Cryosericum sp.
GAGTCGGCCGCATTCTCAAAGTCGGCCGCCAGTATCTCAATTGGGTACAGAACTCCGTTCTGGAAGGAGAGCTCACAGACGCTCAATTCGAGAGACTGAAGTCTGACGTCCGCAAACGTTTTGACAAAGACGAGGATTGTGTGCTATTTTATGTAATGCGCACTGATCGCTACACTCAGCGCGAGATCCTCGGGCAGCAAAAGGGAGACCCTCTCTCTGCCATTTTGTAGGTCTCCGGTGTCGTCTACCCCGAATCGTGCAAAATCCCCGGGGGTACGACGACAGTACGCAATGCACCTTGACAACCGATTGATACTCGATTTGCTTCAAGATCGCACTTGTCTCCAGCGTGGTCAGCTCCAAACATGGCCATTGCACAGTCGTCAGAATTCAACACACTATGAACGAGTTCAGCAACTTCCTATGAGGGATTGAAACATACAATAATCAAAGTGAATATGCGATTTTAGAAAGGGTTCAGCAACTTCCTATGAGGGATTGA
>JBNAWM010000063.1:0-7676 GCA_049699855.1 Candidatus Cryosericum sp.
GGATCCCGCCTGCTGAAACCCAGCGGCCCTGTCCTGGGCAGGATGGGGCCGCTGACTGCTCTCATCCGGCAAAAAAAAGAAGCTAGAACGCTGTGGTCACATCGATGTAGCCCTTGCGCTGTGCCTGCCGACTCCCCACTGCCACCAGCAACGCCCCCATCACGAACACGATGACGGCGGATAGCGCTACTCTTCCCAGCAGCTCCGGCATAAGGACGCCACTATAGGCACTGGCGAGGGCGGATCCGGCCACAGACCGCCGCATCAGTTCGATAAAAGCGCTCATCGGGACAAACTCAGCAATCCTGGCAAGCACCACCGGAAAAACGCTTGGCGGAAACAACGCTCCACTCAGCACAAACATTCCCCCGAACAGGGCATCGACCACGTCAACGTCCAGTTTGATCGTCAGGAGAAATACAGAAGCCACCATCAAGCCAAGACCCGTTGCCACAAGATAGCCAAGAACCATGCCTGCGATGGCATAGCCCCAGCTCGGGTGAAACGGCAAGTGCAGTACGGGGATAAGCCAGGCAAGGTTGATAACAATCCCGGTGATGGCAATCAGATAACGCGTCGCGGCGCGACCGCACAAGTACGTCAAGTAGGAAGTACTCGAAAGAAAGATGTATTTCAGCGTTTGATAGTGCTCGCGGTCGTCATGCACGCTGAATGCCATGTCAAAGAACACCATGCTGAGGGAGTAGTAGAAAATGGTCCCATACAGCGCGTAAGGAAGCTGCCCCGACTCTTTGCCAAAGACACCGTACAAAATCGTCACAGCGAGAAAGCTGCCGATCGGATAGACGGCGAGGTACAGCAGCCAGACCCACTTCTTTGTCCAGTTGCTTTCAATCTGGAGTCCAACATACATGGACGCAAGGAAACCTTTCATCACTGCCACCTCAGCGTCAGGCGGGCATCGCGTCTCGCCTTGTACTCGACAGAACGCAGCGCCCAGGAAGCGATCCATGAGAACACAAGTCCCAGTCCACACAGGATGAGCAGCTCCCAGCGCCAGTTCAGCACTATTGGCGCAAATGATGAGATAAGAAGCTGCCTCAAGGCATCCAGACCCAGTGTTGTCGGGATGAGCACAGCGACGCCCAGCAATCCTGTTCCCAGAAATCGCGCCGGAAAGTACGAGCCAGAGAGCACATTGGTGGGTTCCATGACAAGATCGGCGGTGCGCCACGCGTCACGCCCATGGTAAAGAAACAGCGATGAGAAAACAATTCCCAGTCCATACATCGAGAAAAGAGTCACCAGAAAGACCAGGAGAGCCCAGGGGAGATGCAACAGCACAAACCGAACCTGGAAGACAACCACGCCAAAGAACAGCACCGCAACGGAACGCAGCATGGTATGCATCGCGCCGCCTACAGAAAGACCGATGAGAAAAGCGGACAGGGGAGCCGGACTCACCAGCATCAGTTCAAGGTTCCCCATTTCCTTTTCCCAGTACAACTGTGTCGCAACGCCCCACAGAACGTTCAGAAAGAACGGCGTCATGAACCCGCCCAGCACGACCATGCCGCTGAATTCGGTCCCAGTGCCCAGGCTCCGATACAGATAGATGTACGTCATCATGGTGAAAAAGCCGCCGATGATGCTCGCAACGACCCAGGTTGCCTCTCGCATCTGCCCAAAAATGCGCACGTAGGCGCGCGCGTTCATGGTCCTAAGAAACAGGAGAAGCTGCCTCTTCATCTTCGAACCTCCTGCCGACCATGTGCAGAAATGCGTCCTCCAAGGTTGGCTCAAGTTTTCGCATGTATGCGAGGTTGGCGCCTTGCTCTGCCAGCGCTGCGATCAGCTGAGCAATATCGCTCTCACGCACGAGGTGGGCCACGAGCACCGGCCTTCCTGACACCTCGTCGATCTCCAGTGCCAAATCGTTTCCACTGCTCATGCTGGTCGCAAGACGACCGAGCTGGCCAGCTTCAAACCGGTCCAGGGTAATCTGGTAGTGCGCCCTGTTGTCCAGACTCTGCTTGAGCTGGGAGGGAGGAGCATTGGCCAGGATGAGACCGTGATTGATAATCGCCACAGCCGAACAGAGCTCGTCCGCCTCGGCCATGTAGTGCGTTGTCAGGATGACGGCCCGCTCAGCCTTCTCCTGGACCCATGCGCGCACAATGCGTCTGATGACAACACTCGCCTCGACATCGACGCCAAGAGTAGGCTCATCAAGAAACAGTACTTTCGGATCCGTGACCAGGCCTCGCACAAGATTGACCTTCTGACGCATGCCGGTGGAAAGACGGTTCATCTGCTGATGCCTGTCATCCCACATGCCGATTACCCTCAGATATTCCTCAATGCGAGCCCGGGCCACCGGGGTCTGCATACCATAGAACTGGCTGAACATCCAGAGCTGTTCCTCGACCGTAAGAATGCCATACCCCGACGTCTCACCACCCGAAATGAGCGAAATGAGCGGACGCACTCTCCTGTACTCCCTGGCAACATCAAACCCTGCAACCGTTGCCTCTCCCGATGTTGGAAGAAGAAGCGTCGACATGATCTTGATCGTTGTGGTCTTTCCGGCGCCGTTCGGTCCCAGGAGTCCAAAGATCTGGCCGTAGGAAACGTCGAAACTGATACCACGCAGTGCGTGAAACGGCGGTGTCCCTCTCCGATTGAAGACGCGAGTCAGATGTTCTACATGAATAGCGGTTTGCATACAGTGTTACCTCCAGAGTGAATGTGACAAATGGCAACCTGTATGACAGGGGAAACGCAACTAAAGAACTCTCTACAAGTCGGTAACCAGAGAATTGGGTGTCTTTCTATGAGTTGACAACTTCACGACTGCAGTTTATTGGATGAGCAGCGCCCCTGCCATCAGTTGGTACAAGCCCTTTGCTCCGCCATTGTGGACCTCCCGCTCATGTACACATATCATCTGATGCTCAAGGCATCACATCGTGACTATACCAGAACGGGCACCTTCTGTCAAATCAGAGTGCTTGAACGTTCTGGCCGAATTGGCCAAAAAGGTGCTCCTGCCGTTGCGGAAAAGCAACTGCTGCCAGACTCCCCAGGAAGCGCAGAGCAGCAGTTGCTACAACAACTACCCAGCCTACATGAAGCGCTCGAACCGTTCCTTTCCTGCCTTGCAGACTGGACAAACCAATGGAGGCTGCGGTCTGGCACAGAGGTACCCACACACCTTGCAACGCCAGACGGGAAATGCCAGACCATGGATTGAAATCTTCTCCATCTCCTCATCTTGAGCGGGCACGCCACCAACAGGTCGCCGATCCGGAATAGATGCAATGGCCTTTTCACCGCGACTGACCTCTGGCGACACGTACAGGCCGCAGTAGCAGGTACCGTACTCATCAAGGTCAGCATCTCGGTAATCACACGGGCACACAATGTCCCGGTCCTCGCTGGCGACGCCAGATGCGAGGCGGCAGGGACATGCACGGTACCCATAGCGTGCTTCGTTCTCCAAAAGTCCCCGCACCAGGTCTCTGGCGAAGGCGTCGTCCGGATTGACGATGTATCCGGACTCCTGTGCCTCTCGGACAAGCCTCTCCCAGACTTCTGTGACTTTCTCGTCGGAAATATCGCTCATTCCGAAGCAAGCCTCCGGATTCTGACTTCCGAGAACCCGACAACGGTCTCGCTGTCGTCAAGGACCATCGTCGGAAAGGACAGCGAAGAGTTCCATTTAAGGACCTCCTGCTTGGCGAGCTCTCGGTCTGCGCCCTGCTGATCATCGACATCTATGTAGTCGTACGCCACGCCCAGTTCCTGCAACAGCGCCTTCGTCTTGCGACACCAGCCGCATGTCGTCAGTGTGTACAAAAAGACCTTGTGCCTGGTGTTTGTGCCTTCAACGTGTTTCGGTTCCAGCATTGCTTCCTCCCATGTCACGAGTCACAGAAATAAGCTATAGCAGCGATTTGAAGGTCTGGACAGCCTCATAGCACTGCTCTCTGGTCACATCGTGATGCGTGACCAGACGGACGGTGGTTGGTGTCACGGCATTGCACAAGACACCCTTTTCCTTGATCGCCTTCACAAAGGCTGGTGCATCCCTGCCACTCGCAGTGATGTCGACCATAGCCATGTTTGTCTCTGCTTCGGCCGGATCAGCTCCATACCCAAGTTTCGCCAACTCGCCGGCGAGCAGTTTCGCGTTGGCATGGTCCTCTGCCAATCTGTCGACCATTGTCTCAAGTGCAACAATCCCGGCAGCAGCAATGATCCCCGCCTGGCGAAGTCCTCCTCCCAGGCGCTTGCGGTTCTTTCGCGCTCTTTCTATGTATGCCTTTGAGCCAACGAGCACTGAACCAACGGGCGCACACAGCCCTTTTGAAAGGCAGAACATGACTGAATCTGCATAGGACGCCCACACATCCGGGGCGATGCCGGAGGCGACTGAAGCGTTGAAAATGCGAGCACCATCCATGTGGATGGCTATACCGTGCTCGCGAGCCGTTCCTGCGATCTCGCGCACATATTCGATGGGCCAGATTTTTCCTCCGCCGCGGTTGTGGGTATTCTCCAGGGCGATCAGCGAAGTCCGGGGAAAGTGAATGTTGCTGGCATCACGAATGGCGTGCTTGACATCGTCCGGATCCATAATTCCCCTCTTTCCGGGAACCTGCCGCGCCTGCACTCCCGACAACATGGCGATGTCTCCCACCTCGTAGTAAAAGATGTGGCTCTCCGCCTCGGTGATCAGCTCATCGCCCCGCTGCGTGTGCGTCATGATGGCAACCTGGTTGCCCATGGTGCCTGACACGACAAACAGGCCTGCTTCCTTGCCCAGCATTCTTGCTGCGAGCTCCTCCAGTCTGAGGACCGTGGGATCCTCGCCATAGACGTCGTCGCCAACCTCCGCAGTCGCCATGGCATCGCGCATTGCCTGCGTCGGCTTCGTAACAGTATCCGAACGAAGATCGATCATCGTTTCCTCCTAAAGTTTTGCATTTCTGCTGTCGCAAAGACAGTTGACCTAGACGTTCTCCACATTGACTGATTTGACGCCCTTGATCTTGCTGACATGCTCGATAATCTCATCGATGGTCGGATCCAGGAACTTGTCATCGGAGCTGATGCTCACTTCAACCTTGACTGCTCCCTGATCGATACCAATGTACTTGACCATCTGCAACGTAATGATGTCGACCCCGACAGGAGGCCAGAGCACATGCTTCAGCTCTTCAGTCACCGCCTTGACATCAAGTTCGGAATCATAGTCGATCCCCTTGGTATCTTTCTTGTACTTGCGGATAGCCGACCGCAGCCCATCGACAGCAAGCACCGAGCAGTGCATTTTGACCGGCGGCAGCCCTCCAAGTTCATCGGCCGCCTGCTTCCACGTGATGGCCTCAGCTTCATCGATCGTCTTTCCCTTGGCCAGGTCCGTAATGATCGACCCTGTAGCGATGTTTGATGCACATCCGTAGGACTGGAATTTGACGTCCTCAATACGGTCTGTTGCCTTGTCGATCTTCAGATAGACCGTGATCTCGTCGCCACACGCCGGCGACCCTTCGGTTGCGCTTGCGTCTGCATTCTCTATGACGCCGACGTTGTGCGGACTCTTGAAATGCTCAATGACCTTGGCGGTGTATTTGATGGCCATGCTGACCTCCTAGTGTGCCGGCGGCTTGATGGTGCTCTGCGCGCGCAGTCGTTCAACGATCGGAACAAGCTTCAGCAGAGTTGTATCAATGTCCGCCTCGGTTGTGTAGCGCGACAGGGTAAAGCGGATCGACCCATGTGCCTGCTCGTGATTCCGCCCAATCGCCATCAAGATATAGTCCGGCTTTAGAGTCGCTGCGGCACAAGCAGAACCTGTATCGACGATGATGTCCTCCATGTCAAGGAACATCATGATGGCTTCACCCTCGATGAACAGAAAACTGTAGCAGAGATGCGACGCAGCCCGCTCCAAGCCCTTCGGTCCGTTCAGAAGGATGTAAGGAATACGCTCCTCAATCCCGCTGGCAAGTCGGGTCACAAGGCTGCGCATGTGTTCGACATCACTGTCAAAATTGGCATACAACAACTCAATGGCCTTATCAAACCCTGCAATACCCATGGTGTTGGGCGTCCCCGGTACAAGAGGAGAATACGACTCGGCGCCAAACGTGATGGGATGAATCCTGGTCGCTTTTCGAACATACAGGGCGCCCACCCCTTTCGGACCATGAATCTTGTTGCTCGAAAAACTGACAAGGTCGGCCTTAACCGCATCAACATCAAGCCGCTGTGTCTGGAGAGCGCTGGCAAAGTCGATATGATAGGGAATCTTGCGCCCGATCCGTTGCGAAGCTTCGGTAATCAGTTCTCCCGCCTTCGCTATGGGTTCAATGGTACCGATCATGTGATTTACGCCCATAAGGCTTACCATCGCCGTATGTTCATTCAAGTGTGAGGCCAGCTCATCGAGATTGTAGCGGCCTTCACCATCCACCTTGATGTAGTGGGCCTTGTACCCTTCCTTCTCCAGTGCTCTGCAGATCGCAAGCGTCGCGGGATACTCAATCTCACTGGCGATGATTTCAGGCTTGTCCAATGCCTGGGCACGAGCACCACCAAGGAGAGCGATATTGACGGCCTCGGTCCCACTGCCAGTAAACACGACCTCGCTCCGTGAAGCTCCAATGGCAGCAGCAAAACGGTCTTGAGCCTTCTCTACGAGCTCCGCAGCTTGTGTGCCGCATTGGGTAAATGCCGCTGGCACGGCATAGTCCTCAGCAGCAACAGCATGCATGACCTCCCATACTTCGGGCGCGACCATCGTACTGCGGAAGTTGTCCAGATAGATCATCATGTGCCTCCTGTTCCGGCAACCACAAAACACTCTCGATCGCAGGATTGGCTTTTTCAGCCTATCACAAACACGATAACATCAACAGACCAAAACTCGTGAAGAAAATCACCGTCATGCACACTGGCGACTGAGCTTGCGATAAAGGCGCCCAATGCGCCTGCTCCGCCTGCTGCTGGACTCCAGAAGCATGGACATTTCGCGGACGACATCAGTCTGGCTGGCGTACTGCCTCCCAATGGCCTGATACATCGCTGCCGCTTTCTTTTCAGCATCCACATTGACACCAAGCTCTTGAACCAGCGCAATAAAGTTGTGCATCTGGTCGGCCGTAAGAGGAGCGATCCGTGGTCGATGAGGCTCGTGCACCACACCCGTATACGTGCGGTACAATTGCTGTATTTGCTGCATGTGGGCCACCTCATCTGCTGCAAGCAGCCTGAATGTTCGCTTCAGACGCGTATCAGGGGTTATCTCGACCAGTTGGAGATACCGATCTCTCAGGTCGACCATGTCATCAATGACGTCTTCCAATCGCTCGGCAAGACTTTGCGGGATTCCCTGAGGCGAGTTTTTTTCTATGGCATGTCCGATGCGCTTTCCAAGCGATGAGAGGCGCTGTGGCCCTCGCCAGAGAGTTCTGACACTGAATACTCCACCTGTTATGCCGCCCTGCCTTGTGATATCGTCTTCAAGTTGCGAGAGGAGTTCGTCTCCACCATTCAGACTTCGCGTCATGACCAGGAAGACCGTCACGCCTGTCAGATCGATAGAACGCACCAATCCTGAGACTGCAGGCACCATATCCCCACCCCAGTAGGGAAAGACCAGGACAACGCTCTCCCCCCGCTCAAACGAAGCCCCCGTGGAACTGAAC
>JBNAWM010000063.1:7686-8909 GCA_049699855.1 Candidatus Cryosericum sp.
ACCCCCGCACTGCCCGCACAGCCATGCGCTTCCACCCTGGCACATGTGTGCTGAACTGATCGGTAAGACTATACAACGGGGTTTTCAGCTCCGTCGCAATGCCCTCCGCCACTTTGCGCGAATGCCCCGTGACAGAGTACACTATGACCTTCGTTATCATCAGCTTGCTCCTTGGACGCAAATCAGCCCACCGCTATTGTAGCCGGTGGGCTGATGAATACAACCAATAGAAGTTTTAGAACTGAATCCCAGACTCCTCGATCTTCAGCAAGCGTGCCCATTCATCATCGATCATCTTCTGCATCTCAACAATGACATGAGCATTCTCGGGCCTGAACAAATGACGGAAGCGTGTCTGACCTTTGAGGAACTCCTCGATCGGCTTCCGGTTCGATGGCTTTACGTTGATGTGAACGACACCGTTCTCGATCTCGTACAACGGCCAGAAATTCGTCTCCACAGCCAGCTTCGAGTACTGCATAGTCAGTGCAGGATCGAAAGCCCAGTTGGTCGTGCAGGGCTGCAGAACGGCTAGAACGGACGGCCCGTCGACTGCAAAACCCTTCTGAGCCTTCTTGTACAGGTCCATGGTATTGTTCACGGCAGCCTGTGCCACGTAGGGAATTCGATGCGCTGCTGCGATTTCGACCAAATTCTTTCTCCACTGGGGCTTACCGAAACTGACCTTTCCAGCAGGGACCGTCGTAGTGCTCGCCCCAAAGGGGGTGGCTCCGCTGCGCTGGTTGCCGGTGTTCATATAGGCCTCATTATCGTAGACGAGGTACATGAACCTGTGCTGCCGCTCAAGTGCACCGGACAGCGCCTGGAATCCAATGTCGTACGTGCCACCGTCGCCTCCGATCGCGAGAATGTTCACCTCATCCTCAATCTTGCCGCGACGCTTCAGAACCTTGTACGCAGCCTCGATCCCAGAAGCAACAGAGGCAGCATTTTCAAAAGTCAAGTGCATCCAGGGCGTATTCCACGCGGTGAATGGATAGATGGTCGTGACGACTTCAAGACATCCAGTCGCGCTTACGACAATAACTGGCTTGTCAGACGCCGCGAGCACGGTCTTGACAAGCGAACCAATGCCACAGCCGGAACACATGCGATGGCCCGATACCAGACGAGCATCGGCGCCACTGGTTTTTAGAGCGATTTCCTGTAGTGTAGGCATCTCTGCTACCCCCTCAGCCCGACATAGCGCTGATGTTCGGAGT
>JBNAWM010000064.1:0-8807 GCA_049699855.1 Candidatus Cryosericum sp.
AGGAGGTTGCCATGATGAAGGATCTCGTTCTGAAGAACAGAAGCTACCGAAGGTTCTATGAAGATGTTCCCGTCGACTGCCCGACGCTGAGGGAACTGGTCGACCTGGCACGGCTGTCCGCATCCGCCGCAAACAAGCAGCCTTTGCGGTACATGCTGTCCTGCACCAGGGAGAAGAACGCCCTCATCTTCCCGAACCTTGCGTGGGCTGCGTACCTCAAGGACTGGGATGGGCCACCGGAGGGAGAGCGCCCGTCTGCGTACATCGTAGTGCTGGCTGATGCGGATGTTTCCACCAACTTCAACTGGGATGCCGGCATCTGCTCGCAGAGCATCCTCCTTGGCGCGGTCGAGAAAGGCCTTGGCGGCTGTATCATCGCTTCGGTCAACAAATCGGCCCTGCGTCAGGTATTGGACATCCCCGAGCGCTACGAGATCGTGTTCGTGCTGGCCATCGGCAAGCCGAAGGAGAGCGTGGTTATCGATGCCGTCGGTCCCGATGGCGACATCAAGTACTGGAGAGATGCCCAGCAGACCCATCACGTGCCCAAGCGCTCTCTGGACGACCTGATCATCGGCTAGGCTGCTGGCGCACGGCCCTCTGCCGCTTGTGGGTCCCCTGAACGTAGCTCCTGTCTCTTCTTTGTCAATGACGTGTGTTGACAATGCCTCTTGAATGCCGCGCGGGAAAGGAGTATCATGCTCGGGATCCCATGCGAGGTGAACAGTGAAGACCACATCCAAGAAGAAACAGCCTGACAAACTGACCATCCTGATCCTGGCAGCCGCGGTGATCCTTGTCGCGGTCGTCGTCATTTCAGGCCTGCGCACGACCAACGCTCCCTCCGCCGCCACGGGGACTGGAGCGCCCGCTTCCAGCCTGGGCACCGGTTATGTCATCCCCGCGTTCAGCGCCACGGACCTGCACGGCAACACCATCGACAACAGCTTCTTCGCCAAGCAGCGGCTGACCATGGTCAATATCTGGGGAACCTTCTGCGGCCCATGCATCCGCGAGATGCCCGACCTGGCCCAACTGCCCTCGGCCTTTCCATCCACCGACTTCGCCCTGCTGGGCATCGTCGCCGACACATCCTTCCAACGGACCGATGCCAACAAGGCAACTGAGGATACCGCGCGCCAGCAGACAAGCGCTGCCGGAGCCACCTATCCGAGCATCATCCCCGACGCTTCGATCCTGCAGAATATCCTCAGCAGCGTGAGCGTCGTGCCGACAACCTTCTTCGTCGACCGCACGGGCACCGTGGTGGGAACGATCCTCACCGGTTCCAGGAGCAAGGCACAGTGGGTCAGTGTCATCCAGAACATGCTGGCCAGCCTGCCCGCAGGATCGTAGAGACATGAACAGGCGGGTCTGGCTGCTGCGCGCCCTCCTGGCCGGCCTTGCGGTCACCGGCATCGTCCTCGGCGCCAGGAACGGGGAGGTCCAAACCGTTCTGACGAAGGCCACCAAGGTCTGCCTGGAGTGCATCGGCATCGGCTGAGTTCATGAACCTCAGGACCCTGAAGCTCAGGAAGGTACGCAGGAGCAGGACTGCCGTCCAGGCCATCACCGCCGTCCTTCAGAACTCGTGGTTGGCCGGGTTCATCCGGGGCCGCGTCTGGAGCGGCTCCAGCAAGGCGGTCTGCGTCCCGGGGCTCAACTGCTATTCATGTCCGGGCGCCTGGGGTTCCTGCCCCATCGGATCTCTGCAGGCAGTCCTCGATGGTACCAAGAGCCGTGTTTCGCTGTACGTCTCCGGGTTCATCGCCCTGTTCGGCGTCGGCTTCGGACGCGCCATCTGCGGCTGGGTCTGCCCCTTTGGTCTCATCCAGGAGCTGTTGTATCGCATCCACTCCCACAAGGTGCGCATCGGTCCGACGCGCCTGCGCTATCTCAAATATGCGGTTCTGGTGATACTGGTCATCCTCATGCCCATGCTGATCCGCGACTCGTACGGCGTTGGCGACCCGTGGTTCTGTAAGCTGGTGTGTCCCGTGGGGACGCTGGAAGCGGCACTGCCCCTCATGGCTGTTGACGCTTCCCTGCGCGGCGCAGCCGGATGGCTGTTCCTGTGGAAGCTCAGCCTGCTGGCCGGGACGATCGCGGCATCGGTTGTCATCTATCGCCCATTCTGCCGGTTTGTCTGCCCACTGGGCGCCATCTACGGAGTCTTCAACCCCGTCAGCGTCGTTCAGCTGTCGCTGGACAAGGACAAGTGCACCCATTGCGGGATGTGCGCGGCTGTCTGCAAGATGGGTGTCGATCCGTCCGTAAACCCAACCAGTGCCGAGTGCATCCGGTGTGGTGACTGCGTGGCTGTGTGTCCCGAAGACGCGCTCTCGCTGGGTCTGCCCACGGGCAAAAGGAAGGTGCGCGCCCGCTCAGCTGGTAACGGGAAAGTCCCTTCCTGAGGAGTGCACGTCCTCCACGGCGCGCCAGAATTGCTGGAGGTCGCCCCGGCACGTGTCGCCGCCGTGGGCCACGATGAGACCGGTCGGTCCCATGCCTGTCTCGACTCCACGACGTGCGAGTTCCTGCTGCCATTCGGCGGTGTCCAGCCCGCCGGCAGGCCGCAGCGCCGTCAGCGTGGATGCCTCGCGCCCGGGTGGTGCAAACACACCAAACCCGTGAGAGGCCGCCTGTTCGCGAAATGCCCGGGCTGTGTCTTCACAGCGCTGGAAGCGCTGGGGAAGCCCCTCGTCCCGAACCCCGCGCGTGGCGGCCTGCAGGGCAAAGATGAGGTTGGGGGGCACCTCGGCTCCGACGGGCGATGACCACCGAGCCAACTCAATGTAGAGGGGCATGGCGGCATCGCGGCGCACGCGGCGCATACTCAGGCGATTGCTGACGACGCCCAGCACCAGCCCCGGACAACCACCCAGCATGGAGCCGCTGTCCGTGAACACCAGGTCCGCGCGCCACTCGTCCATGCTCTCGCGCATACAGCCTGTCGCCCACGTGCCATCGACGACCAGCAGTGCCTCGGGTGCTGCCTCGCCGATGACCTGCGCATACTCGTCCAAAGGCGCGACAATGCCGCTCTCACTGTCGACATGCGAGACGACGATGGTCGAGGGATGCGTCTTGACCAGACGTTCCCGCAGGAGCTGCAGGTCGACCCTGCCATCCTCGCCTGCCCGCAGGATGTCGGCGATACGCCCGCGCCGCGACACCACGTACGCCGTGTGCTCGCCCTGGGGCCCGTGCCCCAGCACAAGGACCACCGCCCCCGGGGGAGATGCGGCGACAACGGCGACTTCGATACCAAGCGATGCCGCACCTGGAACGACGACAACCTCGGCCTGCGCCGTCCCCACGAGCGACCTGAGTGCGTCGCGGCACTCCTCATCGACGCACTCCACCTCGTGCCAGCTGTCAAATGGCCGTGCAGAGGCTCGCAAGACTGCCTCGGCAGTTCGGGCCCGTCCGGGAGCCAGCAGGACTGACCGGCCGATGGTACGTCGCTCTTCAAGGGGTTCCGCAGAGAACATCTGTCGATCAGTCAACGCCCAACTCCTTTCACCATCACGCCTGCCCGGCTGCCACCATCACGGTCCGACCACCTGTCACCGAACGCTTGCATGGAACCCACCGTCATCATATAATACCACAAATGACCCGGAGAGGTGGAGATCATCCAGATCACGGGCACGAGGAGGCGTTATGGACACACTGATCGTGTACTACAGCAGAACGGGCTCCACAAGAACGGTGGCGGCCGCACTCGCTCACGAGCTGGAAGGAACGCTGCGGGAGCTGGTCGACGCCGACCCTCGCACCAACATGCTTGCTGCAGTCCTGGCGGCGCTGTTCCACAGGTCTGCCCGCCTTGTCGACCCCGACTACGATGTCCGACCGTACGAGACCGTCGTGCTCATAACCCCTGTCTGGGCCGGAAACCCCACACCTGCCATGAATGCCTTCGTGCGAGGCGTGGACCTGACTGGCAAGAAGGTCCTCATCGTGGCTCTTGGCGAAAGCGGAGAAAACCTTGCTACGTCGAGCCGCCTGGAGAAGATGGTCCGCGATCGCGGCGGTCAGGTCATCGGTGTCCATCACATCCACGGCCTCAGCGCCACAGGCAGGGCAGGTCCTTCTGCCACGGCCGAGGAGCTGCAGCATGCAGGTGAGCGCCTGGCGGATCTGCTGCGCGAGCCGCACAGCGAGGAAGGATGAGCGTGGGTGGATCCCCTGAGCCACCCATGAATCCGCTCATCGTGTACTACAGCCGCGAAGGATCAACGAGGCTGATCGCCCAGGGTCTGGCACAGGCGACCGGGGCTCGTCTGCGCGAGCTGGTGGACAGCCGAAAGATGGAGAATGGAGGCATGTTTCGTGCCCTGCGCTCCACCCTGCTGGGCTGGGGAACAACCCTGGTCCATCCCGACTATGCACTCGGCCCTGGTGAGCAGGTCGTCCTCATGACCCCCGTATGGCTCGGTCGTCCAACGCCGGCTTTCGTCACCTTCGTGCGCAACGCCGCGCTGAGTGGCAGGAGGGTGTTCATCATCGCTGTCGGCGGCACGACGGGCAACCCCGGCGCCCTGAAACGGATGGAAAGACGCCTCACGGCACGTGGCGCCATCGTCGTTGGCCATGCGGATGCCCTTGGGTACATCCCCGACCCGAAGGCTATGCGCCCCTCGGAGGAGGAGCTCGCCTCCGAAGGCACCCTGCTTGCAGAGATCGTTGTGAAAGCCTTCGACCAGTCGTCCTGACGGGCAGGGGACCACCCGACCACGGCATGGAAAAGGCCGGCAGCCACATCACGCTGCCGGCCTCACCGTTGAAATGCGCGCTTGTGCTAGTGCTGGAGAAGGCTGATCATGATTCCTGCCGCAACTGCCGTTCCGATGACGCCAGCCACGTTGGGTCCCATAGCGTGCATGAGCAGGAAGTTGGCGGGGTTGTCCTGCTGGCCCACCTTCTGGCTGACACGCGCCGCCATGGGAACAGCCGACACGCCCGCTGAGCCGATGAGCGGGTTGATCTTGTGTCCCGACAGCACCCACATGAGGTCGCCCAACAGCATGCCACCGGCCGTGCTGAATCCGAAGGCGACGACGCCCAGTCCGATGATGTACAGCGTCTTGAGATTGAGGAAGGACTCCGCATTCATCGAGGCCCCCACGGCAACCGACAGGAAGATCGTGCAGATGTTGATGAGTTCGTTGGCGGCGGTGTTGCTGAGCCGGTCGACCACGCCGCTCTCGCGCATGAGGTTGCCCAGCATGAGCATGCCCACGAGGGGTGCCACGGGAGGCAGGAGGATGCCGATGACGAAGGTCGTGATAATGGGGAACAGGATGCGCTCCAGCTTGCTCACGGGCCGCAGCTGCTCCATGACGGTACTGCGCATTTCATGGGTCGACAGCAGGCGCATGATGGGCGGCTGGATCAACGGCACAAGGGACATGTAGGTGTAGGCGGCGACCGCAATGGGGCCCAGCAGCTCCGGCGCCAGCTTGGTTGCTGTGTAGATGGCCGTTGGCCCGTCGGCCCCGCCGATGATGCCGATGGCTCCTGCCTGACCGATGCCAAAGTGCAGCAGCTTGGCCGTCACCATGGCCACAAAGACACCAAACTGCGCAGCGGCACCCAGCAGCAGGGACACGGGGTTGGCCAGCAGTGGGCCGAAGTCCGTCATGGCGCCGATGCCCAGGAAAATCAGGGGTGGCAGGATCTCAGATTTGACTAGGAAGTAGAAGAAGTCGAGCAAGGCCGTTGGCTTGATGGTTCCCGTCAGATCGCGGACGTAGTCAGGATTGATGGTGTAGAAGGCTCCCTTGGCGGCCGGGATGTTGGCAAGGAAACAGCCAAAGGCAATCGGCAGCAGCAGGATCGGCTCGAAGTTCTTGGCGATGGCCAGATACATCAAGAGGCATGCCACAAGCAGCATGACCAGGTTGCCCCAGGTGAAGTTGTAGATGCCGCTGAAGCTCTTGAAACCCTTGATTGCACTCAGAATGACATTCATGGCCTACTCCATCCTCAAGAGGGGATCGCCCGTCTTCACGGCCTGATTGACCGCGACAAAGACCTCGGCAACGACACAGTCGCGCGGAGCGAGGATCTCGTTTTCCATCTTCATGGCTTCAATGATCATCAGCGTGTCTCCCTTCTTGTACGCTTTTCCGGCGGCGGCAACCACCTTGAGGACTTTGCCGGGCAGTGGCGACTTCATGAGAGCGGGTGAGCTCGTTCCACGCGCCTTGTCGGACGTGGCAGCCGCAGGTGGCGCAGGCGGGCGAGCAGTCTGAGGGGCGGCGGGAGCAACGATGGGAGGGGGCGCAGAGGGCAAAGACGCCGATTCGACCGCAGGTGGGTCGTCCATCGCCCGGTCCACTTCGACCTCGAAGACCTTGCCCGCCACTGTGATGCGAAACGCACGCATGCCAGAGGGCGGCACGGGGTTGACGCCCTGGAGCGAACTCTCCGAAGAGACTGTGGACCTTGGCTGAGGCGGTACAGCAGTTGCTTCGGCAGGCTCAGAACCTTCTCCATGTGACGCGCTGGGGAGCATCGGGATTTCGGAGGCTGGCTCGTCTCCGGCAGCCACATCCACCATGCTCTCCCTGTCTTCGATGGCGGACCCCTCGATGAGCAGGTCTCGACTGAAGAATTTCAGACCATAGCAGATGGCCATCAACAAAGTCAGGACAGCAAACACCACTGAAATGTCCACCAAAGACAACCAGAGGCTTGACGCAACAGTGTCCGGCATCGCAAGCATCTCCTTTTCCACACATGGCAACCTTTGACCGCAAACCATCCTGCCCTGCCCGGTCTTGCATCAGCCGAGAGGGAGAGCAACTCCACTTACTCCCATTTTATTATATCAAGTTCAGAAATGAAGCAAGAGCGCTGAAGCGGGAGCGGATCGTCTGCTCCTGATACCGATTCCAGGCTAAGGCAAGACATGTGCCCACTCCGAGGTCCAAAAGTACGTCCTGCACGCAAGGCAGCCCTGGACGACGACGACCCCATGGTCTATGGCAACATTGCTCGGAGAGTTAAATAATATTCACTAGCCTCCTCTGGTGCCATTCTTTGGCTCATCTATTGCTACATCTTTGCTTAGTCATGCGTTTGTGAGTTCATCTTTTCTTCACAATCATTGTGTACGGCTCTTGACTTTTGAGCTGATATTAAATATTATTTAGGTGCAACTGCACAACATTCTCTCAGGAGGTAGAAGATGACCAACTTGACGACAAGGCTCATGGACATGGTGCACGGTGGCAGACTGGATAAAACAACGGCGGCAATCCTGTTCGACGTCGTCTGGACGGTCAGCGGCAGGCGCGAGTACATCCCGTACGACTGAACCACACTCTGAGGATTGGGAGGAAGCAATGTCAGAAGAACGCGAGAAGATCGAACGTATGGTCCAGCAGGGCAAACTGTCACGAGCCGAGGCCGATGAATTGCTGGCTGCTCTGGAGCCAAAGGAGTCGGGACAGCCCCGCTCGTCCCTGCAAGGGGGACAGCCCCGCGGCCGCCGCACCTTTCGCATCCGCGTCGATGAAGCAGACGGCGAGCATGTCGACCTCAGGTTCCCGATGGCCCTCATGAATGCTGGCCTCAACATCCTGGCGCGCAAGGGGAGCACCACCATCGATGTCGACGGCAAGCAGGTTCCCATCGACATTGACGAGATCAGGGGCCTGATTTCGGATCCCAACTTTGCCGGCGAGCTCATGACCGTTCACACGGGCGACGGAACAGATGTCGTTCTCAGTGTCGAGTGAGGCTGTCATGAAACGCCTGCCGACAACCTGCCCTTCCTGTGGTTCGCAGCTCGAAATCTCCGAGCTGCACTGCCCGGCCTGTGGCACGACTGTGCGGGGAACGTATCCGCTGGACCGGTTTGCAGCGCTGTCCTCTGAGGACGAGCAGTTCCTGCTGACCTTCCTGGCCGCGCGCGGGAACCTCAAGGAGGTCCAGGATCGCCTGAACCTGTCCTACCCCACGGTACGCGGCCGCCTCGACAAACTTCTGGCGGCCTTGGGGCTGGCTGGTGAGGAGAGGGCCACTGAGAAACCTGCGCGCAAGCGCGATGTCATGGACCTGCTGGACAAGCTGGAAGCTGGAGATCTGAGCGTCGATGCAGTTCTCAAAACGATCAAGGGGGAGTCTGATGACCAAGATGACGGACCGACTGCATGATCTGAAGGACAAAGGGCTCATCACCCAGGAACAGATGGAGGAATTGCTGGCGGCGCTGGGAGGGGTCGAGGAGGATGAGCCGGAGCCTCTCCATCAGCCCGAGCCGCCTGTCATGCCCGCTCAGCCAGCCGCACCGGAGCCGCCCGTCCAGGCAGCAGGGGCGAACCTCCTCGTGCGCCTGGTCGCAGAGGACCTCATCGTACACGGAGTTCCGGGGCTCGCAGCTGTGCGTGTCGTCCGAGGCCAGTCCTCGGTCCGGACCCGTCACAGCGGTGACAGCATTGAGGTGGAGTCCGGACTTACATCCGGCACATTCCACGGCTTCTCATTCAGCTTCGGCGGGGGCGGTGACGGCGAACCCATCGAGCTGGAGGTCCCTGTGGGCATGCCATGCGATCTCAAGACCGTTTCCGGCGACATCACCGTCACCGATCTCACCGGGCAGACGGTCGCGCACAGCGTCTCTGGCGACGTCACCCTCCGGGGGGTGGCGCACCTTGCATCCGCGCAGTCCACCTCCGGCGATGTCGACTGCGAGACATGCCTCGTGGACGGCGACGTCATCAGCAAATCAGGCGATGTTCGCATCCAGAGCTCCACGGTGCGCGGCATGGTCAAGTCATACTCGGGAGACG
>JBNAWM010000065.1:0-2256 GCA_049699855.1 Candidatus Cryosericum sp.
ATTTGGCTATTGTCTCCAGGCGCTCCTTGAGTTCTGGAGTGATGCGTATCGCCAGGGTTTCACTTGCCACCATCATACACCTCCCAGTTGCCATACAGTGCAATACAATGCAATTGTATGCAGGACGCTCATGTGTGCAAGTTGCCCGCAGCTTCACGATGGCGCGCCAGCGGTGTCTTCTCTGTTGTGTTCGGTCGCACCGCTGTAACAAATGGAACCGTCCCGAATGTTACAGTCCGGGACGGTTCTCGTGTCTCTTCAGCGGCGCTCGGCCACAAGTTTCTCGAGGGGCTCGAGCCAGCGGGTGCGCATGAAGTCGAAGCCCTTCTGCCAGAAGGCCTTGTCGCGCGGGTCGATGCCGGCCAGGCCAAGGATCTCGGCTGGCGTCATGGCGCTGCCGGTCTCAAGGATGCGGTAGTAGACGGGCTTGAACTTCTCGCCCTCTTCCAGGTACTTCTGGTACAGCGAGAGGACGACGAGCTGGGCGAAGTTGTAGGCATACACGTAGAAGGGCCACATGAACATGTGCTGGACGATGGCCCACTCCATGTCATAGTGCTTCGGAATGATGACGGAATCTCCGAACATGCCCTGCAGCTCCTCGTGATAGATGGAGCGCAGTTCGTCGGTGGACAGCTGGTGATCGGGGATGAGGGCGTGCGTGCGCACCTCGAAGCGATGGAACATGTTCTGGCGGAACGTCGTGGCAAAGGCTGACTCCAGCTTGGAGCAGTAGAGCGCGATTTTCTCCTCGGGGTCTTTCAGGCGCCCCAGCAGGTAGTCGGTGACCAGCATTTCGCCGAACACCGAGGCCACTTCAGCAAGAGGAAGGATCGGATCACGGTTGACCGCGGTCTGCTTGGCGGAGAGAACGCCGTGCATGCCATGCCCGAGCTCGTGCGCCATGGTCTCGACATCGCGGCTGGTTCCCGTGAAATTGAGCATGACCCAGGGGTGTGCGCCGGGCAGGTTGAAGGTGCAGAAAGCGCCGCCTGTCTTGTTGGGAAGGGTGCGGGCATCGATCCAGTTCTTGTCGAAGAACTCCTGGATGATGTCGTGCGCCCTCTTGTCAAACTTGGCGTACGCGTCCAGAACGATGGCCTTGGAGTCATCCCACGTGTACGTCCGAGGTTTGGCGGCAATGGGTGCGTAGATGTCGGCCAGCGACAGCTTCCTGCTGCCTAGCAGGCGCGCCTTGAGCGTGTAGTAGCGGCTCACGATGCCGGCGTTGTCCTTCGTGACATCAGAGAGCGTGTTGACGATGTCGGCATCCAGCTCGTTTTCCAGGTTGCGCATCCCCATCGGTTCGTCGATGTGGCGCAGTTCGCACTCGATCTGGTGGTCCTTGAGCAAGGTATCAAAGACATTGGTGATCACGAGGCTGTTGTCGGCATACTTGTCGAAGTAAGTTTTCATCGCCCGAGCACGCACCTTGGGATCGGGATTTTCGCGCAGGGAGCGGATCTGCTCGCCGTTCATGGTCTTGCGCTCTCCCTCCACGGTGAGCGTGTACTTGAAGGAACTCGTGAGTTCCTGGTAGATGCGCTGGATAGCAAGTTTTCCGGTCAGGTCGCGCTTGTTGATGAGCATTTCCTCTTTCTCGCTGAGCAGGTGCTCCCTGCGCTTGCGGAGGAAGAGCAGATAGTGGCGGTAGTTGTCCAGTGCCTTGTCGGCGACCAGGCGTGCGAAGACGGCTTCGTCCATCTGGCCCAGCTCGATGGGGAAGAAGACCAGTTGGTTGGAAATGTCGCTGCCCAGCTCCTGTGCCTTCATCACGGCACTCTTTGCCTTCTCGTCCAGGTTGTCCGTCGTGAGCGTCAGCTCAGCGAACTCGCCGATGCGGCCCACCGCAGAGGTAATGCGCTCCTCTTCCACCAGGAATTTCTTGAGCTCGGCTGCAGTGACCTTGCCGGCAGCCACCTTCCCCCGGTACTTCGCCGCAAGGGCGGCGGCGTCCTTGCGGACGGTCTTCATGTCGTGCGCGATGCGTGGATCATCCAGACTGGCATACAGGGCGCTCAGGTCCCATATGACGTTTTCTGACCCCAGTTTTGCTGTTTTCATCTCTTCCTCCCCGTGAGCATTGTTCTTCGAACTTTTCATAATACCACACTATCTGCACACCTCAATACGCACGCTGAGCTTCGGCTGATGTCGTCGATTCCCGACAGAGACATTCGGGAATGACGGAGCAAAGACATTCGGGAATGACGGACACTATTTGTCATTCCCCCCTGAGCCTTTTGGTGTAAGGCG
>JBNAWM010000065.1:2356-8797 GCA_049699855.1 Candidatus Cryosericum sp.
TCGGGAATGACGGAGGAGGGACCCTCGGGAATGACGGAGAACAGGCATTCAGAAATGGCGTGTGACAGGTCAGGTCAGTGCTATAATCTTTCGTTGAGTTCATACCAGGAATGAAGGGAGTTTTCGTGGTGGAAAAGGGGACTGAGGTTTTGCAAGCGAGGCGCGAAAACACGCCGCATCAGGCGGCGTTCTGGAAGGTTTCGGGCTCGTTCCTGTCCAAATTGCTGGGGTTTGTGCGTGATGTCCTGATTGCAAAGATTTTTGGTGCCACGTACATCGTGGACGTCGCCCAGCTGGTCGAGAATGTGCTGCTGAACATTGTCACGTTCCTGACATCGCCCATCTCGATCCCTCTGGTGCCCGAGCTGACGCAGGCGCGTTTGCAGAGCGAGCGGGACTACCGCAGCCTTTTGCGCTCGGTGTTCGGGATGTTCACGATCGCCGGCCTGGTCCTGTTCACCGCTGTGGCTGCCTTTCCTCACCTGTTCGTCACGCTGTTCAGCGGAGGCTTCAAGGGCGCCACGCTTGCGTACGCCGAGTACACGTATCGGTGGATGGCGGCCCTGTCGATCATCATCGTCATTTCTGCAACGCTGAAGACGGCACTGGCGGTCAAGAAGGACTTCCTTCTGCTGTCGTTTGGCGATGTGATCATGAATGCTGTCGTAATCAGCGGGCTGCTGCTTGGCGCGCGCCAGATGGAGCTGCCCATTCTCAAGACAGGCGCGCAACTGGCATCCATGCTGGTGCTCTGGATCTACTTCGCCATCCGTGAAAAGTGGTTCGCCCTGCCTCGCATCGGGCACTGGGACCCGCGTGTGAAGTCGCTGCTTGCGCAGGCTGCTCCCCTGTTCATCGGCTCGGCCACGGACATGCTGCTCACGCTGATCGACCGGACGATGGCATCATTCCTGCCCGAGGGCTCCATCGCGTCGCTTGGCTATGCGCAGAAGATCTTCCTGCTGCCGCTGGGTGTCTGGGCGGTGCAGATCGCAGAGTCTTCCTATCCGTACATCGTCTCGGCGTTTGCGGTGGACAAGATCGGGGACGGCTACCGCCTGGCGCGCGATGCCATCCAGCGTATCCTCTTCTTCATTCTGCCGGCGATGGCCGGCTTGCTGCTCCTGGCACAGCCCATCGTGCGCATCATCTATCAGCGCGGGGCATTCACCGAGGCCAATACCATCTCCGTGGCGCGCGTCCTGCAGGGGTATATGGGCGTGCTGGTGTTCAGCTCGGTGCAGTACATCGAAACGAGGCTTTTCTACGCCAGACGCAATACAATGACCCCTATGTTCATCAGCGTTGCCAGCCTGGGATTGAATGTGGGGCTCAACTACCTGTTCGGCTTTGCCCTGCACCTGGGAGCGTACGGGCTGGCGATCGCCTCGTCCATCGCCGCGCTGGTGAGCATGACCCTGATGTATGTCTTCTACCGGCAGATGTACGGCGCGGTCGATTACATCCGTATCTTCGGCGACGTGCTGAAGATCGGCGCGGGGACGCTTGCCATGGCTGCCCTCCTTCTGGGAACACAGGCGCATCTGCATATTCTGCCCCTCATCGCGCTCGGGTTCCTTTCCTACATGCTGGTCGAGCTCCTGCTGAAGGAGCAGGAGGCGCAGGGGTATCTGGCTCTGGGCCGCAAGTTGATCGGGCGTCTCGCAAGAAAGGGCTGAGAGGGTTGCGCTTCGTGGTTTTGCGTAGAGGGTGATTCCTCGTACACTATTTTCGGGGAATGGGCGCTGAACTGCTGAAGCAGGCAGCGTGGACAGGACAAGGGGGTTGAGATGGCACGAAAACCGCAAACTACTCAGCCAGAGGCACCCGTCGAGTCCGGCGCGGGGGACGAGGCGCGTCACTGCGCTGCGCTGAATGCCTATGGCAGTTACCTGTATGGCCAGGGCAGATGGGAGGAGGCGCGTGACGTGTTTGCCAAGGCCCGGAAGGTTCTGCCGGACGATGCGTCGACCTGCAAGAACCTCGCCACGGCCCTCAGTGCCTGCGGCGACAGCGATGAGGCAGTCAGGCTGTTTGCCGAGCTGAGCGCGCGTCTGCCCGGGGATGCCGCCCTGCACAACAGCTTCGGTCTGGCGCTGTACCGGGCGGGGCGCCTTGATGAGGCTGCGGAAGAGTTCTCGCGCGCCACCGAGCTGGCTCCAGCGGAGTATATGTACTGGCATCACAAGGGGACCAACGCGCTGGCGCAGGGCAGGACCTCTGCCGCCATTGCAGCGCTGGCCCGCGCGGTTGCACTCCCCGGGGCGTCGCCCGCCTGTTACTACAACCTGGCGGTTGCCATGGGACAGACCGGCGAGACCGAGCGTGCCACCATGTTCCTGCAAAAGGCCGTCTCACTGCGCATGGACGATGCGGACTTGCTGCTGCGGGCTGCCAGCCTGATGAAGGGCTGGGGACGGCAGGTTGCCGCCATGGAGTGTCTGCGCTCCTTCGTGCAGTCGGGCAGACACAATCGCAGGGTGGAAGACCTTCTTGCCGAGCTGTCCACCGAAACTTGATGGTGCATCCGCTTGAGCGTGAGGTGTGGGCCTGGTGCGGCGCCCACGGATTGTTGGCGCCAGGCAGACGCGTTGTGGTCGCCGTCTCCGGCGGGTCGGATTCGGTTGCGCTGCTGCACCTGCTGAGCCTGATGCGGGGCGAATACGGCCTGGAACTGGTGTGTGCCCATTTCAACCATCGGCTGCGCGGTGCCGGGAGCGACGCAGACGAGGCATTTGTGCGGACGCTGGCTGCCGAGCTGGATGTGGCGTGCGTCACGGGCTCCGACGATGTGCTGGCGTATGCCGACAGCCACCACCTTGGTCGCGAGGAGGCTGCGCGCGAACTGCGCCTGCGTTTCCTGCGCACGGTGGCCATCGAACGAGGAGCTGATTGCATTGCCACGGCTCACACGCATGACGACCAGGTGGAGACCGTCCTGTTTCGGATGTTCAAGGGAACGGGCCTGCGCGGGTTGTCTGGCATGGCTCCGCGTTCGGGCATGTTCATCCGCCCGCTGCTGCCGTGGTCCAAGGAACAGCTCCAGGCGTGGCTCACGGAGCAGGGAAAGGCGTGGCGCGAGGATGCGTCGAACGCCGATGTCCGCTACGAGCGCAACTTCATTCGGATGGAAGTCATTCCTTTGGTGAAAAGCCGGTTTCCTGCCGCAGGAACGTCCGTCACGCGCCTGGCCGAGATGGCCCGGGCTTCATGTGAGCTGTTTGAACGGCAGACAGAGCAGGTGACCGACAACATCGAGATCCTCGAGGCGGGCGATGGCACTCACCCAGGCGCTCTGCGCCTTCCCCGGCCGGCACTGGCAGCTTTGCCGGAGCCACTGCTGGAGTATGCGCTGGAGGAGGTCTTTGCGACGGCGGGTGTGGGGCCCAGTTTCGAGCGGCTGACGCGGAGCGCCCAGGCGATACGCAGCGGAGAGGCGGGCACGCGGGTCAGCCTGGACGAGCGGCTGATGCTTGAGGTCGGGTACCTGCATGTGTATGTCTACGGTGCAGCATTCACTGGCCGCCTATTGGAACCGCAGGAGGTTGTGGCATTGCCAGCCCAGGTGGCATGGCTGCGAAGGCGTCTGAGCTTTGAGGAGAGGGCACCCGGGGAGGTGCCTGCGAACTTGAGAAGCGTCAGCCCTGAGGAAGTCTGGTTCGACCTTGAGCGACTGCACTGGCCTCTCACGGTGCGGCAGATGCGTCCGGGAGACCGCATCCTGACCTTTGGCGGGCACCGGCGAAAACTGCAGGATGTTTTCACCGATGCCAAGGTTGATCGTGTGCTGAGGGCCCGTTTTCCCGTCGTCTGTGACGCAGAGAGCATCATCTGGCTGCCCGGCCTTGCGCGCAGTGCCGCCGGGGTGGTGACCGGGGCATCGCACCGCATGCTCCGTATTGTATACTATAGTTCACAGTGCTAAGTTGTGTCGACAGGGGAGTGGGGTAGAATACATGGATATGAGAGATGATATACTTGAAGTTTTGGTTTCCACCGAGGAGATTCAGAAACGCACGGCCGAGCTGGGCCAGCAGATAGGAAGGGACTACGAGGGCAAAAACCCGCTGATGATCTGTATTTTGAGGGGTGCCGTCGTGTTCCTGTCCGACCTCATACGCGCAATACCCATTCATGTCACGGTTGATTTCATGGGCGTCAGCAGCTACGGCGGCACCAACATGGACAGCACAGGCGTGATCAAGATCACGCGCGATGTCGACGCCAACGTGGCGCGCCGTGACGTCATCATTGTTGAAGACATTGTCGACACAGGCCTGACGATGAGGGCGCTGGTCGATCTTTTGAACACCAGGAGCCCCAGCAGTGTCGAGATCTGCACGCTGCTCTCCAAGCCGACACGCCGCAAGGTGGACGTCGAGATCAAGTACTGCGGCTTCGAAGTGCCCAACAAATTTGTCATCGGCTATGGGCTCGATTATGACGAAAACTACCGGAATCTGCCCTTCGTCGGCGTCCTGAAGCCTGAAGTATACGAGATGAGAAAAGAGGAGAAGGGATAAGTGGCCAACCAGAAGAAGAACGGAAGCTCCAACCCGAACCTGCTGAAAGAACTGATAGGATGGCTCCTGCTCTTTGTGATCCTGTGGGCTGCGTGGTCGATGTTCAAGCCGGCCGCCACCCAGCCAGAGCAGTTGAGCTATACCGATTTTGTCGCCAAGGTGCAGGCCGGCGATGTGAAGGATGTCACCTTCCAGATTGCCGATGTCATCCAGACCGGAACAGGGACGCTGAAGGACGGAACCAAGTTCACGACCATCGCGCCGCTGTATGATGCCAGCCTGTATCCACTGCTGGTCGAAAAAGGCGTGCAGGGAGACTTCAACAAGGTCCAGACCAGCATCTGGGTGACTCTGCTGATCAATGTCCTGCCGTATGTGCTCCTGATTGGGCTGTGGGTCTTCATGATGCAGCGCATGCAGGGTGGACAGAACAACCAGGTCTTCGGATTTGGTAAGAGCAAGGCCAAACTGTTCATGGACAACCGCCCGCGCGTCACGTTCAAGGACGTCGCCGGATTGGATGAGGCCAAGGAAGAGACGGGCGAGCTCATCGAATACCTCAAGAATCCGAAGAAGTTTACAGCCATGGGTGCCACGATTCCCAAGGGTGCTCTGCTGGTCGGACCTCCCGGATGCGGAAAGACGCTGCTGGCGCGCGCCATCTCGGGTGAAGCCAAGGTGCCCTTCTTCAATGTCTCGGGGTCGGAGTTTGTCGAGATGTTCGTCGGTGTCGGTGCCAGCCGTGTACGTGACCTGTTCACCCAGGCGAAGCAGTACGCTCCCTGCATCGTGTTCATCGATGAGATCGATGCGGTCGGCCGACACCGCGGTGCCGGCATCGGCGGCGGCAACGACGAGCGCGAGCAGACACTGAACCAACTGCTGGTTGAGATGGACGGGTTTGACGCCAACAAGGGCATCATCATCCTTGCCGCCACCAACCGCCCTGACGTGCTCGATCCAGCGCTGCTGCGCCCCGGTCGTTTTGACCGGCGTGTGGTCGTTGACCTGCCTGATGCCAAGGGGCGCGAGGAGATCCTCAAGGTTCATGCAGCGGGCAAACCGTTTGCCTCTGGCGTTGCATTTACGACCATTGCCAAGGAGACTGCCGGGTTCACGGGAGCCGACCTGGAGAATCTGTTGAATGAGAGCGCCCTGCTGGCGGTCCGCAGGGGCAAGACCGACATTACCATGGACGAGGTGGAAGAAGCGATCGACAAGGTCATCGCCGGACCGCAGAAGAAGTCGCGCGTCATCAGCGAGGACGAACGCCGCCGCATCGCGTTCCACGAGGCGGGACATGCCGTCGTTGGCAAGGCCCTGGCTGCGCGCGAAGAAGTCCACCGCATCAGCATTGTCTCCCGCGGCATGGCGCTGGGGTACACGCTGCAGCTGCCCACCGAGGACCGCTACATGCGCACCGCCGAGGAGCTGCTCCGCGAGGTTGCCGGCCTGCTTGGCGGCAGTGCTTCCGAGAAGCTCTTCCTCGGGAGTATCTCGACAGGTCCGTCCAATGACCTGGAACGTGCCACCGATGTCGTTCACCGGATGATCCGCGCCTATGGCATGAGCGACAAGCTGGGACCGCTGACCTATGGCAAGAGCAGTGACCTGGTGTTCCTGGGCAAGGAGCTCAGCGAGGAGCGCAATTACAGCGAGGAAACGGCTCAGACCATCGATGCTGAGGCACGGCGACTTGTCGAAGAGCAATACCAGCGTGCAACGGAGATCCTGGAGATGAACCGTGCAGTGCTGGAGAATCTTGTGGCCACACTGCTAGAGAAGGAGACCCTGCAGGGGCCGGAGTTGGAAGAAGCGCTCAAGGGCGTCATCGACTTGACGGCAAGCACCGTCCAGATCCAGCCTCCAGCAGTACCGGTCAGTCCGCAGCCCGCCTCATAGCACGGAACAGCAAGAG
>JBNAWM010000066.1:0-8728 GCA_049699855.1 Candidatus Cryosericum sp.
GCCAACGGAGAGCCATAATGCCGGCAACGCTCATCTCGCCGGCTACAAACCATCGGGACAGAGCACATATTGTCAACCATTCCTGCACTCCTTCTCTTCTCCTCGTCAACTGCGTTTCTTCTGTCACGGGTTCAATGCTATGTTGTCTCATGAACGCATCCTCCTAACCACAACTACGCATCACAGTGACTACCGATGCGCCGCTATCCATCGTTTCCTTTGGATCAATCCTGCCGTCAACTATGCCTTACTCCCTCGTAGACTATCACCACTTGCAGATGTTGTTGGTATCTGCAGATACTCCATTCCATGAAAACCAGACGAACAGGGGTCGTGCCAAAGATGCTCATCCCTCGTCTCCCATGGCCAGTCTACATGTTCCCTTGGTGGTGCTCCAGCCACCTTTCCTCCTCACGAGGGCTCAGGTCATCACCCGGTTCGCTCTGCCACAGATCAGTGGACAGCACCACATTCCCGACGACGAGCTGAAAGAGCATCAACCCTACGACAGCCGACGTGTTGTGCAAGCAGAGAAACAGCAGCAGCGTGCACGCCTCCCCGGAGAGGATACAGAAAGTTGCGATTGTCCCAAGACGAAGGGACCAAGGCTGGGTGACTACTGCAGTAGCAACAAAAACCAGTCCCACTGCTGCTGCCAGCCACAACCATTGAAGGTGTCGTGCTGTCTGTGCGAGCACAACTGTTGGTTGATAGAGCCCGATGCTGGGGGCCCCTCCGCCCGCCAACTCACCGAACGTCAATCCCACCAGCATGGAAAGAGCGGCAACCGCGCTGAGAATGGTTGTAGTCTGCAATCGTGGCATGGAACTCGTAACTGGCGTCATGCCTAGCCGCGACCTTCCATGGAACGGATAAACCAGCGTAGAACTCCCCATGCCAACAAGTGCTGACAGCAATAAAACCACCTCCACTATGAGCCAATTGTTGCCCGGCAGTGTCAACTGCATCACCCGGACATAGATCTCCGTCGCCACCCATACAGTCAGTAGCCGAGCACTGCTGCATACACGAATCCAACCTCTTGTGCGTTGCCGCAAGGTTCTGGACTGGCTGTCTTCCGTCTCTTGTGGATCCACGATCCTATCGCCCCTCATGACATACTTACCTCCCTTGTCGACATTCTGCTGTAGGACACCGATCACAAACGCCACTGTGCAACCGGTGTCCCACGTGTCACTCAGACAGGACCTAGTCTCCTATTCTGAAACCGGAGGAATGGATTCGGTCGGGATCACAATTCCTGGAGTGCTGGCAAGATCGCATGCGGCTTTTCCACATACGAATATCTCGTAGAAGACTTTCGTTCGATCAGTTGCGAGGCCATAAGTCCGCGCGGCTCCCGTAAGCTGGTCAGTCCCTACTCCAACAATACTCCCTATGAAATCCTTAATGGCGGCAACTACAATGTTCGGTAGATTGAGCGCAAGGTCGAATACTGAAGTCAGAGCGCCGCTCAAATTCTCATCATGGTACTTCTGTATCATGTTGCTCCAATACTGACATGTTTGTTGATCAGCCGACGCTCTAGGATCCCCGTTCCAGGTCAGGTAGGCGTGTCCGGTAATCGAGAAATAGTGACCATCATTGTTCTCAAGTACCGTGAAGTGGCAGTCACTGTATTCGTACACTTCATACGTGAGATGGTCTTCTGAAAAAGTCCAAGTCCAGTGGTTTGTGACGGTGGCAGCCTGGGCACATTTCAAGGGATGCCCAATGAAAACGCAACCACAAACCAATGCAATGATGAGTGATGCAATGATGAGACGTTTCTGTAACATGTGATAATCTCCTCTTCTCTTGCGAGATCAATAGCTCTTGATGCTATTGTATCTCAGATATCGTTGGAACGTTCAGATCGAGAGCTGCCGCATTCCCGGCAGTGAGATTCGCATTCGTTCTCTTGGTTCCTCAGCACTCCTTCCCCTGGTCTTGCTGTTCAAGAATCCCTCCTTCTATCGGAACAACGCAAAAGGGAGAGTCGCTGGAACCATTGCCCTCCTCTCATATAACAAAGATCTCGTCAAAAGTCGGAATCCTTTTGGCGCTCTTTTCTGCTCCCCGGAGGACGCAGATGACGGCCGGTTGCAGACCACGGCCGTTCACTATTTACGCACAGGTTCGTGACGCTGGTCCGTGCCGGGCCATCCTTTTCGTGAGAGAATTTCTGTTCATCGGCAGAGGGTGCTTGGGTGGAAAGATTGTCAATAGGAGTTGTAAAGAAACAAACGACCACCGGTATCTTCCTGGAACTCATGTGAGGCAAATCCAGTGTGCTATTCATGCGCTGCCTCCATTTGAGCGGACGTGCGTCAACCTGCGATATACCGAAGGGATGACGACAATGGACATTGCATGCAGACTGCAATGCTCACGACGTCAGGTGACCGTTGCTCTTGGTGATTCCTACAAGATCCTCCGGCAGAAGCTTGCGTATCTCTCACCCTCCCGGAGCCTTCCCTGTCCCAGAAGAAAGTAGTTGTGCCCTGTACTTTCTCCGTTTCACAGTCCTGGTGGACGGTGAACGCGGCAGGTCTGACTGATGATATGCCGCAGGCCTTCAAGTCCGGCTGCATCCTGCACCCTCAGGCATCCTCCGTCGCGGCCACAGTGTCCGACCTGTAGATGCTGAACATCCCAGTGAAGACCTGTGTACCTGCTCTTCTGCACCTCCGCTACAGCAAGCGTCGGCGCTCTGATCAAGTTCATCATCGTGCTCAAGCGCTCACAGTGGGATGAGCAAGTGACGCTGGCAGCTACTGGGTTTATGTCACGTGTGTCATCATTGTCTCCATCCGGGTACTGACCGGGATGGTCGAGCGGGTGAGCTCAATACAGCAAGAGCCCGTGGACTTGCGTCCACGGGCTCTTCTGCGTGATATGAACGATCCTGAGATATATATGGACCCGACTCCGACTAGACTATTCTGAAGCCGGCGAAGTTACGCCAAGTACTGGTCTCTGCGTCCACCTTCTACTGCCCCTTCAGTTGAGTGCGGACCTCGGCTACCTGCTCCGCTATCACCTTAAGAGCAGAGGAATCCGTTTCCTTGACATATCGTCCTATGAGGTCAGATGCCTTCTTCAGGTTGAGAGAGAGATTCTGCAGCTAAGTGGAATCCTGAGGTGTCAACGTTGCCTTCTGGGAAGTGCGTGCGGCAATTCGGAAGTCATCTTACGAGACACCTATGGAAGCGAGGTATAAGTAAAATTAACTAGGATCTTATACCCTGAGGGGAATTGATAACCAGCCAAGAGATCGGTCAGCTTATGTTTCTGGATATCATAGTCAAATAGGCTAAGAGGAGAAGCACTGCTTCTGCCAAGAACATATAGGTGCTCTCCCTTTCTATCTGGGTATGCAGACTGTGGTTCAATTAATCCTTCAATATTCAGTTTGTCCACCGTATCGTTGTCAAGGTTCAGAATCTGTAATTGTCGGGGGCCTCCTGAACCCATTTGCTTGTTCGTGATCATTAAAATGCGATGAGCATCCAACTGCCGAGTCTCTCCGATTTCAAACGCTTCGGTTTTGTAGATCATCTTGCTATCTGAGAAATCCGGATTCATCAATATGATTTGTTTGGGACATATATGTGTCTGAGTTGCTACACGATCACTGCGCATCTCTTGATCTGAGCAGGTCAGAGCCAGCAGCGTACCCGTGATCGGATTGTACGAAAGGGAATGAAACCAGGTGTCATCGTCATGAGCATTATAGTAATTCACCTTGCCTTGCTCAGGGTGGAAGATAGCTGCCTGTACACAGGTTTTCCCTTCCGGGGCTACGTTCCCTATTAGTGTGTCGCCTACCATAAACAAATCGTTAAATAGCATCTTGTCATGTGTTAATTGCTTCGATTGCTTTGAGACAATGTCATAGACATAGAGATTATCATATAGATTGTTATCGCTGCCCGAGTAATAGATCTTCTTGTGGGCAAAGTCCATACAGGCAACCGGATACAATGCAACATTGCCCAACGCATAGTTCTCCACAACCTTGTGCTGGGCAATCGAATAGAGAGAAAATATAGTTTGCGCGCCACCTAACCTATCTTTGTTGTTGAGGAAACGCATGCCGACAATTTGCAGGTACTCCTGGGGCGGCTTCTCCTTAGAATCTTCTGCAGAATTCTGATGCATCGACTTTGCTACAAACAAGGCGCTTGCAAGTACTACCACTATCCCTAGCAGGATGGACAGTGTTCTCTTGCGACTCATCGGTTAACCTCCCTCCATTTGCTTCCTAAGCAGCATGGCCAGGGTAACTCATCCTGGCCATGCTGCTCTTTGCGACCCTATTTCTCAATTCAGGGTACCTGCTGGTCGGAAAAGCGTTTGTGATAATATCGCACTGGACATACAGAAAGTACGCCAGGTGTAGGGTTCCCGGCAAGTGTCTGCAGATTGCTCAACCCCCAAATGTCAATCACCGCGTCAGGCAGACCGCCCACATCTGCCTGATGAAAGGTGAACACTTGGTTGGTATTGAGATTTCTAATGGTCACATTTTTGTCACCAACTTTCGAGTAGTCAAGATCTATTTGTGTTGCACAGTCGTAGTTCCTTAGTGTATTGCCTCTATTGCCAGTAGTACCCGTGAAGTAGGTTGCTCTTCCCACTCCCAAGAAGCTGTCATCAGCGTATTGGAAGTTGATTACATTACTGTGCGCCCCGTAGGGCTGGCCCAGTACTGGAGTTGCTGCTAACATGGTCGCGGTCGAGTCACTGTTGTTGACAGGGACATTATGTATGGAATATCCGGAGGGTTCTGTGGCATCCGGATAATAAACGTTGTCGATATACCCATCACTTTCGTTATACACTACTTTCATACCCGGATAAATCGTGGGCGAGTATGGTTGTGTAGCCTGTATGCCGTTTTTCAGGATTTGAGTTTTGAAGTCGTTAACCAGTCTGTTTTCCCACTCGGCTGTCGCCCTTTCATCTGGACTCATATCAGCAGTGATTGTGACCGCTTCTAAGCCTCGCATAATTGTGGTACGGGTATCCAAAATCGGAGTAGAACCATCTTTCACATACCCCCCCTGTATGACTTTGGCCTGAAGCTGATCGTCATAGATGATCACGGAGCCGGGCATCATCCTCTGAGGGACAGGAAGATTCGATAACACAATGCCACCTGTTGTGTCCTGGTAAACGGTCACGCCAGTTTCCTTGTCCGAGCGAATTGCACCAGCGCTTTTTGCATCTGCCCTGGTTGCCAATGCGGTCAACAGGCATGCCACAACCAACACTAACGCGCATAGAACCGAAATCAATCGCTTTTTCATCTCTTGTCCTCCTTGGACAACTCTCTACTCATTGTTGTAGACCTCTTCAATAGTGCTTCCTAAACTGAGTTACTTAGTCAAGTCCACTTGCCTCTTCATGCACCTATACTTATGACCAGCGCCTCCTTTCATCGGCAGCCAGAATTGTAGCCACCGAAAGTAACGACATGGTAACGATTCCCAGTTTCCTCCCAGCCTATTCCCAACGTATTCACTCATGTCCCTGCCGCATTCCTGGCAGTGAGATTCACGTTCGTTCTTCCTGGTTGCTCAGCGCATTCTTCCCCTGGTCTTGCTGTTCAAGAATCCCTCCTTCTAGTGCAGCAGCGCAAAAGGGAGAGTTGCTGGAACCATTGCCCTCCTTCTATATAACAAAGATCTCGTCAAAAGTCGGAATCCTTTTGGCGCTCTTTTCTCCTCCCCAGAGGATGCAGACGAGGGCTGGTTGCTGATCACAGCCCTTCACTATCTACGCACAGGTTCGTGACACTGATCCGGTGCCAAGCCATCCTTTTCGTGAGAGAACTTCTGTTCATTGGCAGAGGGTGCTTGGGTGGAAAGATTGTCAATAGGAGTTGTAAAGAAACAGACGACTTCTATTCTTTGGGTGGAGGTCGGCACAATGAAGGAACCGGGGGAGAGGACTGATCGACAACTACTGAACCTTGTAGGAACAGACCCGAGTGCTTTCGAGATCCTGTACGTCCGGCATTACGATCCTATCTATAGGCACGTACGAAGCATCCTGCATGAAACCGATCTGGCGGCAGGTATCACCGCAGAGACCTTTGCCCGGCTGTTTCAACACTGCATGCTGCTTGCCCCAACGCACAAGCCACTGAAGCAGTGGTTGCTGACTGTCTCAGGAAATCTTGCCAGGAATGAGCTGTGTCGAAGGTCGAGAGTCGTGCTGCTCGACGGGCAGCGGGTTGCTTTCAATGAACCCAGTACTGACCACCAGTACCCTGTGGGAACTCATGCAGGGGAAATCCGGTGTGCCATTCATGCACTGCCTCTATTTGAGCGTACGTGCATCAACCTGCGATATGCCGAAGGGATGACGACAATGGACATTGCATGCAAGCTGCAATGCTCACGGCGTCAGGTAACCGTTGCTCTTGGTGATTCCTACAAGATCCTCCGGCAGAAGTTCGCATATCTCTCGCCTTCCCGGAGCCTTCCCTGTCTAGAAGAAAGTAGTCATGCCCTGTGCTTTCTCCATTTCACAGTCTTGGTGGACGCTGAGCGCTGGCGTGCTACAATGCTTGCTGTAGTCACCCTTTGCAGGAGGAACACATGAGCGTACTGGAAGAGATACGAACAAAGGCCAAGGCCCTGCACCGCACGGTCATTCTGCCGGAGGGCAACGAAGACCGCACCCTAAAAGCAGCGAGAATGCTGATCGACGGCGGCCTTGCTGACGTCATCCTGGTCGAGGACGAGGCATCCATTCACACCAATGCGAGCCGCCTGGGAGTCGACCTTGGCGGAATCCAGATCGTCGATCCAAAGACGTCACCCAAGGCAGCCGAGTTTGCCACCCTGATCTACGAGAAACGCAAGGCCAAGGGCATGACCCCCGAGAAGGCGGCAGAGCTGTCGGCCGACCCGATTTACTTTGCCACCTGCATGCTGGAGACGGGCATGGCGCACGCGCTGGTGACGGGAGCCCTGCACACGACCGGCGACATGCTGCGACCGGCACTGCAGATCATTGGGACCGCCCCAGGAAACAAGACGGTCAGTTCGATGTTCCTCATGGTCATGCCTGATGGAAAGCTGCTGGGCTTTGGCGACTGCGCTGTGATCCCCGATCCGACCGCTGATCAGCTGTCCGACATCGCTCTTGCCACTGCGAAAACGTTCAAAACACTGACGGGGATCGAGCCCGCCGTTGCCATGCTATCCTTCAGCACCAAGGGATCTGCCGAGCACGACATGGTCACCAAGGTCCGTGAGGCGACTTCGCTGGCACACCAGAAGGCACCTGAACTGGCACTTGATGGCGAACTGCAGTTTGATGCCGCCTATGTTCCATCCGTCGGTGAGCGCAAGGCTCCTGGCAGTCCCGTCGCCGGCAAGGCCAACGTGTTCATCTTTCCTGATCTGAACGCTGGAAACATCGGCTACAAAATGGTCCAGCGCCTGGCGGGCGCCCAGGCGATCGGTCCTGTGTCACAGGGCCTTGCCAAACCGGCCAACGATCTGTCACGCGGCTGTTCAGCTGAGGACATCCGGGACGTTTGCTGTATCGCCTTGTTGAACGCGTAGCAGTGGAAAATCGTCGATATACTGTAATACTCCGGGGCAGTCAGGCGCTGCCCCTTTTGTAGCCTTGGAGGAATGCGTGGAACAGAAGAAACTCATCACCTATACGGCAGGTCATGCGTCTGTCAGAAAACACCTGCTGCTGTTCTGGATCTTCTTTGTGATTGGGGCGTTTACCATCGGCGGCGGGTACGCCATGATTCTCTTGATGAAACGCTATCTTGTCGACCAGTACCAGTGGCTTGAGGATGGCGAGTTCTACGACATGCTGGGCATCAGTCAGGTCACACCGGGGCCGATCGCTATCAACATGGCCACCTTCGTGGGGTACACCCAGGGCGGCGTGCTGGGGTCTGTCCTTGCTACGCTGGGCGTGAGTATTCCAGCGATAGCTGTGATCATCGTCATCGCCGTCTTCTTCCCGGGTTTTAAGAACAACGTCTGGGTTCAGCGCTTCTTTGCAGGCGTCATCGTAGGTGTTGTGGCACAGATCACCACGATCGTTCTCGACCTTGGCAAGCGGCAGAAATGGACTGCTGTGACTGCCGTTGTCTGCATTGTCTCGCTTGGCATCCTGTTCTTCGTCCACCAGATCAGCCCCATCTGGCTTATTGTGGGCGGCGGTGTGGTCGGCATAGCTGTCGAGGCGTTGAAGCGGCACCCGACAGAGACAACTACCGCAAAGAGGGCATCATGATCAGCTTCCTAGCGTTGTTTGGCGTTTTCTTCAAGATGGGCCTGTTCACCTTTGGTGGCGGACAGGCAATGATCCCGCTCCTGCAGAAGGAGTTGGTTGTACGCCTCTCCTGGATTTCCATGAAGGAATTCCTGGACTTCGTGGCCATCAGTGAAATCACGCCAGGCCCGGTCGCCATCAACATGGCGACCTTTGCCGGGTACAAACTGCGTGGTCTCACAGGAGCGCTGGTCACCTCGCTTGGCGTCATCCTGCCCTCGTTCATTATCATCCTGATCATTGCAACCGTCGCTCACACCTTTCGCAGCAACCGCTGGGTGTCTGCCTTTCTTGACGGACTGCAGCCCGTTGTCCTTGCTCTGCTCACCTACGCGGTCTACTCCATCGCCCGCGGTGGCATCCCTGCGTGGTGGGGATACGTCGCATCGCTTGGCATTCTTTTGCTTAT
>JBNAWM010000067.1:0-8383 GCA_049699855.1 Candidatus Cryosericum sp.
GATTTGAGACAGGCGTGGTTCCATCAGGACCCGGGGGATATTGCGTGTGCCCGCGGTGTGGCTACCGAAAGCCGCATGAAGCCGGCAAGCCCTGCAGGAAAGAAGTGTGCCCAAACTGCGGCTCATCCATGGTACGTCAGCCTTTCGAAGCCGAAGGACAAGGAGGTGATTGATATGCCAGCAGGAGACGGAACAGGACCACTGGGTCTCGGACCAATGACGGGACGGGGCTACGGCCGCTGTGCAGGTGGAGACGCTCCCGGTTATGCTCGTGGGTTTGGCGGGCGCAGGTATTTGGGGCGCGGTTACGGATACGGCAGAGGATACGGTTACGGAGCTGCCTACCCCGCGTATGCACCCTACGGCGTGGTGCCGGATGAAAAGACGGTGCTCGCAGCACAAGTCAGAGCACGAGAGGACGAGCTGAAAGCGCTGAAAGAACGCCTTGACGTGCTTGAACAGCACTCAGGAAGCGAAAACAAGTAAGGAGACTGCTCAGGGAGAAGGAAGCGCGCTTTCTCCCCGGGCAGTGTTGCTCCTGGCATCTTGCTGCCGTGCAGCGAAGAGAGGCACGACCGTTGGTCAGTATCATGGGAGGAAATATGAAACTCTGTATTACAGCAAAAGGGAACAATCTCGACGCTGCCATCGATCCCAGTTTCGGGCGATGCCAGTATTTCATTTTTGTCGACTCCGAGACGCTGCAGTTTGAAGCTGTCGAAAATCCCAACACGCGGGCATCCGGAGGAGCTGGAACCAATTCAGGACAGCTGATTGCCAACAAGGGCACTGATGTCCTGCTGACGGGAGACGTCGGACCAAATGCGGCCCGAGTCCTTGCAGCCGCAGGGGTAAACGTCGTCACAGGAGCAACAGGAACCGTTCGAGAAGCAGTCACGGCCTGGAAGAAGGGGGCGAGCTAAATGCCACATGGTGATGGAACAGGGCCGCTGCGCGGCGGCGGGCCCGGCACTGGCAGAGGGATGGGTGGTGGCATGCACGGAGGAGCGCGGACGGGGAGACCCTCCTCTACGACGTCGTCCGTCGAACGCGTCGCCGGTGCGCTTGGCACGCTGGTGGGCAGCGCACTGCGCGCTCGAGGTTCAGCCACCGTCAACCAGCCACAGCAGACGCAACCAAAAGCGGTCTCCGCTCCGGTTGAGAAAGCGTTTGTCGACGAGGCCAGATGCAGTGGCTGCGGCATCTGCGTGCGCTCCTGCACTGCGGGAGCCATCCAGATGAACGGCGTTGCGCGGATCGACGCAGACAAATGCACAGGGTGCGGAGACTGCGTGGCCGCCTGCCCGCGGGGAGCTATCTCCCTTCGGCAGCTCCCTTCCGGCAGATGATCATCGCTGTTGCCAGCGGCAAGGGCGGCACGGGCAAGACGACGGTGGCCACCAGCCTGGCACTCTCGCTGGAGGGTGACGTGCAGTTTCTCGACTGCGACGTCGAAGAGCCGAATGCACGCATCTTCCTTTCACCCCAGATCACCGAGGCGTACGATGTCCACATGCCAGTCCCCCAGGTGGACGAGACCACATGCACGCACTGCGGACTGTGCCAGGATGTGTGCGCGTTTAACGCGATCACCGTCATCAAGGGAAACGTTCTGATTTTCCCCGAGTTGTGCCACAGCTGCGGCGCGTGCACCCGCCTGTGCCCCTCGCACGCGCTGTCCGAGGTCGACAAGAAGGTGGGGCGCATCGAGAAGGGCCTGGCCCGCCAAGTACGCTTTGTCCAAGGTGAGTTGACCATCGGCGAGTCCACGCCTTCACCCCTCATCAAGGCAGTCAAGAAGACGACGGACCCATCTGCCACCGTGATCATCGACTGCCCACCGGGCACGTCCTGCCCCGTCATCGAGTCGGTGAAGGGCAGTGACTTCTGCCTGCTGGTCACCGAGCCCACGCCCTTTGGCCTGAGCGACTTGATGCTGACCGTGGCCATGCTGCGCGAGCTGGGCCTGCCCTTTGGCGTCGTCATCAACCGAGCCGACCTGGGAACAGACGACACGGTGTCCTTCTGTATGCGCGAGCGCATCCCAGTCCTCCTGCAGATCCCCTTCCGGCGCGACATCGCCGAGTCTTATTCGCGAGGAATCCCACTGGCAGAAGCCCTGCCGGAATATCAGCAGCAGTTCCGGGAACTCGAGCGCGCCATTGCTCAGCTGGTCGTCGCACAGCCACATCCACTCTCGTAGGAAGAAAGGTGAATCCATGAACATCATCTACATCTCGGGCAGTCCAAGAAAAAACAGCAACACTGAAATCCTGTTGAAAGAAGCAATGTCGATCACCGGAGGCACGCTCATCAAGCTGTCCGACTACCATTTCGACCCATGCGGTCCCTGCCGGGCCTGCCTGCGGCTGGGTGACTGCGCTCTCAAAGACGACATGACAAAAACGATTGTCCCCATGTTGCTTGAGGCGCAGGGCATCGTCATCGGCAGTCCGGTCCTTTTCAACAACGTCTCTGCCCAGACCAAGGCCTTCATGGAGCGGACCTGGTACATCAAGGGCAGACTGCGCAACAAGATCGGCGGCGCCGTTGCCGTCGGACAGCGGTATGGGTTTGAAAGCGTCATCACCGCCATTCATGCCTTCTTTCTCAAGCACGAGATGATCCCCGCCGACAGGGGTGTCAATGGGATCGCGTTCGACGAGAAGGACATCCTTGACGATGAACGGGCCATCGCTGCCGCACGGTACCTTGGAAAGCGCATCCTGGAACTTGGAGCCATCCTGCGATGAAGCAGATTGTCGTCATCAGCGGCAAGGGTGGGACGGGCAAGACGACAGTGGCGGCCTCGTTTGCAGCTCTGGCGCGCGACAAGGTCGTGGTGGACTGCGATGTCGACGCGGCGGACCTCTACATCCTCCTCAAGCCTACCACCTTGGAACAGCACGCCTTTGTCGGCAGCAAGGTCGCCGTCATCGACAGCGAGCGCTGCATCGGCTGCGGCCAGTGCAGTGAAGCATGCCGGTTTGATGCCATCGACGCGCAGTTTGTGGTGGACCCCGGCTCGTGCGAAGGGTGTGGCCTGTGTTCCCGCATCTGCCCGGCGGATGCCATCGCCATGCACGACAAGCAGTCGGGTGAGTGGTTTGTCTCCTCAACCGCCTATGGTCCATTCGTTCACGCCAAGCTGGGCATCGCCGAAGAGAACTCCGGCAAGCTGGTGTCCCTGCTCCGCCAGAACGCTCAGGCAATCGCCGAACGACAGCAGTGCGGCACCATCATCATCGACGGCTCGCCCGGCATCGGCTGTGCTGTCATCGCGTCCCTCACGGGCGCGGATCTGGTCCTGATCGTCACAGAGCCGACGCTCTCGGGCCTGCACGACCTGCTGCGCGTCGTCGAACTGGCACGGCATTTCCATTCGAAGATAGCGGTGGCCGTCAACAAGTACGACTTGAACATCGAGATGACCCGCCAAATCGAAGACGCCTGCCGGCAGCAGGATCTTGCGCTGGCAGGCAGAATTCCCTATGATCCCGTGGTGACCGAAGCCATGGTCGCGCGGAAGACGGTTGTCGAATACTCCAGTGGTGAGGCCGCCCGTCAGCTGCGTGCGCTGTGGGAAACGGTCGATAGGCAGTGTTGATGCTGGTGTGGGGAGGTGTCCTGTGATTGTCTTTGGACCGGTACCATCGCGGCGGCTTGGCCGGAGCCTGGGGGTCAACAACATTCCTCCCAAGCATTGCTCCTACTCCTGCGTCTATTGCCAGCTGGGCATCACGCGCAACCTTGAGACGCAGCGCAGCCGCTTCTACGATCCCGAGGTGGTCGTGGCAGAGGTCACGGCGCGCATCGGCCAGCTGCGAGAGGCAAACGAACCTGTCGACTTCATCACCTTTGTACCCGACGGCGAGCCGACCCTGGACATCAACCTGGGGCAGGAGATCGCCGGACTGACAGAGCTGGGCATCCCCATCGCCGTCATCACCAACAGCTCTCTCCTCTGGATGGACAGCGTCCGCGCCGACCTGGCTGGTGCCAGCCTCGTCTCCGTCAAGGTGGACGCCGTGAACGAGCTTGCGTTTCGCAAGGTCGACCGCGCGCACCACTCACTGAGCCTTGCCAGCATCCTGGCCGGCATCACCACGTTCTCGTCTCAATTTACGGGCGAGATCATCACCGAGACCATGCTGGTCGGCGGCATGAACGACACCGAGCAGGAACTGCGGGACACTGCCACGTTCATCGCCAGCCTCCACCCGTCCCGGTCCTACATCGGCGTCCCCACGCGCCCGCCGGCAGAGCCCTGGATCAAACTTGCCACAGAACAGGCCCTCATCATGGCTCATCAGATCTTCCGCGAGAAGCTGGACATTGTGGAGATGCTCATCACCCCCGAAGAGGGCGACTTTGTCACAACCGACGACATGGAGCGCGACCTGCTGAGCATCGTGTCCGTCCACCCCATGCGCGAAGACGACCTCTTGAAAACGCTTTCAGCCGGTGGCAGCAATTTCTCCCTGGTTGACCGCCTGGTCCGCGAAGGTCGCATCACCAAGACCGTCTACGGTGGCACAGCCTTTTACATCAGGAACCTGCACCAGGACTGATCTTCCCTGGGGGTCAAACGTTACATTTCACTTCGGCCGATGCAATGCAAAGCAATGCGACAGGCAACTCCGCCCTACGGTCAGTGACCTGTCCCCAAACTGTAACACTGTTACAGTTTTGGAACCGTCCCGAATGTTACAAAGGGCGTTTCTGTCCCGAATGTTACAGCAAAGCGGCACGCATGAGCTCGGCGAACAAGGTGATGCGGTCGCCCTCCGCAGCGCTTGGAAGAAAGGGCAGCACGTCGGTGCGCAGGCTGGCCAGATTCAACGTGCCGAGCTTCTCCAGGACGGCCTGCCGCAGGTGCTCCGCATCGGGAACGCCAAGCTTGGACTGCAGATAGGCATAATCCGGCTTTGTCTGCCCCAGCAGCCACGAGATGTCGTAAAGGTCGCGCCCCATCGTGCGCCTCCTGTTCAGGAGCGCTGTGAATTTCTCGGCAAGGAGTGTGGCGGGCGGTGTCAACAGGATCGGCGCAACGACGTCAAGGCGGCTGAGAAGCCTCCGTTCCGGGGTGGCGCCAAACCCCTGGGGCTCCAGGTCCACCTTGATGCGCAGGACGCTGTCGCGATGACCTGTCAGACCCCACTTCTGCAGGATGTCCGTAAAACGAAGCACAGCGGTCATGCCCTGGCGCTCCTTGACGAGTGCCTCACACGCAACCCCCTCGAGCGCAAAGCGCCGGACCACATCATCTGCCAACCTGCGGAGTCCTCCTGCCGTCACGCCGCGGTTGTCAAAATCCAGATCCTCGGAGAAGCGGGGACTGCCGGTGAAGAGGTGAATTGCCGTTCCGCCCATGAACACCAGGTCGGCACCCTGAGACGCACCATACATGAACGAAAGGGTCTTCAGCTGAAGATACTCTCGAAGGATGGAAGTTCTCCAGATGAGAGCGGCGTTCTGATAGGCCTGATAGACGACATTCGGTTCAAGCATGGTGCATCGCCTCCTCCAGCACGCTGACCTGGCGCATCAGCCGTGCGTGCTCAAACCTGGCCGCCCACTGCTTCAGGCGCGCATGGTCAAGGGTTGCAAAGCCGGCTGTGTCCAGGCGCAGGCTCAGCATATCGTCTGCAGTCCGCATGGCCGGATGGAGATACAGATAATCCAGGACCGCCTTCTCGGGCTCGGCAATGAGGAATCTCCGCTCCCTGCCATACTCAACCACGCGATAACCGAACCAGCGCTGCGGCTTGAGGGTCCGCCACACGAAGGTCGCCACGTCGCTCGTCGAGGTTCGTGTTGCCCGTGTCCCCACGAGCGTGATCGATCTGACTGTCTCGGGGATGAGCTCATACCATGACAGCGCGCTCTCGAGCGAGACATAGGCTGGAGGATACGCCAGGCAGCCCACATCGAACAGCACGGGCAGGTCCACCTGGGCCTCAGCGAAGACATACCAGCCACGAGCGAGCATGCGCACCTGTCCCCTGCGGTGCCAATCGGCCAGGGTCGGCTGACGGAACCCGGGATCGATCAGTGCCAGATCGCGAATGCTGAACGGTGCATCAAGTCCTATGGCATGCCGCATCTTGTCCAACAGCATGGCTGACTGTCTCCCTTTCATACGGTAAAGCGTATGCAACTCAAATGTCTGTGCCCACAGGATAGTCCACGCTCTCTTCGTGTCAACCCTGGCAACCCTGGGGTCAAACGTTACATTTCACTTCGACCGGTACATTGCAGCGCAACGCGATAAGCGATTCTGTTCCTTGGTCAGCGACCCGTCCCCAAACTGTAACAGTGTTACAGTTTTGGAACCGTCCCGAATGTTACAAAGGGCGCTTCTGTCCCGAATGTTACAGCTCGAAGCCGGTGGCGGTGACACCGGTGTCGGACAGCTCCAGAAGGGCGTAGGTGGCCTTCCGGGCGGGAAAGCGGCCAGCAATGCTGCCCGGGTTGACCAGCAGAATGCCGTCCCTGCGCTCGATAAGCGGGTGGTGGGTATGGCCAAACAGGACAGCGTCGGCGCGGTCTTTGCGTCCCTGCTCCACCAGTTCGTCCATGCCGTACTTGATCCCATACGCATGACCGTGCGTCATGAAGATGCGCCTGCCGCAGATGCGCAGGAGGCGCGTCAGCGGAAACAGTGCGCCCAGATCGCAGTTGCCGCGCACGCCATCGAAGCGCACGAGGGGATAGGCACGGGCCATGGCAAGAACATCGGCCTCGCCGTCGCCGCAGTGCAGGACGCGCGCCACCAGCGGGTGCAGGCGCAGTGCCTCGCGCATGCCGAGCGTGTCCCCATGTGAGTCAGCTACCACAAGAATTTGCACTGGCCAGCCTCCCTGACTCCGTCCCTGTAACAAACGGGACAGAAGCGCCCTTCGCATTGGACCAACATGCTCAGGGGGTTCCAAATGTTACAGCGCCGGTCCTTCTTGTACCCTGCTACTTACTGGAAACTGCTGCCTGCTTGTGGACCGTGTGGAACCAAGTCTGGTCGTTGCGGGTGAAGAAGGCGATGAAGTCGAGCGGCACCCACGTCAACCCGTAGAAAGCAAAGGCGAACAGGCCCCACCAATATTTGGGCTTGACCCTCTCCAGCAGAAGGGCCATGACCAGCATGGGCGGCGCAAACCATTCGAGCCCAAACAGGGCGACCCACACCCATGGAGCAACGATGCCGACGGATGCCCAGACGGGTACTGCCGTATGTGCAAAGTGGATCACGATGTTGACGACCATCAGGAAATACGAGAACACCATCCAAATCGGCTGGCTCAGGTAGACCAGCATGTCCAGTGAAGCCACGTCGAAGCGCGTCAGCAGGCGCCTGATGAGACTGCCGGTATACCGGACGCCCAGGGCAAAGTGGCCGCGCATCCAGCGCATTCGCTGATTCCACGAGGCCCGCATGGTGAGGGGCTTCTCGTCGTAGACGCGCGCATCCCATGCCCAGACCGGCCGGACGCCACGCAGGACGCACTTGATGGTGAACTCCAGATCCTCAGTGATCGAATGAGGGTTCCAGCCGATCTCGTCGATGAGGGACATGGCCATGCAGGAGCCGGTGCCGCCAAGCATGGCGGCGAGCCCGACGTTGCTGCGCGCAAGGTCCCAGAACCGGTTGGTGTACCAGTAGCCGATAGCATAGGAGAGCGAGACCCACGTGTCCCCCGGATTTTTCATGTCGAGATAGCCCTGGATCGCACGGTGTCCAGCCTGGGCATAGCGGTCCACCTCGCGGAGGAAGTTGGCGCTGACCAGATTGTCTGCATCGAACATGGCCATCATGTCGTAGGGTGTGCCCGAGGACTTGACCCGCGCAAGCAGCCACCCAATGGCATGCCCCTTGCCGGTCAGGGCGAGGTCGGTGCGTTCATAGACAATGGCGCCGTGCTGACGCGCCACGTCCGCCGTTGCATCGGTGCAGTTGTCGGCGACGACATAGACGTCATAGAGGTTCCGTGGGTAGTCCTGCCGCGACAGCGAATCGAGAACATCGCTGATCACCTGCGCTTCATTGTGCGCGGCGACCAGCACCGCGAAACGCGTCTTCGGTTCCTTCAGTGGCGGCTTGCGCTTTCTCCAGAAACCAAACAGCGACAGGACGGATTGATACAAGGACAGCGCGAAGATGCTGTCCTGCAGAACCGCCAGCAACACGTATCCCAACTGTCGCAGAGCCTGTGTATCCAAATGCATGCGTTCATCTCCAGGGGCACTGCCCCATCAACCGTTCAGGAAAGCCGCGTTCATCATACCCAGGCCCCGGCCGCAGTAAAGGAGAAAAATCTTGATGACGCCCTGCTGTAACAAACGGGACAGAAGCGCCCTTCGCATTGGACCAACATGCTCAGGGGGT
>JBNAWM010000068.1:0-5869 GCA_049699855.1 Candidatus Cryosericum sp.
ACGCCGTCACGGCCAATTGTCAACTATGGGGTCAGGTGGTAACTTCCCACCGGTGGTAAGTACACGTCGGTCTAGACATCCTTTCGTGCTACTGGCCTGCCGCGCGCGGAGCAAGAACCGACAGGAGGCCAATGAAGGCAGCTTCGACGATGCCCGACAGGACCAGTGTCACGAGGGCGACATTGAGAGAGCGCCAGTGGTCGCGCGCATACGCGGCCAGAATGATGATGGAAAACAGGATGACGTGCGCCAACAGGAACATCTCGACCAGCCACAGCGGACCGCGCCACGGCAGAGCGCCCGTGTCACGCACCCAGGCAAACAGGGCATACAAGCCCACGCCGAGGATGCCGTTTATGGTGGACACGAGCAGGGCCTTGCCAAAAGAGGCTGTCTTACTGCGGCACCACCGGGCGGCCAGCCACAGGACAAATGCCATGAACAGCGTATCCACAATGCGCGCCGGAACGGTCATCAGCCAGGTGTCCGAAAGCAGCCATGAGAGCAGCACGAGATACTCCTACCTTCCGAAGATGCCCATCAACATGGCTAGAAGGATGAAGATCGCCCAGATGATGACACCAATGGTGGCCATCCGCTTCTGTGCTTCTGTCCGGGGCTCATGTCCACGTGAACCCGCCCAGGAGATGTCCTGTTTTGCCATCGACCGGTTGGCTGCGGATTGATCTGCAGCCCGCTGGGCCATCATTGCCTGCATATACGTGGAAAGCGTTGATGTGCCGGCTTTTGGCGCAGCGCCCGCTCTTCCCGAGCCCGGCCGAAGATCGTACGACCGGATGTTGTGCGCCGTAATAAACTCTCGTTCCTCCCTGCTGCGTGGAGGAGCTGCATAGTCGACGACGACCTGGTAATTGTCGGAATGGTCATCGTCGTAGCGCGAGTAGATTGGTCCCCGTTCCTTGTAGAGTTCCATGGCTTTCATCCCCCTTGCCATTGCATATCAGTGGCGGTGTGGCGATTTGTGTATTATCATTGTAGCACGTAGTCGAGTCGGCGTCACGCGCCTCTCCCAGGTTGTGCCAGGCTGTCAGAGATCGTGCACCCGGCGCGCCTCCCACACCTGCTCCAGGCGCGCTTCCTGCACGGCGGTCAGCTTGGAGTTGGTCAAGCTGGGTTTGGTGATAGCCTCCAGGTTGCGCAGGATGGCATCCTGCATAAGGTCCGAGCGGAGGAGGCAGCCACCGCGGGGCGTCAGGCGGATGTCGTCCAGCCAGATGAGAACGGTAGGGATGGATGGGTTTGGCGTTCGGCGCAGCCACGTGACAAAATTGACGTCAGGGCGTACCAGCACGGGACCGGACAATCGCCCACGAGCCACGATGCCGCCTGTTCCGGGCGAAGCTCCATTGGAGCGCCAGATATAGACCGGATCGCCCATGTGCAGCTCTGGAATCAGCAGCTGCTGGCGCACAAGCCATCGGATGTCGCGGTGCGCCTGCAAGGCAGCATTCACATCAAAGTCTCTCGGGTTGCCCCGAAACAGCCACGTTGCCATCTGTTGCCTCCTGGTTTTTGCTTCTGTGCACAGTCTACGTCGTCAAGGTTTTGTTGCAAGGTGAGTGGTGCAGATGACAGCAGGAAGATTCCGCGCACTGGTGACATGGCAAAACCCCCGCCACGGGCGGGGGTTTCTCAGGAGGGCCTGCAGGAGAGGTTAGAACAGGTAGGTGACGCTGACGCTCATCTCGACGTCCAGAGTGCCGGACTCCACAGGAGCAGCGTTGCCTGATGCCACAGCGTCCTGAGATTTGAACATTGGGTATGGGGTATAGGTGTTCTCGTTCACGTTGACCGTCTGGACCGAGGTGATCGTTCTGCCGGCTGCTTTGGCCACAACATCTGCTTTCTTTCTTGCATTGGTCATGGCCAGGTCGAGAGCGGCAAGCTTGGTCTGCTCCAGCGTTGCGTCATCGACGTCGAAGGAGATACCGCTGATCGTGTTGGCGCCGTTGTCGGCGATGATGCTGACAATCTTGCCGGCGTCGGCGATCGTGCGGACCGTGACGATGACATTGTCATTCATGTCGTAGCCGTTCAGGATATTCTTCTCGGTCGTCTTGTCCCACACATAGCTGGGCTGAAGGCTGTAGCCCGTTGTCTTGATGTCCTCTGGCTTGATGCCGGCAGCCTTGAGGGCAGCGGTGATCTTTGCCATGATGACATCGTTCTCGCTCTGGGCTGCGCTGGCAGTGGTTTCATGGGTAAAGACGCCAAAGCTGATGTGCGCGATGTTGGGTTTGATGGTGATCTTGCCCGTGCCGGTGACGCTGACCGATGGGGTTGGCACCGTGATCGTCGTGTCCGCGTTCACGCCACGTCGTCCTGCAACGGCGGGCGAGAAGGCGATCACAGCCGCGACGGCGATGATGACAATAGACTGCAGTGCAACAACAAGCGTTCTCTTCTTCATAGTGTACCTCCCTTAGTATCGTACCTGACTGTGTGCCTGCCACCATCTGGCAGGCCGTATGCTGTATTCACTCCTAGGACGAGGCATGTTCCCGCAGAGTTCCCGCCGTCCATGAACGGCATCCGGGATGACTGTCCTAATCCTCTCCTTCGCCCTATTCGTCAAAGTGGATATCTGCAGCGCGCTGCAGATGGACGATGCCCTGCCTGCTCAGCAGCTCGTTCTCCTCCTCGATGATCTGGCCGGCGTTTTCGCTGTAGTTGCTGTGGCCGTCCTGCACCAGGGTCACGTCGTAGCCCAAGTCGTGCGCGCCATAGCAGGTCGCCTGAACGCAGTTTTTGGTCAGCAGGCCCACAATGACGACCCGGCCCACATGCAGGCTATCCAGGTCCGCCTTCAGGGACGTGTCCTCGAAGGCGTTGCCATGATGCTTGTGGATGGAGTAATCGCCTGGCAGAGGCTTCATGGCGGGATGCAGGTTCCACCCGTCAGTCCCCTCCACGAGGACAGTGTCCGTCGAATGTTGAATGTAGAAGACAGGTACCCCTGCGGCATGCGCGCGGTCGATGACCAGCTGGACGTTGGCAAGGAGCCTGTCAGCCTCATAGATCGGTGTCTCGTGCTCGAACAGTCCCTTCTGCACGTCGATGACCAGCAATGCTGCTTTTGTGTACTGTCCCATCATACACCCCCTGATAGTCGATAATCTATCACCATTGTATCACTGTGAAGCCTTTGAGCACACAACGTGCCGGGTCGGGCACTGGATTCTTCGTCTGCACGGTATAAGGTGTACGTCATGAAAACGATGCATGGGAGGATGTCGCATGAATGAAGTACTCAAGCAGCTGCATGAGAGGAAGTCGGTACGCATCTTCGAGGACCGAGCCGTGCCCGAAGAGGTCAAAAGCGAGGTGATTCAGGCAGCCTTCGAGGCACCGACGGCCGGCAACATGATGTTTTACACGATCATCGACGTGACCGACCAGCAGGTCAAGGACCAGTTGGCTGTCCTGTGTGACCATCAGCCCTTCATCGCCAAGGCGCCAGTCGTCTTCGTCTTCGTGGCCGACTATCAGCGGTGGTACGATACGTACCGGGCGGCTGGACTTGACGTGCGCACGCCAGGCGTCGGAGATCTGATGCTTGCCTGCGCCGATGCTATCATCGCCGCGCAGAACAGCGTCGTGGCTGCCCATTCACTTGGCCTGGGTTCCTGCTACATCGGCGATGTCCTGGAAAACGGCGAACAGGTGCGAGCGTTGCTCGCACTGCCTGAATTCACTATGCCGGCTGCCATGGTCGTCTATGGCTATCCCACGCAGCAGCAGCTGGGCCGCACCAAACCCGTGCGCTTTGCCAGGAGCCACATCGTGCACCAGAACGCCTACCGGAAGATGGAACCCCAGGAGCTCCTTGACATGGTGAGCGAGCGCGGTGACAGGGAGACCATCGAGCAGCTCTGCAAACGGAAGTACATGTCCGACTTCTCTCAGGAGATGACCCGGTCCGTAGCAGAGTATCTCAAGAACTTCAGTGGGCGGTGAGAGCTCTCACGCCAGCTTCCGGCCAACAATACCCGAGACCTGCTTCTTTGGGCGTGATGCATGGTGTGTCAGAAAGTGAGAAATCTCCATAGCTCTTGACACGTCGCTGTCTCTTGGCATTATTCTAGTAGAATAATCTTACTGGATAGTGACGGAGGCTGGCGATGCAGAACCCTTTTACGGACAAGATTGCAGCTGGAGACCAGTTTTGTGACCGTGACCAGGAGCGGGCTGAACTGTCCCGTCTGATGCGCGGCGGGCACAGCGCGGTGCTGCTCTCTCCGCGTCGCTATGGCAAGTCGTCTCTGGCTCTCGCGACACTTGCAGAGATGCGTGCCCAGGGCCTCTTGACGGCATACGTGGATGTCATGCCGGTGTCATCCGAGCGCGAACTTGTCGAGCGGCTTGCACGAGGAGTCGCACAGGGGTTTGGCTGGGGGATCACCCTCGCCCAGCTGCCGCGCCAACTGGGTCGGCTGTTTGGTCATGTTCACCTCGAGTTTTCTCTCGATGCCACCGGCCCGCGCGTGTCGGCGATACTGGATCCCCATGCCGAAGGACTTCAGTTGCTGGAAGAAGTGCTGGAACAGACATGCAGATATGCCGAACAGAAGGGGCGCGGAGCGTGCGTCGTCCTGGACGAGTTTCAGGAGATCACACAACTCGAGGAATCTCGTGCCATCGAGGCGACCATGCGCTCGGTCATCCAGCAACATCAGAGCGTTGCCTGGCTGTATGTCGGCAGTCGAAGGCACCTCCTGCTGTCCATGTTCGCCGACCGCAACCGGCCATTCTTTGGCAGTGCCTCAATTATCGAGCTACATGAGCTTCCTGAGGAGGCTGTTGTCCCTTGGATCACGGCGGCATTTGCCCGGACGGGCAAGGTCTGCAGTGAGGCGACGGCTCGACGCATCCACAGCTCCAGCAGAGGATATGCCTACTACGTCCAGCGGCTCGCCTCGACGGCATGGGATCTCACGGACGAGCTCTGCACAGATGACATTGTGGACGAGGCAGATGCCATTCTCTTGCGTGAGCTGTCTTCGGGGTTCGAGATCATCCTGTCCAGCCTGTCCCTGACCCAGAAGCGGCTGCTGCAGGCACTGGCACAGACGCCGACAGACCAGCCATACGCGGCGGACTTCCTGAGCAAAAGTCAGCTTTCGGTCGGGGCTGTCCAGAAAGCGATCCGGGTTCTCATCGACCGCGACCTGATCGAACGGCGACCCAACCGCCAGTACCAGCTTGTCGATGCCCTGCTTGCACAGTGGTTGACGCAGCGACCACCAACGTGGTAACCGCGGCGGTATCCTCAGGCATTATGCTAGTCGAGTAACCCCGTTTACCTGTTACATGCGGCCGGGCGAGTGGTCCGTCGCTCCCCCTCCCGAGCATTTCTTTCTAATGTGAGGGGGCTTTCGGCGAAGGCGGGAGTCCATCCTGAGGCATTTTCTGTCACACCTGTCACTATGAAGGCGTTCGTTGAATTCGGGAAGGAGTCGTGGCGTTCAGGGCATCGGTGGAAAGGCATCTGAGGGCGGTCTCCATGTGTTGTGGCCGCTTTCTCCGGGACGGTGGCTCTCCAAACGGAGATCGATAAGGTTGTTCTTAGGTCAGAGGTCTTTGGATCGCTCTAGATAGGACCGGCTATTCCTTAAGAGTCAGTCTGTTCTTGGAGCATTTTGACAGGTGTGGTATCATACGTACGAGCCGTCGAAAGCGCGAATGCGTCGTAGGCGGCGTTCTTGTTCCGGGACTATTGTCTCATGGATAGCAGACGGTGCTGCTCATCGTCGACGTCCAGAAGCACGACCAGGATCTAGTGGATCGATAGCGAAGGTGACGCAGTAAGGTGACGCAGTAAGGTGACGCAGTAAGGTGACGCAGTAAG
>JBNAWM010000068.1:5969-8356 GCA_049699855.1 Candidatus Cryosericum sp.
TAAGGTGACGCAGTAAGGTGACGCAGTAAGGTGACGCAGTAAGGTGACGCAGTAACTACCTGTTGGCCTCATAGCGAACCGTCGGGTCGTGGGTGCTCGACTGCACGGCTCGTACGAGTCCGGCTTCCATTAGGCTTTTCAACTGTCGTTGCACAGTGCTACGACTGACGTGGAGCTTGGCTGTGAGATCGGCTGGCGTCTGAGGACCGCTCTTGATGATAGCCGAAAGTACGCTCAGGGCAGTCCCCGAGAGCCCCGCTGCTCCTGCCTTGATCTGCAGGATGCCGGTCTTGATAACTTGCTCGCCCTTGTTCTGTACTTCCTGCATTTGCGTGGCCAGACCACTCACGTAGTACTCGAGCCAACCTGTCATGTCCATATCATGGCCACGTACACTCTGTAGTGCAGCATAATATGCCGATCGGTCCCGGTCATAGAATTCGCTGATAGTAAACAGACGCTTGAAATCATAGTTGCCACGGTACATGACCAGAGTGGCAAGCAGTCTGGCGGTTCGCCCGTTGCCGTCGATGAACGGGTGGATGTGCACCAGCTGGAATTGCGCTATGCCGCTTACCAGGACCGTGTTGATGCCTGTGTCTGCATTGAGCCACGCTACGAGATCGGTCATCAGTGGTTGGACCTGATGAGCGTTGTTGGCGCGTATTGCTACGTAATCCATCGAGTTATTGACTTCGATATCAATAACTTGCTACTATACAGAACTTTTTGACTTGCGGGTTATAAACTATTGACTCGCTCCCGTTCATTCGATATACTCAAATCAGAGGTGAACTGTGATGATGATAGACAGGCCGGTCTATATGAAGACCCTGCGCGAGTTCCAGGACAAGAAGGTCATCAAGGTCGTGACTGGTATCCGTCGTTGTGGAAAGTCCACTCTGTTATCGATGTTCGCCGAGGTTCTCCGCAAGAGCGGCATACCAGAGGATCACATCATCCAGATGAACTTTGAATCTTTTCGGTGGAAGGACGTAACTGACTCTCAGAAGTTGTACGATGCTGTAGCTGGCAAAATCGGTCACGGCGGCCGGACGTACATCATCTTGGACGAAGTTCAGATGGTACAAGGATGGTCGAAGGCCATCGATTCCTTCCTTGTTGACTTTGACACGGACATCTATATCACTGGCTCCAACGCTTACCTCATGTCATCAGAGTTCTCCACCTTGTTGTCCGGTCGCTATGTAGAGATCAGAATGCTTCCTCTCTCCTTCCGAGAGTTTCTTGACTTCAATACGTTCGCATCTGATGTTGCTGTCGACGAGAAATTCCAGAAATATCTGCAGTTTGGTGGCATGCCCGCCCTCTCGGAATACGATTTCAACCAGGAGCGCATCAATGATGTGCTGCAGGGAATCTATGCGACAGTCATCTTGAAAGACGTGCTGGAACGCAACAAGATCGCAGACCAGACGCTGCTGAAGAAGATTGTTGCATTTCTTGCAGACAACGTGGGTAGCATAGTGTCTCCCAACAGCATCAGCAATTTCCTTGCGAGCCAAGGGGGTATCAGCAAAGACCGGAAGAATCCTGCCAGCAGAACGGTTGAAGCGTATATTGGCTATTTGCAGAACGCGTTTGTGTTCTACAGTGCACAGCGTTATGACATCAAGGGCAAGCAGTATCTGAAGACGCTCGGCAAGTATTACATTGTTGATACAGGACTGCGCAACATGCTGCTCGGATATCGCGACGTGGATCGCGGTCATATCCTTGAGAACATCGTCTACCTGGAGCTCTTGCGTCGTGGCTACCGCGTATCGATCGGGATACTCGGCGGAAAGGAAATAGACTTTGTTGCAGAAAAACCAGAGCACATGATGTACGTGCAGGTCGCTGAGTCCATAGCTGGGGTAGAGACACGTGAGCGTGAGCTGGCGCCGCTTCGCAACATACCAGACAATTACGAGAAAATAGTATTGTCCATGGACAGGAGTTATGTCATCTCTTATGCCGGCATCAAGGCACAAAACATCATAGACTTCCTGCTCGAGTAAGTGCCGCGCAACCCCTCATCCGTCACTCCCGCGCAACCCCTCATCCGTCACTCCCGCGCAACCCCTCCTCCGTCACTCCCGCGCAGGCGGGAGTCCATCCTGTGGCATTTTCTGTCACAACGGTTACTATGAAAGCGTTCGTTGAACTCAGGGAGGAGTCATGACGTTCAGGGCATCGGTGGAGAAGTACTTGGTGGCGGTCGCGCAGCAGTATCACCGCGGCGACGCGCGCGAGGAGTCGTATTATGACGTGCTCAAGCAGCTCTGGGAAGAGTTGGGGTCGCAGCTCAGCAGCGCACACGCGACGCTGACCGTCCTCCCTCGTCAGACTGAGGCAGGCAACCCGGACAACCGAGCCCGCAGCGG
>JBNAWM010000069.1:0-8303 GCA_049699855.1 Candidatus Cryosericum sp.
CTATTGCGAGAAAGACAACGAGCAATACTGGGTAGGAGACAAGGCATATCATGACTTCGCCATCAGCTATACGAGTGACACCGCGCGCAAATTGCGTTTCCGGGATGATCCCGATTGGCGCAAGGTTGACTTGGACATTGCCCATGGCCGGCTGCACTCATTCAAGTGGCACAGTCCAGTCGAAACATTCATTGAGGTGCAACGCTCGGGCGCACAAACTACTGCATCCTCTCCAAGAAGCACCGAAACGCCGATCGTCCAGCGGCGAGTGGGCTACACGCTCGAAAGCATTGCAGACAGACTCCTGCAAGAGCAAGACACCGTCATGCGAGCGTCTCCGATTGGCACGACCCTGATCTCGGGTGCAGCTGGCAGTGGCAAGACCAACATTGCCATTCACCGGATTGATTACTTGATTCAGGAACATGCCGAGAGATTCTCTCAATACAACATCGCTGTGTTCGCACCGAAAACCTCTCTCACCAAATACCTGAGAGCACTTGTCGACTCCTTTGGATTCCGTTTGTTGCCCATCTACAGCTATGATGAGTGGACTGTAGAAATCCTGTCGAACTTCACCGATGTGAACAGCGTCGGATCCGAGGAGGACCTTGGCCTGGCTCAACGCAAGTCAGCGGCTGTGATGGTCGACCTCATGCGACGATTCTTGAGCGACAAGACATATCAACTGGAAGCTGACATCAGAAATGACCCCCGACTCCAGGACTATGTGGACGTGCTTGACCGCACGTTCGAAAAACCCTCGCCAACCTTGATAGGACTGTACGAGGCAATCAGAGACGCCCTGTGGGAGAGGATTGACGAGCTGCACGCGCAGGATGCAGAGCTCGTACAGGCAGACCGCCAGTCTGTCGAATCGGCCTTGGCAAATGCTCTTGCTTCAGGACGGAACCAGGAGGATTTGGTCGACATCCTTGAACGTATTATTGAAGCAGCGTTTCATGCCTTCCCTGGTTTCAAGAAAGAGTACTCTTCCGTCAAAACAAGACTCGAGATCTACCGCCCGCCGCTGTCTCAGGATCGGCGTAATGCCTGGAGGCGCGCAGCATCGGAGCACATGCTGGCCCTGCAATCTGTCACGGCACAATTTGTCGACCTTATGTATGCGGAGAGTCGCATCGAGCAGCTGGTTGCGCGACGGATCAAGGCCGAGAAAAACCGCGTTGCTGCCCGCCTGAGAGCTGTCTTCAGGCGAAGCTGTTCAGTGGCCATTTACACACATCCACCGACCCCACTTGCTCATGTCTGCAATACTCCTTTTCAGCTGCACGTCCTCCCTTTCCTGACAGAGTTCTACCGGTCGTCCTACTGCTGGGACTATCTGGGACTCATTGAGACGCCTGAATATCCCTTTGGTGTCTTTGAACTCACAAGAGCCGATGTTGATATCGTGATGTGGTTCCTCTACCAGCTGTCACGAGACAACTTGGCAGACAAACCAACCTCGAGTTTCCTCCACGTGTATGATCACATCGTTGTCGACGAGGCTCAGGACTTTACCCCCCTCCAGCTGTTGTTCCTGCGGCGCCTTAGCCACAATTCTACGACGCTCGCGGGTGACCTTACTCAGAAGATTTTCCCGACTGGGATGCAGGACTGGGCCGAGTTGGGCGAACCGATCGACAACCACTTTGTTCTCACCATGAGTCATCGAACAACGCTGGAGACCGCGCTCTTTGCCAACGCGCTCATGCAGGACGCCTCATCTGCGACCTTGACCGAGCGAGTCGCTTACCACGGTGACCGGCCACTTGTTGCACGAGTTCCAGACGAGGACGCAGCGACAGCGGCTGCTATAAGCTACATTGCAGCTGTCAAGAAACGCGAGCCCAAAGCATCGATATTGCTGGTACATACAAGAAATGCTGCGCTCAAAGGATTGCGCGATCGACTGGCTGCTGCAGACTTGATGGGATATGTCGCCAAAGGAGATACCTGGGAGTTTGGTCAAAAGGTGACCGTTACGACCTATCGTCGCGTTCAGGGCTTGGAGTACGATTATGTTGTCGTGCTCGCTCTCAACGACTTTGACAACATGCTCATCTCAGGCGACAAATCCCGCATTCTCTACACACTGGCCACTCGCGCCAAGAAGAGGCTGGTCTTCTACGTAACCGATCCTCTCCCGACCCTTCTTGCCAAGGTGGACAGCTCGCTCTATGAGCTTGATTGATCACTAGACCCCAAACGGCGCCAACAGGCCGGGGCTAACCTCGACGGCTGTGCCGGATTGCAGACGTTGCAAGATCGATAAGGTTGAGGGCGCTTTTAGCCACGCTTCTCGAGCTTCATCGATTTGCAGCCTGTCCGGCAGCAACGACTGAAACAGCGTCTGTTTGGCGACACCGTCCAGCTGGGGCGTCACGTAGTTGATCAACTCCGCCGTCTCGCGCGGCATGCCGCTCCAGTGCAACGCCTTGGGAGCGACCAGACCGAAGTCGCTGACGCGGTCCACGGGCAATTTGGCGTACGCAGCAAGACATCCGTTGGTTACCCGCCCGGCACACGTGAGGTAATGGAACATTCCACCGGCATCAATGTAATAGGGAATACTCCCAGGCGTGCAGGACGTGCGCAGTTTGGCCATCCATTCCTCATATCGAGCACGCCATGCCAGGTCAGCAATGTCCCCGGTACAAGTCGTCGCATCAAAGACCGAATGCCACATCCCATCAATCAGATACTGATCAAATCGCGCCTTCTCACCTCCATAGCGGAAGTCAGCACGCGCCCTTGTGGTGGATGGTTCCAGCCGGATAAACGTGTCACTACGTTCAACAACTCGCCAGTTGGCTCCATTGAACCTGACCAGCTTCCCTTCATCAAAAAACATCAAGTTGACGTCAGGTACGTCGCCCAGTTTACGGTTCCCCTCCATGACCCCGATCTCGCGTGAGCCAATCGGGAAGTTGCCATAGATCATGCGCAGAGACTTGAGCCGAAAGAGTTTTTCGCCCGCCGACCAGTGGTTCTTCACAGGGTGTTTGATAATATACCCCTGTGCTTCAAGCTCAGAGAGCATGGACTCCAGCGTGATCCTGTTCAGCCACGGGAGATATCGCAGGAGCTCGGCCAGGTCCACGGTGCGAACCCATGTCCGAGTCTCGAGGAGCAGGCCCAATATCTGCTGTACCACTGCACCATACAGGTGAAATGGCTGGGTCTGCTCCAACTGTCCGCGTCGCGCAAGGTGCAGCAGAGTGGCATAAGCGAGCGTCGTCAAGAGAGCATCTGGCAACTTCGAAACATCCCAGTCCGCCGATGGCATCCCTGCCTTCGATGGCGCTGGCACGAGGCAGATGACATTTGTCTTGGAAGAGCGCCGATTGCCCCGTCCAACGCGCTGGAGAAATGAATTAACATCCCTGGTCGGTTCCCACAAAGCGATCGCATCAATGTCCCCGATATCAATGCCCAACTCAAGCGTGCTGGTGGATATACACAGTCCCTGGCGCTGCTCAGCAAACCTGCGCTCCGTTTCAAGTCGCACCTCGGGAGACAACGACGAGTAGTGGGCCGAGACCAGCGGCGCAAGCCGCTTACGATGTGCAATGGTCTGGATCAGCTGCTCGCATCCGACGCGTGAATCCACAAAGGTGAGATATTTGACGGCACCTTGGTTCGCCGACATCAGATGCTCCGTAAGATCAAGCAACTGATCGGCGGAAGCCACCGGCCGAATCACGGCATCGATCGGACGTCCGGCCTCGAACCTGAACAGCGCCGCAGTGGTTGCTGGGCCCAGCAGAAAGTCACGCACCGCCTTCAAGTCCCCAACCGTTGCAGACAGTGCCACCACCTGGATTGGGTGCCCGATCTGCCGCACAAGCCGACGCAGCTGAACAGCCAATTGAAGCCCACGCTGCGTATTATAGAAGAGATGCATTTCATCAATGATGACAGCTCGCACGCCCACCAGGTGCGCATCGTTGCGGATCAGTAACACCTCAAGCGATTCGGGTGTCGTGATGACGACATTGGGAGAGTGCACGTGCTGGAGATCATCGCGGTCGCCATGCCGAATGCCCACCGTGAGGTGCAATTGATCGAGTGGTCGCTCCAGACGTTTCAGGAGATCATTGGCCAAGGCTTTGGTAGGGACAATGTAAACGATGGGCATCAGCTGATCGTTCTCAAGAACCGGACGCCAGTACCGGCTGACAATTGGCGCTACCGCCGCTTCTGTCTTCCCCGAGCCTGTGCCCGCTGTAATAAAGGCATTCTCTCCCGCCAGAATCGCCGGAGTCACTGTGCGTTGCATGTCATTCATTGCAAAGCGCGAAAAGAAAGCTTTCTCAACCAGTGGATCCAGCTTCTCCGTTTGCTGCATTACGAGATATGACTGTCACAAAGCTCGACAACGAGTTCGATGAACGAACGCGTTCGTGCGGGATCTGCTGATCCTGCGACATCGCTCAACTGCCGCGCAAAGCTGGTGGACTCGAGGATGCCGTTGGGTTTCCACCCATACGCCCGCGCATGGGTTCCCACGACCCGTTGCGCCAGTGCCAGCAGGTCCTCTTCCTCGAGCGGGCTCATCTCAAACCGCGGCAGGCGGTCAAACGCCATAGGGTCATAATTGCTGATACGACGCTCACGAAGCAATGACCTGCATTTCTCGACAAAGTCGGGTGTAACAGCAAAGAAGGACATGCCGTCGAACTTCTGGCCGCCAAAGAAGTCAAACAGGTTCTGAAACGCATCTTGTCGTGGCTTGCGTGTCCGCAGGTCTGTGACCGTGCTCTCAAACTCGTCAAACAACAAGACCAGTCCTTTGAACCCTGACTCCACGGCTATACGCTGCAGGTCTTTGAGAAAATCCCAGCTGCCCTGGTATCCCCTCTGCTTGAAGTCGAAGACGCCTCCTTCCTTGAGCTGCTCAAAGCTCTTCTGTTCACGAAACAGCTCTTCCTGGCGCTTAATCAGCTCCTGGTAGAGCACTCTTCCTTGTGTCTTGTATTGCCAAGGTTGCGTCAGCCAGTCAACGATGCGATTTCTCATCACCTGGTCATCGTTGAAGTACCATGCTCGCAACGCAACCAGGGTAGCATAGGCAGCAAATTTGTGACTGGTCTCCCATCGGTTCTCCAGCACGGCAGTATACCAGAACCCGTGGTCAGGCGAGAGGGTTTCACCCTTTATGCGCTCACACGCTGCGTCCAGAAGATCATGCAACCCCGAGGTTTCTGCTCCGTGCGCGATCTGAAGTTGACGTACAACAGCCCCCATGATTTGATCCATCTGGCTGAAACGCACTTCGCCGTTGGCATCCAGTGTCACGAGGCTGACAACATATCCACAATCTAGCGCCTCCTCCTGGATGTAGTGCAACATATGCGTCTTGCCAGTTCCATAATTTGCGCGCAGCAGCAAGGCCCCTGTTTCTGCGCGCTCCAGGCGACCTCGTAAATCCTCGATCTCCGACTGTCGGCCAACTGTAAAGGGACGCACCCACCCTGTCGGTGGCAACCCATGTCGCAGTGATTCGACGACCCGCGTCGCCTCGGCCGTCGTCATGGCAAGCGGGTCAAGCATCTCGAGCGCGCGACATCACGTCGTCTTTGATCTCCAGTGTCGGCCTCTCGGGACGGCCTTCTTTGGCGTCATCACAGGTTGCGACCAGCGTGGTGATCAGCTCCCGCCAGAAGCTCATCTGCGAACTCGGGTTGTGTTCGTCGTACAGTTCCCGCACGATAGCATCCACCTTTCCTTCCGACGGGAGCTGGCTGACTGCTTCGGGAAATGCACATCCGTACAGGTTCCGGACCTTGTGCCCTACGCTGACGTAGGTCTGCATGTCATACACATCCGCATCGATATTCCAGACGCGATCGACAGCACGCGGTTCTTTGTCCTGCGGCTGTCCAATCCTCTGCTCCAACGCTCCGTAGGTCTTGATCCCGTGCTTCAGATCAGAGTAGAAATCCGGTGTGGTTGCATAGATCATGACAATCCCGGCCAACGCCTCAAGGTTGTTGATGAGCGACAACAGGTTATTCTGCGCAACTCTGAGCGATGTTCGTGACATCTGAGAGTACGACAGTTCGGCTTCATCAAAGAGGATCACGATGCCCTTATACCCGGCGAGACGGACAAACGCTCCGAGCGATTGCAGCAGGCGCTTTGCGTTGTCCTTTGCTGGTACCTTCATCAACCCATATTGCTTCTGCCAGAAGCTCAGCCGGCCTTCGCCGTCGAACCACTGCATCAAATCCTCGCGACGACGCTGGTTGGCCACCTCATCATCCGCATCGGGCAAGAACGTCTGCCAGTACAGGTCCACGATCTTGCGCAGATCGTTGTCTATTCCACGATCCCCAGCAAGACGCGCCGAAGCGGCATGATACTGCTCGACGGTAACGGGTCCCTGGGCAGCTCTGTCGCCTGTGCCAAGCAACCTCAATGACTCCTCGAAGACATCACCAAGGGGGCTTTGATTCTCCTGTGCCAGCACTTGGTCCAGCAATGCAGGCGTCGATATCTGTCGCACAATAGTGGAGAACACCTTTCCAAAATCGCTGAGTGGCGTCTCATCATTGGTCAGCTGAACATTGGAAACGAGAAATCCGTCAGCGTATGCTGCATCTCGAAGAAGGCGGAAGAGATGTGTCTTTCCGCTTCCCCAACTGCCACTGACGAACCGGATGACACCCGATGACCTGGCCCCAGACAACAGGTACTTCTTGAATCCGTCCATAAGATCTTCATGCCCAACGCTGTATCTCTCGACGCCTAGCTCTGGCGGTACCCCCTGACGGAGCTGGTTGATGATGTTCTGGCACGTTTCCTGCTCAGTCATTTACCCCCTCCTCACAAACCGAAGAAAGCCAACATATCCTGCTCCATTCTTGGGAAACACATACAGCCCTCGGTCAATATCCTTGGTCTGCTCCAGCACGAGCGTCCACCCGTCAATCTGCGCAACGCCTGCCTCCAGCAGTTGTGTCAGATCTCTGAGGAATTCATCGTTGTGAAAGTTTTTTTCATTGTCATGCAAACGACTCGTGATGCGCCGAATGCCGATGGGATCCCCCTCTTTGAGTGTGGGGTCCTTCTCGATGATTGCAAGATAATTCTTGAGTAACTTCTGCAGAAAGGCCTGTCGATCAAACGGACGCCCAAAAACGCGCCCGTATTCCTGTTTCAAATAGGCGATGACAGCATTGGGGTCAGCGGGCATGCGGTCCACCAGAGGCCCAGCCAAGTCTTCTATACGCGCGGTATAGCTTGGCTCAGCAATGGTGACCGTAAAGAAACCATTGCAAAAACGATAGACAGGGTGCCTGCTTGTCTTGTCCGGCTTGAAGCTCATGTCCTTGGCTGTCTGGTCCATCCGTGAGGAATACCTCTTCTTCAGCTCCTCAGCTTGACCTTTGGCCTCTTCAAGAATCACTTCCAAGGCACTTGCCAGAGTGCTGCCCTTGTCGTGCTTGATCTCGTCGACAAGCAGGCTGTTGCGTGAAAACCAATCGATGACGTGCAACGGCCACTTGTCGCGAAATCTGCTTCGCACGTAAACGTGCAACTCCTCTACCAGCGGTTCTCTGCTCTCCAGATCAGCCAGTTGCCGGCGCAGTCGCTCCTCCCGGGCTCTCAGGCTGGTACGATAAACCGTTAGCGCAGCGCGAGCGCTCTGACCGTTGTATATCTTTGATCCAGATTCTGCAGCTCTATCCGCATCTTCTGGAAATATGTGCTCAATCTCGTCCATGTTACCTCCGCAAACCATGAGTCCTGAGTCAATGCAATTGTACTCTGCTCGCAAGCACATGCAATTGAAGCGCATGCCTGCAAGAGCATTTGCCTGCAGAGTGATCCATATTCCAGCAGAATCCCGGTGGGGCGAGGGTGTCCCCACCTCTTGCCCTCCATCACGTCACGTGGTATCCTTCTTGCGAAGGATGAGCGCGGCCACCCAAGTGGCTGACGCCGAAGGAGGCACTATGAACGAGACAAACGAACCTATCAGCGATGATTTCGATGCCACAGCGCAGGCGGCGTCACCGGTGACGGTGGATGCAGACGAGACCATTCATGGCACCATGCCTCAACCACCCATCCAGGCGCCCGCTGTGGCTGACGACTCCCCAACCAGTCCCCCTCGCCGACGGCGATCCCCAGGAAAGGTGATCGGTGCCATACTGCTCGCGCTGGTCGTCGTGGCTGCCGCGACGGTAACGATGATCTATCTGAAAGACAGAGCAACTGCCCAGTCCATTGTGAGCAGTATTGAACAACGCGATGCCAAGTTGACCGAACGATCGACCAACGCCCTGGCGATC
>JBNAWM010000070.1:0-8127 GCA_049699855.1 Candidatus Cryosericum sp.
TCACGGTTTGTGCCCATCGAGCGCACATGGGACGCGACCGTCGAGACGGTCGTGTGGCAGGTGCGCCTGCCCCGCGCGCTGGCCGCCGCGCTGGTTGGCGCGGCACTTGCTTCAGGTGGAGCCGTCTTCCAGGGGCTGTTTCACAACCCGCTGGTGTCACCCTACGTCCTGGGCGTCTCCTCGGGGGCCGGGTTCGGGGCCGCGGTTGCCATCCTCCTGGGTGCCGGCGCCGCAGCCACACAGGCCTCGGCCTTTGCCACGGGAGCTCTTGCCGTATCGCTCACCTGGCTGGTCGCGCGCTCGGGCCGCGACCGGTCGCACGTGACGCTGGTGCTGGCCGGCTTTGTGGTCGGCAGTCTGTTCTCGTCGCTGGTGGCCGGCGCGCAGTATGTAGCCGACCCGTCGACCAAACTGCCGCAGATCGTCTTCTGGCTCATGGGTTCGCTCGCCTCGGTGCAGTGGAGCGACCTGGCCAGGGCCGCCGCCGTCATCCTGCCATGCCTGATCGCCATCACGGTGCTGCGCTGGAAGCTCAACGTTCTCTCCATGGGGGACGACGAGGCACGGTCGCTGGGCGAGAACCCCGGCGTCATGAGACTCATCCTCATCGGGTTGACGACGGCGATGACTGCCGTCAGTGTCGCCATCTCCGGGGTCATCGGGTGGGTGGGGCTGGTCGTGCCGCATATGGCGCGCGGCATCGTCGGGCCCGACGCGCGCAGGCTCCTGCCCGCCTCGATCGCCCTGGGCGCGCTCTACATGATGCTGATCGACGATGTGGCACGCACGCTCACCATGGCCGAGATCCCGCTGGGCATCCTGACCGGCATCGTCGGTGCACCCGTCTTTGCGCTGCTGCTGCGCCGGAGCCGGTCGGACTGGGACTAGGACCCCGCCCTCTCCTCCGCTATCAGTACTGCAAGCGTCTTCCTGCGCTCCGGTTCGGTCCCGTCCACGATGTGAATGGGAAGACCCGACACCGAACGCCACCCCTGCATCTCCTGCCAGGTCGCGCGCACCTTCTCCTCGCGGACCGGGACCGTGCGCGATGCGCGGTGCTCATTTGCCAGGCATTCCGCGAGAGGCGGCAGGAGAACAATGATGCTGACTGCGGGAGATGGGTCCTCCAGAAGCGGCGCGAGCTGGCCCGGCAGGACCGTTGCATCGAGGACGACGGTGCTGATCGCTGCCAGGTCACGCGCGAGCGCCAACTGGTGCCGCAGGACCATGGCATACAACTGGGCCTCCCTGCCGTCCCAGCGCGCCCGCTGCTGCGCCAGCACCTGGTGAAACAGATCGTCCACATGCAGCAGGACCGAGCCCTCGAGCGCCCGGTGGACGTCCGAAGCCAAGGTCGACTTGCCCGCTGCGCGCGGTCCCGTAATCAAAATGACGTGTGCGCTCATACCATCAGTCTACGCGCCAGCAAGCCGTTGGCAACCACGACCCCCTCCAATTGTGAATCCCTTTGTACCTGGTACAACGAACATTCACAATTGGGTTTGCCGCGACTAGAAGCGTGGCGTCTTTTCCCAGACCGGTTCTGCTTTGCGAACAACGCCGGACAATTGAACAACGTACTCTTTTATGACGAGATATACCCATAGCTGCGAGTAGGTGAAATACATGAGAATGCCGAAGAGGATGTTGAGAAAACTCGCTTGCTTTTCCGACACCGTTGCAGCGACTATTTGTGCTGCGTAGATCCAGACGGTCTCGAACCAGAGGACGAGAAGAGGAACAGTGAAGTGGATTTGCAGAAGGCCAAGAAGTCCAAGGACAAACCAGATGTCCGATATCAGTAGAAGCAGCATGAATCCATAATATATGGTGAGCATCTGGATGATATTGACAAGGTTCTGCCCGTGTCTCAAGCTCGAATCCCTTGTAAGCTTCGAGATTGTGTACAGATTTCCCTGGAGCCACCGTGACCGTTGTCGTATCCAGACGCCCAATGTTTCTGGTTCTTGTTCTTGGGTAATGGAGGTGGGCACAACAGGTATGAGAAGGCCCCAGCTGATGATCCTCATGGAGAGTTCGGTATCCTCGGCAAGAGCGTGTTCGTCCCAGCCACCGATTTCCTTTAGAACAGAACGCCTGACGAGCATATTGGTACCTGTATAGGTCCCCAGGTGGAAGAGCAGCCATCTTCCTGACTGCATCAGCAGCTGGAACACCATGAATTCAAGCCCGATCATTCTTGTAAGAGCATTCTTGTGCATATTGATCGTTCGGACGGTTCCCACCGCGCCTGCATAACGATCGTTCTCGAGGGTCTTGTCCACCAGCAGCTTTATGGCATCTGGTTCGGGTTGATTGTCAGCATCGTAGACAGCGACCAAATCCTCAGTGGAGATGCTCAATCCATAGTTCAGCACCCTGGCTTTGCCCTTGGGAGAACCGGCAGGAACCTCAACGTAGTGAATGTTGCTAAGCCTGTCGGCATAATACTGAGCGATTTGTGCCGTATTGTCGCTGGAATTGTCGTTCAGTATATAGATCTCCAGCTTGCCCGGATATTGCAGTTTGCTCATGGCGTCAAGGGTGTCAAAAAGGACGCCCGCTTCATTTCGGGCAGGGATGAGAATGTCGACGCCTGGGTATGGTCCCGCGCTCGGCGGTGCGACGGGTTGTGCCCGGTGAATGAGTCCGGCCACGGTCAGCATGATGTGATAGATGATCATCAGCCAGAAGGCTGAGGCGACAATCAAAATGAGGGTAGCAAGGCTCATACTCTCGTCCAACCTTCCGTATTACCGTTTTCAAGAACGGTCTCTTTGAAGGACTTTGCGTTGCTTCCGAAGAAACGCATCTCGAACAAGAGATCCTCGTTCAGGTTGTCAAAGTTCACGGTGGGGTTGGATCTGAGAGCTTTTCGCATTCTGTCAATGACGATATGCACGCCCCGCTCGTCTGTATTCTGAAGCAGCAGAAGAATCGCATCTGGTGGCTGGAAACCTGCCAGATCAAACTCTTTTCTGATAGATTGGGCGGCCGCATGACCAACGACCTGCAGCAATCCCGTTGATGTCTTGCGCAGCTGGTTGCTTTGTGCGAAGCCTTTGAGCCTGATCCGTACCGCAGCGACGTTTTCGGACTTCCTTTTTGCGACGCTGAAAATCAAGTCTGCGCGGCTCATGAACTCGGCAATGGTCAGCACTCCTATGTCACTGCTGTACTTTTCCAGTTCGGCATTGCGGAGTTTCAAGGTGCCGTTTTCTTCCAGGTAGTGCCGTATCTGAATCCCGACAGCCCAACTTGTGACCGCGACAGCAATGATGATGAGTTGATGGAAAATGAACTGACCCTGTAATACCCCGGAGGCTCTCCAGGCGATCGCCACATACACGAAGGAACTGATCATGATTCCCGCAATGAGCAGAATGAAGCTCTGAAGCATTCTCAGAGAGAGTGTCGCGGCGACCAGAAGGACAAAGAACAGCGCTGCCCATACCTGTTCCTGAACAGGGACAAACCGGGCAAACAGGTAGGTTGCCGACAATTGAAGTATTGTCAGCAGAGATAATTCCCAGACAACCGACTTTCTTATCATTTGAGCACGCTCCTCCCCTTTATCATAAAACATATGTGTTAAGAGAAAATTAGTATATGAAACCAAAACATGCAAATCAACAGCGAATTGTGAACCTCACTGTACCTGGTACAACGAACATTCACAATTGACGCCCCGAAAGGTTTGGGGATCTTGACACAGTTTCTGGCGAGGGTAGAGTTGGGCAGTGAGCAACTCTGTGCCATGAGGAGGAACTCATCAACCACTATCCTGGACAGGGAGGAGAACGAAATGACACCAGAATCTGTTCCTTCGATGATGACCGATCAAGAGAAGCGTGACTACGTTCTCAAGAATTGCATCTGTGCAAGCTGTCCGAGCTGGGTCGAATGCGGTGAGGAGGCGGGCTTCTGCCTGACAGGCAAGAGCCAGTGCATCACTGAGAAGAAGGGATGCATCTGTGGTGAGTGCCCCGTGACGAAGATGATGGGCCTGAAGTGGGGCTACTACTGCACGATGGGTGATGCTAAGTCGATGATGATGAAGTAGCGGGCGGCCGGAGGAGGGCTTGCAGGCCGTCCGGCGTCGTCACCGGCTGGCGGCAGGTGGACCCTTCGCAGACGTAGGCGGTCGGCTGACCGTCGACCATTGGGCGGTCCAGGAGCAGGTCGGGGCATCCTGTAGGGGGTGGCGGCGCTGACAAGGCTATGAACAGACCAGGGCGCCATGCCGTGCGGATTTCGGCGAGTAGTGCCCTGGTGGCGGGATCGGCCGGATCTCCTGCGATGGCCACCTGTGTTTCGTGTCCTAGGGCAAGGTCACCAGCGCACAGCCAGCGTCCAAAGCCGGTCGGATACCGCACGACAGCGTTGGTCACGAGGTCAAGTGCCCGTTCTGCCATGTTCCTCCACGTGGTGGAACCCGTGAGAGCGGCAAGGCTCAGGAGTGCCTCTGCGGCCAGAGCGTTTCCCGACGGGACGGCGTTATCCTCCAGGTCTTTTGGGCGTACAAGCAGCTGATCCCCTGCTCCATCGGGCGTGTCGAAAAACCCTGCAGCAGGATCAGTGAAGCGGTCCACCATCTCCTCGGCAAGAGCCTTGGCCTCAACAAACCAGCGGTTGTCGAAGTCCGTCTCATACAGCTCCAGGAGTCCGAGAACCAGGGAGGCATAGTCGTCGAGGTACGCTGTCTGTCCAGCCGTGCCATCGCGCCACGTGCGCCGCAGATGTCCATCGGGTCGCAGTGCGCTGAGCAGGAAGTTGGCATTGCGGGTCGCCGCCTCGAGATAGGTCTGGCTGGCAAAAACGCGCGCCGCCTCCGCGAGCGAAGCAAGCATGAGACCATTCCATGCTGTCAAAACTGTGTCGTCGGCGGCTGGCCGCACCCGGCCTTCCCGCGCGAGGAGGAGCCTGGCGCGCGATCGTTCGAGGGCTTCTCTGACATCGTCCGGGGTCATGCCAAAGTGCGTGGCAAGCGTTGCGTCGTCCACGAAGCGCTGAAGGACGTTTGTCCCTTCCCACGTGCCATCTTCGCTCACACCATACGCCTCGGCGAACAGAGCGGCATCCTCGCCAAGCACACTGCGGAGCTGGTCGAGGCTCCAGACGTAGTAGCGGCCCTCCGCGCCCTCGGAGTCGGCATCGAGACTTGCCACGAAGGCGCCCTCCGGGGTTGTCATTTCGCGTCCGATGAATTCCAGGGTCTCATCGACGATGTGGCGGAACGACGCCTCGCCGGTCACCTGCCACGCGTGGAGGTAGGCGCGTGCGAGCAGGGCATTGTCGTACAGCATCTTCTCAAAGTGCGGGACATGCCACGTGTCGTCCGTCGAATAGCGCGCAAACCCTCCGCCGATCACATCCCACATGCCGCCCCTTGCCATGGCCTGCAGAGCATGCACCGCGGGCGGAAGTGCCGTCGTGTCGCCGGAGAGATGGCGTCGCAGCAGGAAGTCGACGGCCATCGGCTGGGGGAACTTGGGGGCCGCGCCCCAGCCGCCATGCTCCCAGTCGTACTGCTCGACCAGGGCATGTGTGGTGCCCGTCAGCGTGCCGACATCGAAGCGGCCTTCCGGAGCGGCCGCTCTGGACTGATTGGCGAGCTGTTCGGTGACCTGCGCCCCGATATGCTCAATGTCAGACCGTCGGTCTCTCCAGGCATCAGCCAGCGCACGCAGGAGCTGGGGAAATCCGGGAAGGCCGTGACGAGGCTCAGGAGGGAAGTAGGTACCGCCATAGAACGGCTGGAGGCCGGGCGTGAGGAAGACCGACAGCGGCCAGCCGCCCCGGCCCGTCATCAGCGTGACTGCCGACATATACACGCTGTCGAGGTCGGGTCGCTCTTCACGGTCCACCTTGATGCACACAAACTGGGCGTTCATGAGGGCGGCCGTCTCAGGGTCCTCGAAAGACTCATGCGCCATGACGTGGCACCAGTGGCAGGCAGCGTAGCCGATGCTCAGAAAGATCGGTTTGTCATGGGCTCGGGCCAGCGCCAGCGCCTCATCTCCCCAGGGGTACCAGTTCACAGGGTTGCCCGCATGCTGGAGGAGATAGCGCGAAACCGAGCCCTCAAGGTGGTTGGGCATGGAATCCCGCTGGGCTATCGCCCCAGTTTCTCCAAAATGCTCGGCAGAAGTGCGAGTGCAGCCTGTTCGCCGCTCTCGATGACTTGCGCCGGTTTCCAGAAACTGTCCCAGCCGAAACCGTAGACGTCGGGCGCGATGACAATGTCTGCACCGGCGCAGTTGTCGCGCGCCAGGTTGTACTGGAGGATGGCGATGGACTGGTTTGCCATCTTGCGCAGGACGCCCGGCCAGCGCTGATCCGGCGAAAGGGGTTCGGCAAGCCGTGCATTGAGGTTGACGGCGATCACGACGTCCGCGCCGTGGTCGCGCGCGACCTTGACGGGAACCATCTGCGTGAGCCCGCCATCTGCCAGAAGGCGGCCGTCCAGGTTGACCGGCTGGAACATCAGGGGAATGGAGACACTGGCACGGATGGCATCCACAAGGCTGCCATGGTCGAAGACCACTGGCTCGCCCGTGGAGATATCGGTGGCGACGGCGAAAAACCTGACGGGCAGGGAAGCGATATCGGGGTCGCCGATGTGATCGCGCAGGAATTTTGTGGCTTTCTCTCCCTTGATGAGTCCGGTGCGCAGGGCGGGGTCGAACAAGGTGGAAAGAACCGACTTCATGTCGGATGAGTACGCCAGGCGCTCGACAGCGTCGACGTCTTCGCTCACGGCGTACGCGCCACCGATGAGGGCGCCGATGCTTGTTCCCGCAATGATGTCCGGGCGGATGCCGTTCCTGGCCAGCACCTTGAGGATGCCAACGTGCGCCAGCCCCCGCGGCCCGCCACTTCCCAATGCCAGACCGATGCTCATGTGTTTCTTCACCGTACTCTTTTTCATAGGTAGATTTTACTGCACTTTGTGTCTCAATCCCAATTGTGAATGCCATGGTGCCTGACACCAAAGAGGGGCAAAGGGATCATACTATAGTTGTCTCTTCTGAGAGGTGATCCGAGATGACGGCCAGGAAGATCCTGAAAGGTGCGCTGACACAGCTGCCCATCGAGCTGTATGAGCTGATAGTGCGCGGCGCGTCACGCCGTCCGCTTCCCCCTGTCGCGTTTACGAGCAGGGACCACTTTCTTCACCCGGGGGCGCGAGCGGAATGGTGGTACTTCACGAGTATCCTCACGACGCCCACGAGGGAAGCGCCCGTGGGGCTCGAAGTGACCTTCTTCAGGGTGAAAACGCTGGTCGACAGTGTGATTGTCCACGTCGCGGTGACGGACGTCGAGCGTCAGAGATTTTTCTTCACCGGCATGGTGCTGCCAGTGCGGCTTCCCCTGGGTGCTGATCACCGCAGCGTCATCGGATTGGGTAGCAATCGTCTGGGCTTTGACGAAGCGGCGGGCAGCTTCTCCATTGACGCACGCCTGCGGAACATTGGGCTGAGTCTCGCCTGCACGGGCGGCAGCCTGATGCCGCAGGGGCCGGGTGGTGTGCAGGAGATGCAGAACAGCCCGGGCGATGCCTCGTACTACTTCACGCTGCCGGACATGACCTGCAAGGGCAGCCTTGTCGTGAACGGCGAACGTCTGCAGGTCAGCGGGCGCACGTGGCACGACCACCAGTGGGGCAACTTCAACGTTGTGGGCCTCAAATGGGATTGGTTCTCCCTGCGGTTCGACGCTGACGACATCTATGTCATGCTGTTCAACTTTGACCGGAGAGGGACGGCGTATGGGGCGGGAAACATCTACCGGCACGGCCAGACGATGCGCATCGAACGCTTCGAGGTCCGCGCACGGGACACCTTCAAGGACGCCCATGGCATCGCGTATCCCATCGACTGGGAACTGCACATCTTCGACAGCGCCGATGCAGGAGCGCCCTTCATGACGGTGCGTGTCCAGCCGATGCTCGCTGGACAGGCGCTGTCGTCGCTGGTGATGCCCGACTACTGGGAGGGGTTGTGTACGGCGAGGGGCGAAGTCGTGAAGCCGATCGACCAAGGTGGCGCGCCGTTCCTGGAAGCGAAGAGCCTGCAAGGCTTCGCCTACGTAGAGCTGACCGGATACAGTTCACGGGAGACGGCA
>JBNAWM010000071.1:0-8091 GCA_049699855.1 Candidatus Cryosericum sp.
GAGGCGTGGCGCATCACCATGGACGCCAACAGCAGTACGTTCGTTGTCGCGGCAAATCTCGGAGGACGGCCCACCATAGTCGATCTGGAACTGGGCACGTACTATTACGATGGGAAGTTGCTTGAGGGAGCCACCACCCTTCACCTTGACCCGTTTCAGACAGTTTGTCTGCGACGAGCCCAAGGAGCCGCGATCGAGTTGCTGGGCACGACCAGTCACCTCTTCCCAGGTCTAGACATCGAACGCTTTGCGTGTGACAACAGGTCCATATCCTTGACGCAATTTTCAGCCGCCCGCCTCGATGGAGAGGCATTGATCGCCGTTCCTGATGCCAGCGGACCCTGGCTGGTGGATGGCATCCCCGCGGCTGTCGAGACCCTGGGGCCCCGGACTGTCCTGCGCGTGCCCGTCTCATCTGTGGCACCACGGACTGTTTCAGGTATACTATGAACAGCACCAACGCCATATAAGGGGGTGTGACCATGGAACCATTTGCGCTGCCGGAAGATTTTCTGCTGGGAACGGCGACAGCGTCGCTGCAGATTGAGGGTGGCGATCGCAACAACAGCTGGTACCGCTGGGTTCAGACCGGGCATGTCAAGGACGGCAGCAACTGTATCATAGCTGATGATCATTGGAACAGGGTCGACGAGGATATCGAGATCATGAAACAGCTCCACCAGCAAACGTATCGCATGAGTCTCGAGTGGAGTCGTATTGAGCCGGCGCGTGGTCAGTTTGACAAGGACGCCCTTCAGCACTATCGGCGTGAATTGCAGGAATTGGTTAGTGCAGGCATCCGGCCCCTCGTGACGTTGCACCACTTCTCGAACCCACTGTGGCTTGAGGATGCGGGAGCGTGGATCAATCCGGATGTCATTGGCCTTTTTGAGCGGTACACGGCATATGTCGTTGAGAATCTCGGAGACTTGGTAAGCGACTGGTGTACCATCAACGAGCCAAATGTCTATCTGACCTCTGGCTATGTGCTGGGTGGATGGCCGCCGAGCGACATCAGCATCACCAAGTATTTCAGGGGTGCTCGCAACATGATTCTGGCCCACATCAAGTCCTATCGCAAGATTCATGAGGTGCGGGACTCCAACGGTTACACAGACACAATGGTTGGCGTTGCCAATCATCTCCGGCTGTTCGATCCCAGACATGGCACCGGCCGCGAACGATGGGCATCAGCCATGTATGAGAAGCTCTTTCAGGAATTGTTTGTGACGGGTATGTGCGAAGGGAGGCTTCTTCCGCCGCTGGGAGGAGGCTATCCTCTTGGCGAGGGACAGTTCTTTGACTTCTTTGGCATCAACTACTACACCCGCGACATCGTTGACTGCTCAGGCGGAATCACGAACCCGCTTGGAAAACTTGAAGTGCGAGAGGGAAGCCCGACAAACGACCTGGGCTGGGAGATTTACCCCGAAGGTCTGTACAGGGTCAGCAAGAAATACTGGGACCGCTACCATGTCCCGATTTTTGTGACGGAAAACGGCACGGCGGACGCGCAGGACTCCTTCCGGACAAAGTATATCTACGACCATCTGCTCCAGGTGAGTCATCTCATTGAAGACGGAATAGACGTTCAACGCTACTATCACTGGTCACTGATGGATAACTTCGAGTGGCTCGAGGGTTTGAGTGCCCGCTTCGGCATTGTCTCGGTGAACTATGAGACACTTGAGCGCACGGTGCGCACCAGTGGCTGGTTCTATGGCGACATCGCAAAACATCATGGAGTCACGGCAAGGATGATCCAGCAGTACATGAGTTGAACGAGGAAGTGAGGGGTTGGCCTATGGTACCCTGCACCCGCTATCAAGAAAGACGATATCTCGACTCGCAGGGTGACATTCGCGCCCGCCATGCCGCAAAACAAGCACGCACGGCGTCCCAAACCCTGAAAGGAGCTTTTCATCGTGCGACCAACACTTGACCTCTGCTTCGTGTGGCACTTCCACCAGCCTCAGTACCAGGATCTTGCGACGGGCGAGGCAGTCCTGCCCTGGAGCCGACTCCATTGCGCCCGCAATTACACCATGATGCTCCGCATGCTTGAAGAACAGCCGGCAGCACATGTCACCATCAACGTTACACCGGTCCTGGCAGCACAGCTTCAGGCATATGCCGCGGGCACCAATAGCGACGAATGGCTGACGTTGGCTCAGACACCTGTTGAAAAGCTGGACACTGCTCAGCGGAGCCGTCTTGTAGAGCTGTTCTTTGACGCAAACCGGCAGCGGATCATCGATCAATCCCCGCGCTACCATCAGTTGTTACAGCATGCATCCGATCCCGTCAGTATCTGGAGTGATGGTGATCTCAGGGATCTGCAGTGTCTTTTCACGCGAGCGTGGATCTGTCCAAGTGATCTGATGGACAAAAAGGGCGGGCAGGAACTGCTCGCCAAGGTTCGCGACTTTACCGAAGATGATCATCAGCGGTTGTTTCAGATACAGCAGGAGCTCGTTGCCGACTTTCTCCCGCGACTGGCTCGACTGTGTCAGTCGGGGCAGGTTGAGCTGGCTACCTCGCCTTATGCTCACCCCATTCTGCCGCTTCTCATAGATACCGATACCGCTGCTGCTGTACAGGATACGCCCCTGCCGCGCCCGCCGTTCCGGCACATAGAAGATGCGCAACAGCAGCTGCAGCTTGGAAAGCAGTATGTCGAAAAACTTCTTGGACTCTCCATTGCGGGCTGCTGGCCGTCGGAGGGCAGCGTCTCCCTGCAGTCAGTTGCCGAGATAGCTCGCGCCGGCTTTTCCTGGACAGCCACGGACGAAGACATCCTGCTCCGGCAGCTGCCCGGAGGTTCCCGGACAGCGTTATACCGCCCCTACCAGGCCCGGACGACAGCCGGCAGCATCGCCATGATCTTCCGTGATCGAGGATTGTCGGACGCGATTGGCTTCCAATACGCGTCGATGACGACTGACGATGCTGTGAGCCAATTCATGAGTCACGTCCGGGCAGTGAGAGATGGACTGACCAGCACGGGAATGCTCGCCATCATCATGGATGGGGAGAATGCCTGGGAGTTCTTCCCAGAAGGCGGTGTTCCGTTCCTCAGGACACTCTACAAAACGCTCGTCGAAGAAGACGATGTCAAGCTTGTCACCGTGAGTGAAGCCTTGCGGGATGTTCCTGCAGGCGAAATGCCTCCGTTCCGCCCTGGATCCTGGATTGACGGCAACTTTCGTGTCTGGATCGGTGCGGAAGAGGACAACAAGTCGTGGCAATATCTGCGCACCATGCGCGAGGACTGGGCACACTTCACGCCCGACGAACGAGATCGGTCGCTGTTGTCGATGTTTGCCGCAGAAGGTTCCGACTGGAATTGGTGGTATGGCCGGGAACGCAGTGCAGACATCTCTATCGAGTTTGATGATCTCTACCGCAGGCACCTGGTGAACGTGTACACCCTGACAGGGCATTCGGTACCTGACCTCCTTCTTGAACCGATCCTCGACGGAAATCCGCCTGTCATCGAGGTCGAGCCGACAGGTCTCATAAATCCGCGAATCGACGGAGGGTCCATCTCCTATCTTGACTGGGCATCAGGGCGTTCCGTCCAAAGCGAGAGCGGTGGCGGCGCCATGAATTTTGGGACGCAAACCGTCACCTCTCTGCGCATCGGGTACAGCTTGTCCACCCTCTTTCTCCTCGCTGAGATGACACAGGAGACTGCGGCTCTGAAAGACCTCAGAGTCGAGGTTCGTTTCTCCTCCAGTGCTGGATCGACCCACGTCGTCGTCCAGCGCGCAGGCGAGACGTTCACGGCGCAGGTGGATCCCCCGGGCGAGATCACATGGGCTCTCAAGAAGACGCTCCAGATCGCACTGCCATTTACAACGATCAGAGCGCAAAGGGGCGAACGCATCACATTTGCTCTGCTCGTTTCAGGAGGGGGGCGCCTGATGGCAACCATCCCGGCCAGAGGATTGATTGCGGTAACGCTTCCTGCCACCGACTACGAACTTCAGCATTGGGAGGTGTGACATCAAAAACCTGAGTTTGTGCATTCACAATCATCAGCCAGTTGGCAATTTTGACAGCGTTTTTGAAGAAGGTCTGGCCCGGGCCTATGTGCCGTTCCTCGAGACCTTGATGGACTTTCCCCGTGTCAAAGTGTCACTGCACACGTCAGGACCACTGCTGGAGTATCTTGAGCAGCATCACCTGGACAGATATCTGGAGCTCGTCCGTGAACTGGTTTCGCGAGGTCAGGTCGAGCCGGTCGGTGGAGGCTTCTTTGAGCCGATTCTGCAGTTGCTGCCCGAGCCCGACCGCGTGGCACAGATCCAGCTCATGAGCGATGAGCTTCTCAGGCTGTTCGGCAGGCGTCCGACAGGCCTGTGGTTGACAGAGCGGGTGTGGGAACCGCATCTTGCCCGTTCGCTGGCCCTTGCTGGGGTTCAGTGGACCATGCTCGACGATAATGGATTCGAAAAGATCGGCGTGGGTGGAGCCGACCTGTTCCACCCCTATACAACCGAGGAAGAGGCTCATACCGTGATGGTATTCCCCATTCTCAAGGAACTCCGCTACAAGATTCCATGGGCGGAGCCAGAGGAGACTCTCCGCTTCATCCGCGAGAGCCCCGATGATGCAGAGGTCTTCGTCTACGGGGACGACGGTGAGAAGTTCGGCATGTGGCCGGGGACGTATGACCATGTATACAAGAACGGGTGGCTCCGACGATTCTTCCAGGCAATCAGTGAGGCTGACGATGTCACAACGGTGACGGTCGGTGCTGCTGCGCAGCTCTTCCCGCCACGGAAACGCATTTACTTGCCAGCATGTTCGTACGCAGAGATGGAGGAATGGTCGCTGGACGCGTCGCGGCAGAAACACTTCTCAGACCTGCTTGAAAAGACCAGTCCGGAGGACAAGCCCTACCTCGCCGGCGGCACGTTCCGCAACTTTCTGGCTCGGTATCCGGAAAGCAATCGGATGCACAAACGCATGCTGTTTGTGGGCAGTGAGCTTGGCGCTGACGATACCGAAGCGCAGACCCATTATCTGCGAAGTCAATGCAATTGCGCCTACTGGCATGGAATCTTTGGAGGGCTGTATCTTCCGCACTTGCGCGACGCTGTCTATGCTGAACTGCTGAGGGCTGAACGTCTCCTTCCACACAGGCGGATGGGAGCCTGGCTGCAGGACACCGATGCCGATGGGCGGGATGAGGTTGTCATGACAACGGAGCATCAGACATTCTTCCTTCATACATCCGGCGGTCTTCTCACCCAATGGGACAATCTCCCGCAAGCCTGGTCCTGGAGCAATGTCATGACGCGGTACCACGAGGCCTATCATGATCGAATGCTGCAAACCCTTTCGCTGCAGCAACCAGAGACGGCAACCAACATCCACGAGACCCTGCGCATGAAAGATCCGGAGGCACTGAATGCCCTTCAGTTCGACGATCACGTGCGCTTCAGTTTCATGGACCATTTTGGCGACTCGCTCGAAGAGGCCATCTCGGCAGCGCCCTCCCTCGACTCCTTCACCGTCGATCTCGGCCAGACATGGGCTCGACTTTCCTCGCCCGCTTCGATAACAAAAACGTACACACCCACCAGCGATGGACTTCGGGTTGACCTTGAAATCAATGCTTCGTGCGCCTGGTACGTCTGTGAGCTGAACCTTGCTCTCTGGTGGGAAAACCGGGAGACATCGTTTGTCAGCGACTCCTTTCATCTTGGAACCGAAGCTCATCGGCTCTTCTTCAAGACCAGCACCCCGGTTCATGTGGAAGTGCGACCCATCCGCACCGTCTCAAATTCCGAAAACGGCATTGAAACCGTCTACCAAGGAATGACAGCGCTGCTTGCTCTCGATCTGGCAGCGTCACGGCATCTCACACTGGAAATTGGAGGCTGATATGAATGGTCGGTTTGTTCTGGTACTGCACTCTCATCTCCCCTACGTGCTTGGCAAAGGACGCTGGCCTTTTGGTGAGGAGTGGCTTCATGAGATCGCCCTCGACACCTATCTTCCCCTGATCGAGGAGCTCGAAAGCCTGGAACGTGATGCCGTGCCCGGCACGATTGCGATCGGCATTACACCCATCCTGATGGAACAGCTGGAGTCTCCTGCTTTTGTCAGTGATTTCAGGTTGTGGCTCGACGTCAAGCGTGAGGCGCTCGAAAAAGATATTTCCAATCTTCCGGACACTGCTGAAGCACGCGCTCTCAATCAGTTCTATCGCGACGAGCTGGCACACCGACAAGCTCAGTTCGACGCGCTGGAGGGCAATCTGGTTGGGGCATTTGCCAGTCTGCAGGAGCGTGGACGGGTGGAGATCCTGACCTCCACGGCAACGCACGGCTACCTTCCGCTGTTCAGCAACGACGAGTCGCGCCGCCTGCAGATCCGTGCCGGCGTGGCGACCTACAGGCACTGGATGAACCGCGAACCCGTCGGATTCTGGCTTCCCGAATGCGGGTATACCCCTGGCGTCGAACAACTGCTCGCCGAACAGGGGCTGAAGTACTTCGTGGCCGATGCAGCTGCACTCGAAACCGGAGAAACCCGGGACTACACCAGTGGACACCGGACGATTGCGACGAGCACAGATGCGCCATGGACACCCTGGAACATCGGATCGGGCATCGCGGTATTTCTGCGCAATCATGCAACGAGCGAGCAAGTCTGGTCGAGAGACCTTGGCTATCCCGGCGACAGCGTCTACCGTGAATTCCATCGCCGCATTGATGGCTCGGGATGGCAATACTGGCGCATTACAAGCAAGCAGACCGACCTGGGAAGCAAGCAGCTTTATGATCCTGAGTTGGCGCACAACCGCGCCTCCGAGCATGCCGCCCACTTCGCATCCATGATAAACAGCTTGTCAGCCCAGCGGGAGCAGCTAACAGGCGATCCCGGCATCATTGTTGCCGCATATGATACCGAGCTCTTCGGACACTGGTGGTATGAAGGGCCGGCATGGATCGCAGGAGTTCTCAGGAATCTTGCGTCGGCGCACTCGATAACTGCCGTCGCTCCCAGCGCGGTTCTGGCTGAACGGAGACTGCCGATGGGACGATTGAGAGAGTCCAGCTGGGGCACCGGTGGTGGCCATGACACGTGGATGAACTCCGAAACGGTCTGGATCTGGGACATGATCCACAGCGACCAGCGCCGATTCATCAAGCTGCTGCCAGACCTGAATGGCCCTGAGGCAGACCTGCTGTTTCGAGAGATCCTCCTGGAAGAGAGCTCGGACTGGCCCTTCCTCATCACGACGGGTCAAGCACGATCATATGGCATGTCTCGATTCCTGGAACACCATCGCAAGGTACGAGATCTGCTCGCGGCTGCCGAAGGACAACCCTACAGCTCCTCCGAACGGGCCTGGTCGGACGACCCCGTCTTTGAACACTTGCACCTGAATGAACTCAGGAGGCCATGATGCCAGAGCTCAGGAAAGATCCTGTTGTAGGACGCTGGGTGATTATCTCAACTGAACGCGCCCTCCGTCCCAACAATTTTGAGACCGACAAGGAAGAACTCCTCACTGATCTTTCAAAATGCCCCTTTGAGCCAGGGAATGAATCCAGTACACCCCCCGAGATTCTTGCGTACCGCAAACCTGACTCCAAGCCCAACGAGCCCGGATGGTGGGTCCGTGTCGTCCCCAACAAGTACCCTGCGCTCAAAATCGAGGGCAACATCGATAAGCACGCCGACGGTATGTACGACGTGATGAATGGCATCGGCGCACATGAGATCATTGTCGAAACGCCAAACCACAATGAGGAAATGGCGCTCATGGCCGACACACAGATCAAGGAAGTGCTTTGGGCCTGGCATGATCGCATTGTCGATCTGGCCCGCGACAAACGCTTGAAGTATGCCATGGTGTTCAAGAACAAAGGAGCGCGAGCAGGAGCAACACTCCAGCATCCACACTCGCAGATCATTGCTCTTCCGATTGTTCCTCTGCATGTCCAGGAAGAACTGGCAGGCGCACTGCAATACTATCAGTACAAAGACCGGTGCGTGTTCTGCGATCTCATCCATGGCGGGGCCGGACGAAGACGTGGTCACCATCTCCATAGAGGCGGCCCGCAACGC
>JBNAWM010000072.1:0-8003 GCA_049699855.1 Candidatus Cryosericum sp.
ATGACGATGTCGCCTGCGCCCGCTCTGTTAATGAGACCAATAGTTGAATCAACATCTCTCATTGAAGTGTCGGAAGAATCAATAAGCTCAAGATACTGTGTCTCATTGACCGTAAGGGGATTTGGCTGAATTGGATAATATCCTGACTGATTGGTAGATGCAGGCGGAGTATATCCTGCAGGTGGTGCATCAGTTGCGGAGTTATACGGTGAAACATCATAATATCCAGGTTGGAAGTCATGGTTAAATATATTGAGGACCCCTTGGACAATTACTGGGTCATCGGTAATGACACCCGAGCCTCTGTTTCCTGATGTACCGTCTGAAAAATCATCGCAAGGCATAGAGCTGTTGGTGAGATTATCAGCAGTGATGAGCACCTTGTTGTCGTCAACGATGACTGTCTTGATGTGAACATTGTTATATCTGTCATGAGTGTACGGAGAATTGGAAGGGTTTCTCAAGAAATAGACAGTGCCGCCTTTGTTGTACACTTGAGTGACAAACCATCTGACCTGGTCGTAAGTGCCACCCGTCGCCCCGTATACTTCGCCGTCCATAAGAACCTTAACTTGCACGCCTGCATTCATTCGTGCAAGGATCTTGTTCATCAAATCAAGGCTTGTAATGGTATAGAGTTCAATCTTTATGGAGCTTGTTGCAGAGTCAATAAAGTTGGATGTCGCAGCAAAGCTATTATCAGGAGATACAAAGAATGTCGTGTGAACTGCTGCCGTATGCTTCGCTGGGAAGAAAAGCTGGTCCCAAGAATCCCAGCCAGGATAGGCAATTTTGCAGCCGTCAATCGGGTCACTGGGATCCCAGGACCAGTCCGATGCGGTGTTTGTATCGGCGATTGGCTTTCCGGTTGTCTCATCAAGCTTCCTGTAGGCAATGTCGCCCTCAGGGGAGATGTAGGAAGCAAAGATGTAGGGATTGATCTTTGTGCCACTCCAGCCAGTGTTTGCATAGTTGGAAGTTCCCCAGGCAACGACATCGACGATGCTGCTCGAGGCGTCGAACATCGCACACTCATCGCCCGCATTATCCAAGATGGGGTAGGTCCCGCTCACCTGGGTGATGCCGGCAACATCCACCTGGGCAAGATTTGGCACGGACGGGTCTGTATCGGCTCCGTACTCAAAAGCGGGTTTAAAATTGAATTCATTCTTGAATTCTGTCGCTTCCCGTGCAATCCAGATTTTCGCGTTTGGAGCAAGGATTGTGCCAGAAGGCAGTTTCACTGAGCCCTCAAAATCAGTGATGACGTAGTTTGAAATGTTGTCTGTCGTCAATCCCGTATTTATGAGGCACAGCGCCTCCCCCTTCTCGTTCATCCCAGGCTCAAGCGAGTTGTACATCACCGCGAAAATCTTAAGAGATGAATCAGCTGACTGAGTGAAAGTGGTTGTGGGACAGGGAAGCTCAAATGTCAGTGTGGCAAAGCCCCAGGTGTAGTCGGAACCCATTGCATAGCCATTTGTATCTTTGATTGTCCCTGAAAGAGTCGCAGTAAAGGTGTCCAATGGGAGAGGCGAAGACGGCGTGAACGTCACCGTGTAGGTGGAAGTGTCGTAGGCGACGCTGCCCGCAATCGAATCATTCTCGGAGTCTTTGACGGTCAATGTTGATGTAGTAACAGTTGAAGCATCCAATGCTCTGTCGAACGTTGCAGCTATCGTGGTGGACGGCGAGACCCCCGCTGCGCCACCCGCAGGATTTGTAGAGACAACCTGCGGCTTGTTCAGCACAATGTCGCTCTGATATCTGGGCTGGATCTGATAGTTCGAGCTGTATTGGCCAAGGAAACCAGTTGCTATAAGAGCATCTCCCACATTGATACCCGATGTATTGATGCCGGTTGATGCATAGACATAGACCTGCACGGTTTTTGTACCAGCTGTAATATTAATGGTGATGGCAGTTGTGCCCGATTTGCTTGTGACCGTACCGGGGACTCTGACAAGCAAGCCTTCATAGCTCTCGCCAACCTGAGAAACGGTAAGGTCTGTCGGAGCAGGGCAGGTGCCGGAGGAGACAACATTGATATTGCTCAACGATGCTGGGACTATCTCAAGCAGATTGCTGTAGTTGGTCAGTACTCCTTTTACTTTGACCACATCACCCAGCGCAATTCCTGTTGGTTGACTCCCAGGGAAAATGTAGGCGCCGCCAGTTGCATCCTGTATCGCAAATCCCCTGTTGTAGGTGCCCGGAACGACCGTAACGTTGCCCTGCACATAGACAGAAGTCCCCAGAGGCAAGGCCCTTGCTGCTGCGATGGTGATGGGACCTGTTGTGAAGCTCCAGGAGAAATTCGCATCGAGGGCCGCGCCCATGGCGTCCTTGATGCCTGTTGTAAGTGTTGCGGTGTAGGTAGTGCCATCGGCAAGCGGCGATGTCGGAGTGAACGTTGCAACCTTGCTTGCATAGCTTACGGTTCCCGCGACCGGGTTGCTCGTGGCATCCTTGACCAGGAAGGTGCTGTCCGTGATCGTAGTGCCATTCATCTCTCTATCAAATGTTGCGGTCACCTTGGCGGCACCATCCACGCCAGTTGCGCCGTTTGCAGGGCTGGTGACGACGACCTGAGGACCGGTCGTCGCAAATGTCTTGTCACTACCGTAAACAGTGCCATAGGTATTTGTTGCCACTGCTCTGAAGTGATAAGTCTGTCCAGAAGTCAGGGCCGTGAGATTTGCACTGAATGCGCCAGTAGCAGTGAGAATCTGGTCTGCCGTGGCAGTGCCATAGGTTGTATCCGATCCGTACTCGAAGTGGACAGTCGCGGCAGTATCGTTGCCCACACTCGTGAGATCTCCGTTGAGCGAGGCAGACGTTCCCGTGACGTTTGTTGCATCGGATGTCGAGACCGAAGGATAGGATGGGGGTGGAGTAATGGGAGCGGTCAGAGTCTGAGGGTGTCGAGCCGATCCATCGCTCGCTGTAGAGACCGTAAAATCATTGACATTATTGTCGGTGTCTTGACCGTTCCAATCAGGATATCCCGGCTTTCGCTCAATGACCTGTCCTCTTGTGAGTCCCGTCGAAGCAACAGGCACATTTCCTTCTGCACGTTCGAAGTGCCCGTTCATGGCTCCCCACCCAAGAGTATCTATTTGAGTTGTACCATTAAAGATGCTGGCTGCCCCAATTTCGGAAATTCCACTGCTCAGGCTTCCATCTTTCGACCCGGTGTATGCGCTTCCTGCAATTAAACAATGACCAAAAGCAGGTATGAGTGTCGAAGTTGACCAAACGAAGATATTCGACCAAGTTCCACTGCCGGCTGCTCCACCTTGGTACTTCAGCGACCAACCGTTCAAGTCGATGGGTGAGCCCGAGAGATTGAATATCTCCACATACTCGTCGCTGGCTGCAGTAGAAGAGCCTGTGACGACCTCGCTGATGACAATGTTCGAAGAGACAGCCCTCGCATCTTGAATACCGCTAGTGAGTGGTGCAAACAACGCCAAAACCATTGCAAGTGCCACTGCCACAGACACGAACCTCTTGCTCATGGATCCCCCTTTCCGATTTCTCACTGCACTTTGTGCAGAGCGTTTGTGCAAAGCTTTAAATTCTACACAGGAAACAGAAAATGCAAAGTCTGCTCCTCTCTTCGGGGTCAGGTGGTAACTCCTTCCACGTGGTAAGTTGGGTACGCAAATGCAAGGTTCGGGTTGCCGTTTGCTCAGTGAAATGTAACGTTTGACCCCAAAGGAGTTACGTGGCCGTGGTCAGGGTCGCCAGAATGAGGAAGTCCTGCTCGTCAGCAGTCTCGCGGACGAGGAGGACGGGCGACTCGACGGTCATGGAGGGCGGAGGGGCGGGCCACTGCTTGGCTGCGGTGGGGCTCCTTTTGGACAGGCGCCCCAGGCGCGTGTTGGCACTGCAAATAAAGTAATGCCCGCTCTCTTCGGTGATGTGCAGGCTGGCCGGATCCAGATTGCGGAAGAGGGCCGGGATGTCGCGGTTGGCTGGTGTTGCTGAGCAAAACCCAAGCGTTACATCTCCTGGGTTCAGGTCGTAGCTCCAGACCTTCGCAGGCAGGGACGCTGGCTCGATGAGCGGCGTGGCATCCAGGCGGTAGGCCAAGGGAGGGGTCAGCAGGGACCCCAGGAGGGGCTGTTCGCTGGGAGCAACGAAGAGAGTCACCCTGGAGCGGGCGCGCGTGCAGGCAACGTACCAAACGCGCCGTTCGTCTTCGGTGATCTCCAGGCGGTCTGTTCCGACCAGGATCACCTCGTCGAACTCGGTACCCTTGGACTTGTGCATGGTGTCTACAAAGATCTGCTGTCCATCGCCAAATGCGCGCGTTGACGTTGTGGAGGGCTCAAACAACCAGCGCACCAGGTCATGCAGCAGGTCCTGACCGGTCAGTTCGGGCGTGCCATCCAGGGCCAGGTCGCGGATCCAGTCGCGCGCCTCCCGCATCTGCCACCCCCGCAGGTGCTGGGCTTCCTGCAGGCTGTCGCACAACGCAGACAGGCTGGCGGGCGTGTACAGGCTGTTGGGATGTGCTGCCAGCTCGTTCTTGACCAGCCACATGGACAGGGGCAGGTACCTGCAGTGCCTCTGGTTGAGGTCGCTGAAGGGAATGCCGCGCTGGCGCAGTGTCCACCGGATGTGTGCGACGTCACCGTTGGTGCGTCCCAGGATGGCGACACTGCGGTTCTGGGACCCCTGGAGGAGCCGCAGGATGACCGCCGACTGATGGGCTGGTGACCGGTAGGCCATCCAGAAAACAGAGTGCGGCTGGGACGCCGGTTGTGGGTCATGGGCGCTCAGGGTCATGTCTCGTTTCATGCGGTCGTGGTTCTGTTCGATCAGGCGGTTGGCAAAGGTCACGACACCGGGCAGGGAGCGGAAGTTGACGCTCAGACCGTACTGGACGGCGTCGTAGTCCTTCTCGAAGGAACGGATGTGCTCGATGTTTGCGCCATTGTACGCATAGATGTTCTGGTCGTCGTCGCCGATGGCAAAGATGAACTGGCGTTCGCCCGCCTCGCGCAGTCTCCCCACCAGCGCGCTGACCATGCGGTACTGGTCGGCCGTGATGTCCTGGTACTCGTCGATCAGCACGTAGCGGTACGGCAGAGCGATGCGCTCGGTCTCGGCGTGCCGCTCCAGAATGTCGGCCGCCATCTTGATGGCATCGGCAAAATGCTGATCCTTGTGCTCGCCGCGCAGGATGTCCAGGACGTTGATGTGGCAGACCTCGCCCAGGGCAAAGGAGTGGAACGTGTGCACCGCGATAGACAGAGCGGTCTCGCCCAACAGGACGTGCAGGCGACTGCGGATTTCCTGCCGGGCCGCATGGTTGTACACCAGCACCAGGATGGCTGCGGGATTGACGTGTTCGTCGGTGATCAGCGCCACCACCTTGGCGACCAGCAGACGCGTCTTGCCGGAACCGGGCCCCGCGAGGACCATCACCGCGTCCTGCTTGCTGTCCAGCACTGCCCTCTGCTCCAGCGAGAGGTCCTGGATCGCCTTGTCCGCCGCAACGGACTTCTGCCAGGAAATGGGCTTGTAGGCGATCGGCTCCACGTCCGCCAGGTGCGTCTTGATGAACTCCTTTTCGGTCAGGCGGAAGTAATCCGTCAGAAACGACGTGTTGGCTTTGCCAAACAGGTTGCCCACGCCCAGGCGCTTGCCCAGCATCAGCAGGCAGTACTGCTCCATCGCGCGCACCTTGAAGAACTGCTCGTCCTGCATCTTCTTCAGGTCCTGGCCATGGATGGAGCTGACCTTCTTGGCCATCGCCACGTTCAGGCTCATGACCGGCGAGAACAGCCCAGGCACCTCCAGCAGGGTGATGAAGCGCTGCAGCGAGAGGAGCCGCACGCCGGTGTCCACGATCCGCGTTGCATCCTGGACCTGGCCCAGGCGGACGACCAGGTCGGCGGCATCGATGGCAACCACCGTCCGCGGAGCCTGTCCTGCCAGCTCCAGAAGGGCATGCATGATTTCCTGTGTGCCTTGGCACTGGGTCTTCAGCAGATCGGCAGGCAGGGGCGCGTGCGAGGGGTCCCCCTCCTGCTCGGTCAACGTCACGGCAAAGCGTCCTCTCTGCCTCTTGCGGAAGCGCACAAACCCCACGCACGCAAGGCAGGAGAGCAGTTCGTACAGCCGCGACTGCTCGGTGATGGCGGTCGCTGAGGCGCGCTCGACCTGTGGGACGATCGTATCTGCATCGACCACCAGGCTCAGGCTTGGCTCACCGCCCGCAGGTTGGTGCAGAGCCCCCTCTAGCAGGAGTCCGTACAAGGCGTTCATCTGGGCCAGCAGCTGCTTCAGCTCGGGCAGGATGTCCTTTGTCCGGACGGCCCTCACCGTCAGCCGCAGCAGCATTTGGTACTCCAGGATGTGCAGGGCCCGCATGGTTTCCATGGTGTTCCACACCAGCTGGCGGTCCACGCCCAGCGCGGCCAGCATCAGGTCGGTGTTGACCATGCCAACGGATGCATCCTCCGCCGAAGCCACCTCGACATGGTCGAACAGATAGGTGGCGATGGCGCGTGTGCGGTCCACCATGCAGGCTGAACGCTCCAGCAGGTCCAGTGCATCCTCCTTGCCCATGAGCAGCTTGATGGAGACGGCCCGGCTGTGGTTCAGCCCTCGCTCAGTCGCATCCTGCAGTTCCAGGAAGTGCAGGGCCACCTTGGTGCGTGTGTCATAGTCACGGTCGTCGAGCCCAAAGGAGAGTTCGCCATCGTCGCCCTGGACGATCTCGCCCGTTGTCAGCTCAAGGTGGGGCGAGTCGGCCTCCTTTGCGCGCGTCCTCAGCAGGCTGAAGATGGTGACCAGGTCGCGCCGCCCGATCTGGCCCATCAACAGCATGTTGTACATGGCGTTGATGTCCTGCTCGCTGTAGATGGCCAGCGTGTCCGACGGCAAGCCGTCGCGCCCCGCGCGCCCGATCTCCTGAACATAGGACTCCAGCGAGTCAGGGGCGTCTACCAGCACGACTGTGCGCACGTCGCTCTTGTCGATCCCCATGCCAAAGGCGGTGGTCGCAACCATGACGCGGACCTCGCCGTCCTGAAAGGCCTGCTGCTTGATGGCGCGCGTCTGGGCATCCAGCCCCGCATGGTAGAAGTCGGCCTGGATCCCGTGGTCGTCCAGGAATTCTGCATATTCCTCGGTCTTGCGCCGGGTGCGCGCGTACACGATTGCCGGTCCGTCGCTGGCCTGCAGGATCCGCAGCAGCTCCGGCTTCTTGCGGTCCTCCGCCAGCTCAAGCACGCGGTAGCTCAGGTTGGTGCGCTCTTCCTCCGGACTGAAGCGGGCGAACGGCTGGGTCAGGCAGGGGGCAAACTGCGCCTCGATTTCCTGGATGACCTCGGTCTTGGCGGTGGCGGTGAAGCAGCTCACCGGGACGGTGGTGCCCGTCATCGACAGGATCGCCTTGGGGATATAGGTGTAGTCGACACGGAAGTTGTGTCCCCACTGTGAGATGCAGTGCGCCTCATCGATGACCCAGCGCCCGATCGCCCGCGACTCCAGCAGCTCGATGGTGCTGTGGTTGCGCAGCTGTTCCGGGCTGATGAACAGCAGGTCCACATTGCCCAGCCGCACCTGGTCGAAGACATCCTTGCGCTCCATGGGGGACAGGGCCCCTCCCAGCAGGGCTACATTGGCGATCTGGAACCTCTGCCGCAGGGCGGTGACCTGGTCCTGCATCAGCGAGACGAGCGGTGACAGCACCACCGTCAGCGTCTTGCTGCGTTCCGCCTGCATGAGGGCCGGCAGTTGAAAGCACAGCGACTTGCCGCCGCCCGTGGGCAGGATCGCCAGCACGTTCCGGCCGGCCAAGGCTGCCTGGACAATGGCCTCCTGGTTGGGCCTGAAGTCATCGAAGCCGAACAGCTGGCGCAGTTGCTCGCGCGGACTGGAAGAGCGGCACCACGTGCAGGCTGCGTCGTCGCAGCTGGTCTCGCGCAGTTCATGGACAAACTGGGGCACGAAGGGTGTCAGCTCGCGCGGCCACTGGCCGA
>JBNAWM010000073.1:0-7852 GCA_049699855.1 Candidatus Cryosericum sp.
GCCTTTGCCTTCCATGGAACGGCAGACGGGATTGTGACCCTCTGCGGCCAGGGCGTTACCGTGGCGGAGGGCAGCCTGCGGTTTGCTCAGCCCGGCGAAGAGAACAGGGTGGTGTTCGGCGGGCCGGAGTGGACCGACTACGATATCCGCGTGACGGCGGCGCTGGCCGGCGGAAACGGATATGGCATCTACTACCGTGCCGATGGCAAGCCTGGCTTCCAGCCCGGCATCACGGGATACTGCTTCCAGTACGACCCCGGTCTCGGCGCGCTGGCCGTGCGCAAGGTCACGGACGGCTGGGAGTCGGAGCCGTTCCAGTCGGTCCCCATCCCGGCATGGATGGCAGGCGGGGTGGAAGCTGAGCACGAGATCGACATCTCGCTTGCAGGCGACCATCATGTCATCCGTGTCGATGGAACCGTCGTCCTGGATTTCTACGACGGTTCCTTTGCCCACGGCATGCCCGGCCTGCGTGGCTGGAGCGGCTGCGACCCACGCTTCAGCGCCATCGTGGTCACGCTGAATCCCTGACCCCCTCAGGCCACTCCGAGCATAACCTTCAAGCGACCCAGCGGGCCACCCGCCATTCCCGGAACCTGCAAGACCAGGCGGAGAACCTGACCCTTGGCACAGGTGATGCTGAGGGGGCGAACCGTGCCGCCCAGCAGGTCCCACAAACGGACACGGGCGCGGGGACGCGCCATGTCGCCCACGAACAGCAGGAGTTCGGTGCCCTCGGGGAACGCTCCGGCATCGCCTTCGGCCACGATGCTGGTGAGAGAGCCTGCCACCAGTCCTGCTGCCCCCCTGAGGCCGATGGTGCGCTGAACCAGCTCGATACGCCCGGCACCCTCTGGAGTCCCGTCGAACAGGGTGACACGGGAAGCGCGCGGCCGAACAGAAGTATCCGGGCCGGGAGCGTACATCCGGTCCGCCTTGACAGACGCCTCCATGAACCTTGCCTGCTCGAACGGCTGGGCTGAGACATCGCACAAGACTGCCCGCGACAATGGGACCGCCGGTCCTGCCTCCTCCCATCCCTCGGGGAACGCGTTGGCCACAATCACCGTGCGCTCCACCGACTTGCCCGCCTGGGTGCGAACGGCCACAAACGCCGTTTCGCTGCTGATGAGGCCACTGCGCAGGGACTCGGCCCTGAGGAGGCGCGCCAGCAGGTCATCAGCCGACTGGTTCTCCGGATACAGCGTTCCGGTCTCCTGACCAGCTTCTGGAGAGGCGATACCCAACTCCTCGACGCGCTTCTTGAACTCCTCTGGCGTATAACGTGCGCCCCTCAGAGCTTCCAGCACCTGCAGGCGCCGCGCGCCCACCAGGGCGGCAACAGCCGGGTGCTGCTGCATTCCGCTGGAGCCGGTCCACGTCCCAAGCACGGCACCGCTCCCGTCCACAAGCCGCAGGGCAACAGGACTCCCGCCCCTGTCAACCTCGCCCGACACCCACACCGGCTTGCCGGCCGGCAGGTCACCCACATCCAGCGCTGTCCAGCCCTGCTCCAGGGCTCGTACTGTCGGACGCGAACACGCATACACGGCAGGCGCCCGCACCTCCAGCCGCAGGCCGGTGGCGATGGGGCGGGCCCACGTATCCACGATGGCATCCAGCGCCGTCGTGATGTCCTCCCCTTCGGGGTTGCTGGTGACGTAGCGGTCGGAACCGCCGCCCGCCTCAGCCAGCTGACGCGCCAGCGCCTCGTTGGGAGCGGAGTCGATGCACAGGATGCTGATGCGCCGCCGGTCAGCACGCCCTGCCTCCTCTTCGGCCAGACGCAGCAGACGGCCGCTGTCGCCCACTTGCGCATCCGTGACGATCAGGACCTGACGGGAGAACTGCCCGGCGGGCCTTTCTGCGCGCAGTGCCTGCTCCAGCGCCACACCCAGCTCGGTCCCGCCCGAATCACGATGTGACTCAAGGAAGTCCACGGCGTCGGCACGCGCTGCATCACCCATGGGAACGGGCGCATCTCTCCACCACGCCACGGTGGAGTGAAAGACCCCCAGGCGGAACCGATCGCCCTCGGTCAGCATGCCGATGAGACGTTTCACCGCCCAATCGGCGGCATCCCACTTGGCCCCCTGCATCGAGCCGGAGTGGTCGACCAGCACCGTCAGCTCGCGCGGCAGGACGTGCTGCTCCGCCGCAGGCGGGGTGATCAGCGCGAGGAACGAGGTGCTCTGCTCCCTGCGGGCAGTGAATGCCGAGATGCTCATGCTCCGCTCGTCGCCCGCCGGCTGCCAGGTGATGACGGCATCGGAGTCGGGCACGATCTCCCCCTCCTGAAACCGCACATGCAGTTCGGACCCGTCCTGCTCAAGCGCCAGGGCGTGCGTGGGGCTGGCGACGCCGGTCCCGTCAAAGATGGTGAGGTCCAGCGTTGCCCGGTACCCGGGATCGACGGCCTGAGCGAGGGGCTCCGCCCCACGAGCCCGCCAGTCCTCATCCTGCCGCATATAGCGCTGGGCAACGGTCAGCGGAATGCGCAGAGACCATCCGGCCCCCTCGGCGCGGGCAAGCTGAACAAACGCGGTTTCGACCCTGACCTCCTGGCCCGGCTTGATGCCCGCGACCCGCAGGGTGAAAACGTCTGCCCCCTCACGGCTCACGAGCGCGGCCTGCCTGCGCTCCTTCTTGGCCTGCTCATAGTCCTGCTCGGCTTGAGCGCGCGGCTCGAGCACCGCCTGGATCTCAACGTCGCCAAAGCGCACGCTGACGCCGGTCACTGCCGCGTCGCCGGGCAGGGGGAATCGGTACAGCGCCTCGATCACCCTGCTGCACTGCTGTCTGGAGTAGCCGAAGACGTGGACCACCTGCATGCCGGCCACCGGCCCGGTGAGCTCGCCGCTCACCTCCACGCGCTGCAAGGGAACAAACATCATGAAACGGGCATTGTCGCCCAGGACCTGCAATGTCGCGAGACCCTTCTCGGGCGCGTTTTCTACATATGCATCGTTGAACATGGGTCATCCCTCCCTGGGATTGTCGTGAAACTCAAGCTCCAGCTCGACCAGCCGCACCAGCTTCTCAATCGTCCGCTGCGGCAGTTTGCCGGTCAATGACCACATCAGCGCACTGCGCGGATCGCGCAGGCTTTCCAGCTGGGCCCGCAGCCGCCCGGCTTCACTCATCTCCTGCGGGGCTTCCATCAGGCAGGCAACGCTCTGTTCCTCAGGTGGCGGTGTCTCCAACACGCCCACCCGCGCAAAAACCTCAGACTGCGGCAGGCCAAACACCTCGGCAATGTGCCGCATCATGCCCAGCGTCAGCCGCCGCTCACCGCTGACGAGCCGCGAGACCAGGCTGGCGGAAATCCCCAGCCGCTGAGCCAGCTCAGCCTGCGAGAGTCCTGTCTGTTCCATCAGCCACTGCACAAATTGCGCCTGTTCATCCATGTGCGTCTCCTTGTTGCCATTTTGGCACGTGTAGTATAGCACAGACTTGTCATTTTGTCACGTTCTCCCGTGAAACCTCATCAAATGGTGCTTCCAAGCATCCATCCGCCCTTCACACACTCCTGCGCGGGCGGGATATGCTATAGGTGCAGTCGATTGACGGCGGACACCAATACCTGGCTGTCAACCAACGGCCAATGGACCCGGAAAGGAGCCCCGCTCATGGCACAGCAGTTCTACAAGAAGATCTACTCACTTTCGGAGGGATATGTCATCCTCTACCAGATGCTGCGAACCATGCCGTCCCTGGCACGGAGCAGGCGCAGAGATGAACTCAGCCCCGAGTTCATGGAGCGGATCATGCTGGCGGTGACCGAGGTCAACGGCTGCGAAGTGTGCTCGTATGGACACGCCAAAATGGCGCTTGAACAGGGCATGAGCAACGAGGAGATCCTTCAGCTCCTGAGCGGCGTGACCAACAGCATCCCCGAGGATGAGGCCAAGGCGGTCTTCTTTGCCCAGCACTACGCCGACACGCGAGGGCACCCCTCCGCCGCAGCCTGGCAGCAAATCGTCGCCACCTATGGTCCGACCCGGGCACTGGGTATCCTCGGCGCAATCCGCGCCATCATGTTCGGCAACGCCTACGGCATCCCCCTCAGCGCGTTTGGCCATCGTCTGCGCGGCAAGCCAGTGGGCAAGACCAGCCTGCTCTATGAACTCAGCATGATACTGAGCATCATCGTATTCCTGCCCGTTGCTGCGGTCCACGCGACGCTCTCGGGCATCCGCAGAGCGCCCCTCCTGCAGGGTGCGTGATCCCCCTGTACCATCGGGGACAGAAGCGCCCCTTGCCCTGAACAACCAGGATCAGCACGGTTCCATCTCTGCCCCTGGTGCCCCTGGGGTCAAACGTTACATTTCACTTCGACCAATACACTGCAAGGCAATGCGCCAAGCAGCTCCGTCCCACGGTCAGCAACCTGTCCCCCACTGTACCACTGTTACAGTTTTGGAACCCTCTGCCTCGACAGTTCCTCTTGGTACCGCGATCGTTCACAATGGGGGGTTGCTTTTGTCTGGCATGGAGTGTATCCTTCATTAGAGAGGCGCACAATCTGCATCTCAATATGACAAAGGAGGCACCTATGGACAAGAGTGTTATTGCAGTGTATGGAACCATGGAAGCTGCGGAGGGCGCCATTAAACAAGTCATCGAGAAAGGCTTTCCTGCCAAACAGCTGTCCATCGTCGCGCAGAACCTCAAGACCGAGGAGAATGTTCATGGCTTCGTCACAACCGGTGACGTGGCAAAGATAGGCGCCGAAACTGGGGCGTGGACCGGGGGCATCTTCGGGCTGTTGATCGGCGCTGGATTCTTTCTCGTGCCGGGCTTTGGGCCGCTGATGGCTGCAGGATCGCTTGCCTCCATGTTGTTTGTCGGCGCAGAAGGCGCAACCTTCGGTGCAGCAGGAGGGGGTATCCTGGGCGCACTGGCGGGCCTGGGCGTTTCACATCGGCACATCATCAAGTACGAAGACAGTCTGATAGCAGGCAAGTACCTGGTCATCGCGCACGGTTCGGACGACGACGTGGCTCGTGCCAAGGGACTCCTGCAGGAGACGAATCCCGAGGACCTGCAGGAGCACACCGGAGAAGACCAGGAAGCAAAATAGCACGCAGCTTCAAGTTCGTTCAAAGCGCGCGGCCATCATGGCTGCGCGCTTTTTTCTGCCCCTTGGGGTCAAACGTTACATTTCACTTCGACCGATACAATGCAAAGCAATGCGCCAAGCAACTCCGTCCCACGGTCAGCGACCTGTCCCCAAACTGTAACACTGTACCAGTTTTGGAACCCCCTGAGCATGTTGGTCCAATGCGAAGGGCGCTTCTGTCCCGAATGTTACATCGAAACGATGGGCAGTCCCCATGAATTGATCTCGTATACTCCAACCCATTGACATTTGCACGCATGCTTCTATAACATAGCCGCTCCAAAATCGGCGAGGACCGAACTGAATGGGAAATAGCAGCAAGATTGTTGAAAATCTTGTCTTCCGTGACAAGCACGGAGGTTGTCAATCAGAATTGAAGCGGACGGCACACACGCATGCAGTCCCTGGAAGTTCTCAAATGAACAACCTGCTCTTTCTCAAAGCATAGGGAAAGCATGTTGCTGGGCGTCCGGTCGCCGCCTCGCTTATCAAGGAGCTCGCTAAAACGCAATACATCAGATGCCAGGAGGATAAAGCAATGAACTATGAAACTCTGTTTTCTGAAATCAGGGTAGGCAGCCTCACCCTCAAAAATAGAATCATCTTTCCGCCTATTTCGACCAATCTTGCCCTCGACTCAGGTGAAGTAAGTCCGGAGTTCATCTACCATTACGCAAGAAGGGCACGAGGTGGTGCAGCGCTGATTACTTTGGAAAACATGTGCATTCAGTATCCGGATGCGAGAAATGGTGCAACGCAACCCAGGATTGACGAAGACAGGTTTATCCCTGGCTTGAGCAAGCTTGCTTACGCTATTCATAGCTATGGCAGTTTAGCGTTTATGGAGCTGACTCACCCGGGACTGTTTGCAGAGACGGAGTATACCGAGGGCAAAACACCCGTTGCTCCTTCGATTGTTCAACTGAGACGCGATGCCGTGGAACCCAAGGAACTCTCGGAAGAGGAAATTTACGAGATTGCTGATGCGTTTGCTCAAGCTTCGTTACGAGCGAAGAAGGCGTTTTTTGACGGCGTAGAGATAGAGGCTGCTCATGGACTTCTCGTCAACCAATTTCTCTCGCCGGTCGCAAACAAGAGAACAGACAGCTTTGGAGGAACATTAGACAACAGGGTGCGGTTCGCCGGCCTCATACTCGAAAGAATTAAGCAATTATGCGGAAAGAATTTCACTGTGACCGCACGGATCGGTGTCGTTGATTTTGCTGAAGGTGGGGTAGACATCAACGAGGGAGTCAAAATTGCCAAGGCGTTTGAAGAGATGGGTTATGCGGCAGTCCATGCGGATGTAGGATTTGGAAGCAAAGAATACCGACTGGAGCCAATGCAATACCCAGAAGCGTGGAGAACAGATTATGCAGACGCCTTGAAAAAGGAGCTAAAGATCCCAGTAGTTGCCGTCGGCATGATTCGTAGTCCTGAAACCGCAGAAACGATCTTGGAAAAAGGGGAAGCGGATTTGGTAGCTTTGGGAAGAACTCTCATTGCAGATCCAGATTTTCCCATCAAGGCTGAGTCGGGCAGGACAGAGGAAATCAAAAAGTGTATCGGTTGCAGTGAATGCATAAAAGCACGCCACGACGAGGAAGTTGCCATACGGTGTGGAGTAAACCCCTTGGTTGGCAAGATGGAAAGCGAAGAGATGCTCTTGCCCACAGCCAATCGGAAGAGGGTGCTGGTGGTTGGTGCAGGACCTGCAGGTCTTGAAGCTGCTCTTACGATCGCCCAACGGGGACACGAAGTCCACATCTTTGAAAAGAATGACCACATCGGTGGAGCGTTGGGCCTTGCTACAGTGCCCCCTGGAAAAGAGAAGCTCTCCTGGCTTCTGCAATACTATGCGTTCATGGTTCAGAAATTGGGGATCGAGATTTCTCTTGGCACAGAAGCGACCGAACAAAGCATCGACCATTTCAAGCCGGATGTTGTTGTTCTATCGTACGGAAGTGATTGCATTATTCCGCCAATTACTGGCATCAAGAACAGCAATTGTATAACATACGAGCAGATACTGAGCAAGAAAATTGAGCTGAAGGGTAAAAGAGTTGTTGTCGGAGGCGGAGGCCTGGTAGGTTGCGAGACCGCCCTGTACCTTGCGTCACAAGGAAATGATGTGACGATTCTTGAGATGCTTCCAGAAATTGCAACAGGGATGGAGACTCTGAGCAGAAACTACTTGCTGAGAGAGCTGTCTGAGGACAAAGTGCAGTACTTCGTAAATGCGCCCGCAAAGGAGATTACTGACAACCTGGTCACATTTGGGGAAGGAAAGTCCGTACCTATGGATTATTTTGTCATCGCCTTCGGGAGCAAAGGTGACCACGCTCTCTATGAAAAGATACGCAGCAGATATGAGACATACCTGATTGGAGATGCCACAAAAACCGGGAAGATCGTAGATGCGGTTCAGGCTGGTTTTGCAGTCGGCAAGATCATATAGCTTCCCGGGTTGTTGATGTAACGCCCTGCTCCTCTTGGCGAAGGATTTGAGAGACGGTTCTTTGCGAGCATGTCTCCCAACTCCTTCGCCTTTTGTCTGCACAACGCAGCTCTGTTTGACGGGTTCCACCACGTTTGAAGCAGGCTTGCCTGACTATGGGCTGTAACATTCGGGACGGTTCCATTTCTATAACACTGTTACAGTTTTGGAACCCCCTGAGCATGTTGATTCAATGCGAAGGGCGCTTCTGTCCCGAATGGTACAATTGACAG
>JBNAWM010000074.1:0-7818 GCA_049699855.1 Candidatus Cryosericum sp.
GAAACCCCTGCAATACCAGTATCTACCTCGGTCCAATGGTTTCCGCTGTCACTGGTGCGAAAGATGCCGCAGTAACTGCTCGCATACAGGGTAGAGGGAGCAAGAGGGTCAATGACAAGAGAGGTGACCCTTCTGGCGAGAATGCCGGTGCTGACTGAAGGCCGAGCAGAAATGCCAGTGTCTGCCTCCACCCAGTGGTCCGCGCTATCCGTGGAACGGAAGAGACCAACGTTGCTGCAAGCGTACAATGTGGTTGGGGTAAGGCGGTCAATAGCAAGGAAGGAGACAACTGCATAGCCAAGTCCTGTACTTACCAGTGTCCACGTGGCTCCGCTGTCCGTGGAGCGATAGAGCCCTTCCTCCAACGTCCCGGCATAAAGAATGGCTGGATTCTTGGGATCGACAGCAAGCGAGATGACATCTCTGGGAGGGGTCGCAGTCGTTGCTGTCCACGCGGCACCGCTGTTGGTAGAACGGTAGACGCCATCTGGCGTGCCAGCGTATAGAGTGGTTGGGAACTTGGGGTCAATGGCAAGTGACAGGATAGCACCACCGCATAGTGGCAGTTGCGTCCAGTTGTACGTGTCTGCCGCTTGCACAGCAGGAGCCCCAGCTACGGCGCCCGAGAAACTAAAGGCAAGACACAACAAAAGAATCATCGTGCCGACAACAGGTGAACAACGCTGTATGTTGGGCGTTTTCATGTTTCATCCTCCATCAGGTGCTTTCAACAACATTGGTGGATTGGAACCCGTTCACCAAAGCCGCGCAAACATCATGCTTCTCCTGCACAATATTACAAACAACACATCTTCCCATATGTATGACGCGATAGAAGAATTTTGACTGATTCCAAGCAAATGCGTGCCTTGACTCGAAGTAGCTCATCTGCCCCGATAGGTACCACGGACAAATGTAACGTTTGACCCCAAGCCCCCCCATTCGCCTATCAATGGCCTATTGCAGCAATGAGCCAGTTTGAATCTTCGGTTTCCTTAACCATGAGGATTGATTTGGTGTCTCTATAAGGCCACCACCGACTCTTGTACTTCGTTACCTCCTCAACCCTGAAGGTCACAAGCCCAACCGGCTTTGACTTCAGGTGAGATGTTGCACCGTAGTGGAGATAAGCATCGCCTTCGTTTGCAGGATATGGCCCACTGATACTGAGTAGTTTGGCCCACTGGATGTTCTTACTAGGCGGGCATACTACCCCAAACTCATACCACGGAACAAGGGTCAGTCTCTCATAGGCTTTGACATCACAAGTGTCAAGGGCTTCATAATATGCCCGGATCACATCCTGCTGCACTGCGGACGGTCCATGAGGCCCCACGGCCAATTCCTTCGATGCAATCCATGCATAGGGACTCGACCCTATCAGGAGGACTATCACAACAAGAACAGCAAGGACGATCACAAGAAGGAACCGTTTCTTCATTGCCTCATCCCGAAGAACTTGAACTGGTATGAATCAGAATTGTAACCGCTCGCAATCGTATGAAGCGGGTTATTATAATTCGGCCCAGTATGGTAGGAAAGGAGATAATCGCTATTCCCGTAGCCTGTAATCATCATGGTATGAAAAGCGTCATACCACCAATATACTTTCGCGAGGATTTGAACCACGTCACCCGTATAGTATGGTAGACCGAAAACTTCAGATTGGTGGGAGTACACATAGTCTCCTGTTGCCGCATAGGTGTAGCCAAATCTTCTATTGCTCCAGTAATTGTTGAATTCTTTGGCGCTGATCCATGGACTGGGATCAGCCAATATCCATGAGTAGTTAAGCTGGGTCACATTTAATGGATATGTAAACCATGTATATGTTGTGTTCTTTCTGATGATGAACCATTGACCGTCTGTTGACATCCCCCCAGCTTTCAACGCCTGAGAAACGAAGTTGGCACAATCTGCATCCTCAAAGCCTGGGTATGTGGGCATGTTGTATGTGTTGTAGTAGGTATGTGCATAGTTGACAGCATCAGACGGGTAGTAAGTATCCAATAGAGTACGAGGACTTGCATTCTCCTTGCCAAGATACTCCAAAATAGTGGCGTCGTCTGAATACGGTCCGTATGATTGTACATAACTGACAAGCCGTGCCATTTCGACAGTACTCAAGTTCTTCTCATTGCCTGCTTCGATGTACCTGATGATGTATCTCATCACTTCGACGCGTCCATCTTTGGCCACGCTGCTCGCCTTGCTCTTCATACCTTTGTCTTGTGTGATCTTGAAGATGATGTTTGAAACCGTCTCGTCATCTTTCCTGGCCTGCTTTTCCTGGAGATCAAAGTTCTTATCTAATTCGCTAATTTCTTCTGACGTCATTCCCTCTGCTGGAACAGAGCCCACAATTTGTCCGCCCTTGGCGTCGGCCTGATGCTTCAAGACTTCTTCTTCAGAATTACCTGCAAACGCCAACGTAACCCCCATGCTGAATACCAGCATGGTCACTACTGTAATCGATAGTATTCTCTTAAGCATGTAACACCTCCCTCGGATTTTGGATGAATTCTATACCATCTGCCGTACTCCTTCTACTACATTACTCGAATCTTTTGTCAAATTCCACGACTCTAATTGCCGCGCCCACTTGAGGCACTTCACCTCCCACAGAAATGTAATATGGGGCAAATGTAACGTTTGACCCCAACCAGCAGACATTCAGGAGTTCCTTGCCAGTTGCCAGATCCAGTTCCAGAAGCCCCTGTCTTCTTTGGTAGAGCCTGCCCCCTGCTGCGGTGCCCCGGCACGGGATGATCTGACTTCTGTACGACTGCTCCCAGGAATGTGTCCATGCACTCGTGGTGGGTGCCTGCTGCACTCCCTGGACGTCCCAGTACATGCTGCCGGTGTTGTAGGGAGACCCATCACTGGCTGCGGGGGGGACCCCGCAGCCAGTGAGCAGCACAACAGCGCAGAAGACAATGAGAAGACAACTTACTGTAGTGCGGCGCACGGAGTTCATGAGGGACGTCATCTGCCTACTTCCAGAGCTCAATGATTGGACGCAGATCAGAGGAGTCCGCCGTCACGATGATGAGGCCCTTGTCCACGGGCATAATACAGCAGAGTTGCTTTGATTCCGTCACTTGTTCCTCTGTTGTCAGCAGCGTTTTCTGCCACAGCTTGGTACCAGTTGCCGGGTCGAGGGCTACGAGATCGTTGTCTCCTTCCTGCACGTATAGGACGTCACGGGTGGCCCTGGGGTAGAGATTGGGATACCAAAGGCGGGGGGCTGATGAGTAGTCTGGGTTTATGTCGTTATCATGAACGACAAAGCCCTTAGCGTTGAAAGACCACTTCTGCACTCCTGTATGTCCGTCGACAGCCACGACGGTCCCATCATGGACAGTAAAGAAGGCAATACCTTCTCGTACGGCTACGCACGGATACTGCGAAGGATAGTAGGTTGAGTCGATCTCGGTCTTCGTCCAGAGCACGTGGCCGGTTGTCGTGTCAAATGCTGCCGCCGTACGCTGCCGAACACCAAGGCCACCATTGGCATCAGAATTATCCTCCGTGTCGAAGACCGTTACTAACGTCTCCCCGTCAACGGCAAGAGCGGCATGTATGTTGTGGAAGTCCTTGGGGTTGGTTGGATGGGCGATGGACCAGACCACCTTTGCGGTAGCAGGGTCATACCGGAAGAGGGAGGAACAGACATGTCCCCACGAGGGGTTAGAGATGGCGTTACCATAGACGGAGGTACCATCGGAAACGAGTAGAGCATCCGGATATGCACCGTTTGGGAGCGGGATGCGTCCCGTCAGCTTGCCGGTCGCCACATCCCAGATACCGACCGCCGCGTGCACATCGGTCTCCAGTGCCTTGCCGGATTCCGGGACAGGGAAACAGGCAGCCACGTACACTTTGCCACCAAGGAGGAGAGGACGACCACACGGCTTTTCCCACGTTCCGATCTCGTCACTTTGCCACAGGATCTTGCCGGTTGTGGCATCCAGGCAGGACAGCCGCTGGTACAGGAGACTGACGCCAGTCATCTCCGTCGCCTTCTGTTCCGACACGATGCCATACAGCTTTCCCTGATACAGGAGTGGTGCACTTTCCAGGTAGACAGGGTGCTCTTTCGTCCAGTTGACGTTCAGGAGTTCCTTGCCGGTTGTCACATCCAGCTCCAGGAGTCCCTGTCCCCCCTGGTAGAGCCTGCCTTCTGCTACCGTGCCCAAAACCGGGATGATCTGGTTTCTGTACGACTCGTCCCAGACATGTGTCCATGCTGTCGTGGTTGGTGCCTGCTGCACTCCCTGGACATCCCAGCACATGCTGCCAGTATCATACGGAGATACGTCACTGGCTGCGGGGTTTCCCCCGCAGCCAGTGAGCACCACGACAGCACAGAAAGCGATCAAAAGAAAACCTGCTGTAGTGCGGCGCACAGAGTTCATTACTTCCGCCAGCAGGCGACACGCATCAGGTAGTGGTCGTTGACTGGTGAGTAGTTCTTGTTCCCACCAGCCGGGTCGTTCGGATCAAATGAGCACTTCAAGGTGTCATTACTGAAGGTCGTGAGCGTGGGCTGAACGATGAGGTTGTTTCTAGGATTGCTCAATGATCCATCGGAGCCGTACCATGCACAATAGTGGTCAATCCACTCACCATTCAACGTTTTGCCCAGATGCGCGATGGGTAATGATGGTTTGATATACGTATTGAAAGTGCCAGCGATCATGTCTCTCGCTGTTGAATAGATTCCGGCAACAGTAACATCGAGGTGCAATTTGGACTGCCATAGACCATAGATGCTAGAGAGACCGGCCATAGCTTCAAAGATGATGTTGCTCCCAGTGAAACCATTATGGTTATACAGCCAGTAGTTGAGGTTTTTGGGACTCGCTTGACTGGATGTGCCTGTGAGTAGGCCCGTGCTGTAGTTGAAGTCGGGAAGATAGATGTTGTACGTGCCAGCCTCCATGGCAGCGGACGTAACAATGCAGCCTACATTGTACATAGTGTCACCGACAAGTTTAGAGCTGCTTAGTGTTTTTGTACCCACAAGCACTGTGTCCCACAGAATATCCTGTTGTGAGTAGCACTTTACGTTCCCGAGCTTCGGAAATGCCAGAGCGCTCATGGTGCGTTGGTCGGAACCGCCCGGAAGATTTCGAACAACCTCTGTACGTATTGGAAGATCCAGCTCCAAGTCAAGTGCGGTCTCGAGCCCTATGACCTCTCCACCTTGATCTATGACAGCTTCGCTGCCGCCACAGGTCTTGACCATCTTGAGGTCACGGCCGTCCCTCGTATGGAACACCTTCACTCCGTTCACGGTACGGACACCGATCCCTGCTGCTGCAGCTTGAGCTGCCAGAGCGTCCACAGTGGCATTCACCGTGGAATCTACTGCAGGGTTCGTTGAAGTTACCGATTGATCCGTTGCAGACAGAGTCTCGGCATGAGCTACAGAACCAACATTGGTACAAGAGCACGCTACAATTACAAGTATGACAACAAAAAGACGATACGCCAACTTCACATACATCCCATTTCCTCCTGTTTATCGCTCGTCACTTTTGTTCTCGTTCGCCATGTGTTTTGTTTTCGACCATATGCCGTAGTTTGATCGTACATACTACACGACCCCAAGAATTCGTGCAGGTCGGCACGTTTTCTCGCCTTGTTCTCCTTCACTTAGAAAACGTGGAGAACAGCAATTTGCCGAATGGAATCCTTCATTTCTCATTTACGCTTTGCTGACGCTGATACATTCGCCAGTCATCATACTCATGGCAGAATCTCCTTTCCCGAACCATTGTTTCTCTCGTGTATGTTGTTCGCCGCCGCATTCCCCGACAGTGGGGTTCACGTTCTTCACCCTTGCTCTTCATGTACTCATGAGCCGTGCCTCCTTTCACCAGTGGCTCACATTGTAGAAACTGAAAGTAACGATACGGTAACGATTCCTGGTTTCGTCCCCTCCCACCTATATAACGCAGATCTCGCCAAATGTCTGAAAACGGTTCAATGGGTCGCCACTGCTCGACACAAGAATGGATTCCCGCCTTCGCGGGAATGACAGATTAAAGGACTCATGTGCACGAGAATGACACACACTTCTGGACGTTCGTGTCAACTCGCGTGAGAAGGGAGGCGAATGATCAGCTCCTGAACTCACCAGGAATCAGAGCGCAGTTTCCACGCCTTGTCTTACGAAGGGTTGCATGCCACTCTTCTTGCGTAGAATACTAAGCGAGGAGGCTTCATGGAAAACCTGCCGGACGAACTGGTTCACCTGATCGACCGCTTCAAGGAACACCTGGAGCAGTACAAGGGTGTCTCGTATGATGAAGCTAACACACGTACCGACTTCATCGATCCCCTGTTCAGGTTACTGGGCTGGGACGTTGCCAACACGGCCAGTTATGCCGAGCAGTACCGTGAGGTCATCCGCGAAGACAAGGTCAGCATCGAGGGCGGCACCAAAGCCCCTGATTACTGCTTTCGCATCGGTGGTGTCCGCAAGTTCTTTGTGGAAGCCAAGAAGCCATCAGTCGACCTGCGCAACGACCCCAGTCCCGCCTATCAGTTGCGCCGCTACGCCTACTCGGCCAAACTGCCGCTGTCCATCCTGACCGACTTCCAGGAATTCGCCGTCTACGATACGCGCATCAAGCCCAGCCCGAATGACAGCGCCTCCGCAGCACGTATCGAGTACTTCACCTTCGAGGCCTATCCCGGGAAGTGGGCGTACCTCACCAGTACCTTCTCGCGCGACCCTATCCTGCACGGCGCCTTTGACAAGTACGTCGAAGACACGCGCAACAAACATGGTACCGGCGAAGTCGACAAGGAGTTCCTGAACCTCATCGACCAGTGGCGCGAGAAGCTGGCACGCAACATCGCCCTGCGCAACCGCGACCTACCGCTGCATCAGCTCAACTTCGCCGTCCAGAAGACGATCGACCGCATCGTGTTCCTGCGGATCGCCGAGGACCGCGGCATCGACATCTATGGCACGCTGCACTCCCTGCTCAACGGCACCAACCAGTACACGCGCCTGCTGCAGCTCTTTACCCAGGCCGACGCACGGTACAACGGTGGACTCTTCAACTTCGCCGAGGACACGCTGACGCCGGGCCTGACGGTCGACGACAACATCATCAAGGACATCGTCCGCAGCGTCTACTACCCGCAGAGCCCCTACGAGTTCTCGGTGCTGGACGTCGCCATCTTGGGAAACATCTATGAGCAGTTCCTGGGCAAGACCATCCGCCTCACCACCGAGCACCGTGTCAAGGTGGAGGAGAAGCCGGAGGTCAAGAAAGCCGGCGGCGTCTACTACACCCCCAGAGACATCGTGGAGTATATCGTGGACCATACCGTCGGGGAGGCGCTCAAAGAGACAACACCCGCCAAGGTCGAGCAGCTGCATATCCTCGACCCAGCCTGCGGTTCCGGCAGCTTCCTGCTGGGAGCATATGACAAGTTGCTCAGCTGGCACCTGGACTGGTACGCCCAAGAGACGCACCGCGCCAAAGCGCTCAAGGATCACCGCATCATCGAGCCGCGCGCAGGTGACTATCGCCTGACCATCGACGAGAAGCGCCGCATCCTGACCAACAACATCTACGGCGTGGACATCGACGACCAGGCGGTCGAGATCGCCAAGCTGTCGCTGACCCTGCGGCTGCTGGAGGGCGAGACCTCCGAGACCGCCGAGCTGTTCACCAGGGGTGGCCGCCAGCGCCTGCTCCCCAAGCTGGAGACCAACATCAAGTGTGGCAACTCCCTCATCGGTCCCGACTTCTACAGCGACAAGCCCGAGAGTCTGTTTGTCGACGACGACAC
>JBNAWM010000075.1:0-7795 GCA_049699855.1 Candidatus Cryosericum sp.
TCATTAAAGTATAGACAGCGGCCCCGTACAATGCAACCAACGGCCAGGCTGCCCGCTTCTGGCCGCCGTCAGGGAGCCGTGAAGAAGGACCCCAGGATCGTCTGGAACCCCGGCGAGGCTGCCGAGAGCAGGGAGGTCTCGGCTGTGCACTCCAGCTGGTAGACGGAACCCGCCGACTGCAGAAGGCAGTACTCGGTCTGGATCCCCCCGCGCAGGGTCACCAGATGCTGATACACGATGCCATGCACCGTCTTGGTGCCGGATGCGGTGATCGTCAGCCCGGACAGCTTTTCCAAGTCACCCCTGAGGTCTGCCAGATACGACTGCAGCGACGCTCCTTTCAGGGGAACCACCAGCACGCGCACAGAGGCGCTCTCCGGCGATCGGACCTCCGCCATCAGCAGGGGCTCGGCGGGATCCGGGTTCTCGATGACCTTCCAGGAGGAGGGATAGGTGAACCCGAACCCGCCCGTCCTGCTCGCAAAACTCGCGTCTGCGGGAAGAGACACCAGGCGCGCCACAAGAACAGTCTGGATCCCCTTCACGACCTCGACGCCCGACCGCGACCAGTTTGCATATCCCTGCATGCTCACCCGTACCGTGTGACTTCCCAGCGTGACACTGCAAGTGAGGGGCGTGCGCCCGGCCAGGGCCTTGCCATCCACCCACACCGCGGCTCCGGCAGGCGTCGATTCGATGCGCAGAGACCCAAGGGCTACCGGAGCGGTCTTGCTGAGTTCGATGGACAGGGAGGTCTGCTTTCCGCTGGCAGCGGTGACCGTACGTGTCACGCTCTGATATCCACTGAGGCGCACCTGAACCGTGTGACTGCCGGCCGTCACCGTCAGCGTGGCTGGCGTCTTCCTGCTCAAGTCCTTCCCGTCAAGGGTGATCTCAGCCCCAGGGGGAGAAGATGTGACGCGCAGTGTGGTCTCCGTCTGAACAGGTCCGGCAGGGGTGCCGGACGTCTCCGCTGACTTCACAAGCGACAACTGCACCGCAGCTGCCACACCCGGTGCCACGGAAACGCTTTGCCGGCCGTCCTGGTAGCCCGTCAGCCGCAGAACGACTCCATGGTTCCCGCTGGCCACGCCAGACAGCGTGACAGGTGTGACCTTGCCCGTATCGACCCCATCGAGGAGGACACGTGCGCCCGCAGGCACAGAGGTGACGCTCAGCGAACCCGTCGTCACGGTTTGGCCTGAGGGCGGTTTCGTGCCGGAGCCCCCCGGGGTGGCGGAATGAGGCTCAAACGGCCGTGCAATGATGAGATATCCGCCGGCAGCCAAGGCGACAAGCATGCCTGCGACAAGGGGCACCACCCAGCGCCGTGCCCTCCTGTGCACAGGTGCGACAGCCAGAATCGTTTCCGCAGGCTGGACTGGCGCCTCGGCCACTTCCCAAGCCGACCCCTCTTCGGGAGGAGGGACCTCGCTGGCCCCGATGCCGCCAGTGAGAGGTGCCGTTTCCGCATGCTCTTGCACCGCCCCCGCCGTCTCCTGCCCATACAACTGCTCCATGCCGACCATGTGCACCGGAGCGGCCGCCTTCTCGGGCAGGTCCAGTCCGGCCAGCACGGGACCATGCTCTCTCCCTGGCGCCACCGTCTCATCTGCCGGCCGCGGCGGCGCCGGAAATCCGGCCTTTGCAAGCGCTTCAAGGACATCGCCGGGCGTGGAAAACCGCTCATCGGGATCCCACACGAGCAAGCCGGCAAGCACGGGGCGAAGCTGTGCAGGGACCTTCTCCAGGAACCGTTCCATTTGCGCAGAACCGCCAAAGGTCAGAAACGAGCGTACCTCCGAGACGGCAGGAACCGTTCCTGTGAGCATCTCATACAGCATGACTCCCAGGGTGTACAGGTCTGAGCGAATGTCGACACCACGTCCATCCAACTGTTCCGGTGCCGCGTACGCCGCAGCCTTCTCTGCCAGCGAGCGGTCGATGGCTCCCGAGGCCGGTGCGGTACCGAAGCCGGTTACCTGCGCGTCCCCCGATGGAGTGACAATGATCCTTGCGGGGGAAAGCGCACCATGGAAGGGAATGCCGCCGAACGCGGCGGCTGCTTCGAGCGCCGAGGCGATGCATGAACAGACCCATGCAGCCTGAACCACCGGCAGGATGCCGCCCCTCTGCTCCAGTTCGGCCAGAGTAGCTCCCTGGCGGCCGAAGGGCATCACCATGTAACAGATATCCTGTTCCTGGCCATAATCCAGCACAGGCGCCACGTACGGATGCCCTGAACCGGTGCCGAGCTCGGCCGACCGCAGGAAGCGCCGCACCAAGCTGGCATCCCGCGTCAACGGCGGTTCCAGTACCAGAGCGGTAACAATGCTGGAGGTGGCGATCTCGCGGGCCAGACAGATGGTGGCCATGCCTGCATTCCCTGCCACTTCGTAGATCCTGTACCGCTTATGAAGAATAAGCCCCTTCAGTTCCACAGCACACTCCCCCAGGGCCCTCTGAACGCCCAGCGAGACCCGCTTATGCTATAGCGCCCCGCTGGACTTTGTCAACCACTCCGACCTAGGCTTGTCCCTCGCTCAAGGACTGGAGCTCGTACAGGTTCTTGTACAGGCCGCCCTTTGCCAGGAGTTCCTCATGTGTTCCCGCTTCGGTGATGCGCCCCCGCTGGACGACCAGGATGCGCTCCACGGTGCGGATGGTGGAGAGCCGGTGGGCCACGATGATGCTGGTGCGGCCCGACAGGATCTTCCGAATGGCACTCTGGATGACAGCCTCCGACTCCGTGTCGATGTTGGACGTCGCCTCATCCAGGATCAGCACTTTGGGGTCGAAGTACAGCGCCCGGGCAAACGAGATCAGCTGACGCTGGCCGGCCGAAAGGTTGTTGCCCCGCTCGTACAAGTGGTAGTGCAGTCCGCCTTCCAGCTTCTGGACAAAGTCCATCCCCAGATACTCGACGATGTCTGCCGCCCGTGCCTCGTCGGGATGCTCGTCAAACAGCGCAATGTTGTCCAGGATGCTGCCGCTGAAGATGAACACGTCCTGCATGACGAAAGCGACACTCCGCCTCAGGAACTCGGCCGGCAGTGCTGACACGTCGATGCCTCCCAGCAGGACGCGCCCGCTGTCGATACCGTAGAAGCGGGGCACCAATCCCGTAATCGACGTCTTGCCTGCACCAGTGGGACCCACCAGCGCAATCGATCCGCCCTGCCCCACCTTGAATGAGATGCCCTTGAGGATCTCCTCACCCTGCTTGTAGCTCAGATGCACATCCTGGAACTCGATGTCGAAGGAGGAAGGCACCGTTCCGTCGAAGGCCGGGGGCAGGTAGACCTCCTCGGGTTCGTCCATGATCCGGAAGATCTTCTCGGCGGATGCCATGGCCGACTGCAGGGTATCAAACTGCTCGGCGACCTCCTGTACCGGCTGGAAGAAGATCTGCACGTAGAACATGAAGGTCACCAGGGTCCCGAACGAAAGCACCCCTGCAAGGATGTTCCCTCCACCGTAGTAGAGCAGGAGAGCGGTCGCCATCGTCGCCAGCGCGGAGACGAGCGGGCGGAAGATGCCGTTGAGCAGCATGACCCGGAGCCGCGCTGCCGTATACTCCTGATTGATGCCCTGAAACGCCTTCTTCTCCTTGTCCTCGATGGCGAACAGCTGGACGATGCGCACCCCCTGGATGCGCTCGGCGATGAAGGAGTTGATGCGCGCCAGGCACGTGCGCGCGGTGCGGTGGGCGTTCCGGATCGAAACCCTGAACACCGCCGTCAGCACGATGTCGCCAGCCAGCACCGCCATCAGGACCCATGTCAGAAAACTGCTGAGGGTGAACATCACCGCCGTCACGCCCACCAGCAGGAACCCATCGCGCACGATGTTGATGAGCGCCTGACTGTACATATCGGCCAGTGCTTCGATGTCATTGGTCACGCGCGTCGTCAGGCGCCCCGATGGCGTGCGGTCCAGAAAACTGAACGGCAGGCGTTCGATATGCTGGAACAGCTGTACCCGGATGTCGTACACGATGCGCTGTCCGATGACCTCCAGCAGGACACGGTTGAGATAGGCGACCACGAACGCTGCCAGAATGATGCCCAGGAACAGCAGAGACAGGCGCCGGATACCGGATGCGTCCACCGACCGCAGCCACACGCGCTCACTGGGAATGAACTGTGACAGCGACGACGCATCCATCACATAGGTCCCCGGAGCGAACACAGGCTGGGGCCCTTGGAACACAAAGGGCTGGGCAGCGTCTGCATAGAGCTCGAGATGGCTGATGCCAAGCTGAAGCGCCTTGGCAGGCGTCACCACATACAGCGACACGTCCACCGTCTGGACCGTCTTTCCTGTCAGATGCAGGCCGCGCGCAAGGTCCACCTTGTCGTAGTACCAGGCCCCATTTATCGTAAACCGGCTGGTGTCGGAGGTAGCCGCGTTAGCCTTCTGCACATCCGCCGGGGCATCCACCCGCACGAACCGGGTGGTGGTGGGGTCGATGTATTCGTCGATCGCCCTTCCAACGATCAGCGGAAGGGAGATCGTCTTGGCCGTCAGCAGGCAGATCAGCACAAACGAGACAAGCAGGAGCGCCCAGTAGGGACGTGCAAAGTGAAGCAGGCGCGCCATCAGCGTCGTGTCAAATGACCGTTCCTGGATCTCCTCGTTGTTGATGCCCGCCATTACTCGGCCTCCACTTTGTGCTCCACCAGCTGCTTCCGGTAGATGCGCCAGTACCAGCCATGCTTGCGCACCAGCGCGCCGTGCGTGCCTTCCTCCACGAGGCGCCCCCCGTCCAGGACCAGGATCCTGTCCATCCGGCGCAGTGCGGAGATGCGGTTGCTGATGACCATGGTCGTGGGCTGGGAAACGAAACCTGCGATGTTGTCCAGGATGTGCTTCTCGGTGTCGGCATCGACCGCAGAGAGGGCGTCGTCCAGCACCAGGATGCGCGGCTTCTTGAGCAGCGCCCGCGCGATTGTGATACGCTGCTTCTCCCCGCCGGAGAGCGTGACCCCGCGCTCGCCGACAATGGTGCCAAACTCCTCCTCGAACTCCGAGATGTTGGCATAGATGTCGGACTGACGGGTGGCTTCGTGAATCTCCTCTTCGCCAACCGGAAGACCACCCAGGTTGATGTTCTCCTCCAGCGAGTCCGAGAACAGGAAAACATCCTGGGTGACCACGCCGATGGCCCTCCGCAGGTCGGCAAGCTTGTAGCGGCGCACATCCACGCCGTCTACCCGGATCACGCCGGCCGACGGATCGTAGGCGCGGGTCAGCAACGAGACGATGGTTGTCTTGCCCGAGCCGACCGGGCCGATGATACCGACCCTCTCGCCGGGGGCGATGCGAAAGCTGAGGTCCTCCAGGATCCTGTGCCCCGCCCGTTCGAACGTTACGTGTTCGAAGGCAATCTCCCCGCGCATCCCCTCCCCCAGAGAAAGGGCATCCGGAGCCTCCCGAATCGTCGGCTGTTGATCCAGGATGTCGTTGATGCGGGCAAGCGAAGCCTGACCGCGCTGGAAGAGGTTGATCGCCTGCCCCAGGGCAGTCATTGGCCAGGCCAGCATGCCGATGTACGTGTTGAAAGCCACCAGTCCGCCGATGGTGAACGACCCGCGTGTTGCCAGGATACCGCCGTACCACAGCAGGACCAACACCGAAACAGACCCGAGAAAGTCGATCAGCGGCCCGGCCAGGCCCCAGAGCCTGACCAGAAGAATATTGCGCCGCTGAAGGCCGGCTGCCTTCTCCTTGAGTCCGCGGGCCACGTCCTTCTCCCGCGTGAAAACCTTGATGATGCGCATGCCAGTCATCGCCTCCTCGACATAGTCGGTGAGCGAGGCAAAGGCATCCTGCACGCGCTTGAACAGCTTGAAAACCAGGGGGCCCACGCGCGTCACGAACAGCGCAATCAGAGCAAGAGGGATCAGCGCCAGCAGGGTGAGGCTCCGGTTGAACCGCAGCATGGCGATCAGCGTAAACGTCGTCATGATGAAGAAGTCGGCGATCATCAGCAGGCCGTCGCCCAGCGACTGCCGCACGGCCTCGAGGTCATTGGTGACCAGCGCCATCAGATCGCCCGTCTTGTGAACGTCATGAAAGTCGCCCGACAGCTCGAGATACTTGGCAAACAGGTCTGCGCGCACCTCCTGCTCGACATAGCGCGCACTGCCCCAGATGAGAAACCGCCAGAAGTAGCGCCCGATGGTGATGCCTGCCACCAGGGCTCCGATCTTGAAAAGTGCCACCAGCAGGGTATGCGGCGTCGCCGTGAAGGAGGACAGCCCATCGATCACGCCCGCGACGATGCCCGGGATGATGGTCTGGGAGATATCGACAGCGGCCAGAATGAGAATGCCGGTCAGATACCGCGCCCAGTATTTGCGAAGGATGGGGCCCAGATGTCGGAGTGCTCCCGCTTTTTGTTTGGTTTCCGTAGTACTCATGTCCATAAAAGATACCGCCGGCACCGGCGTTGTCAACATGCCCTGCCCGGCGCTTGCATCCGTGGCGCGGTCTGCTACCCTGTGATACACAGAAATGACGACACCTGCGATGCTGTATGACATACTGCTGGCCAGCCTGGGACCACAGAACTGGTGGCCCGGGGACACGCCCTTCGAGGTGGCAGTCGGAGCAGTGCTGACCCAGAACACCGCCTGGACCAACGTCCAGAAGGCGATCGAAGCCCTCAAGAGCCGGGGAGCGATGAGTGCTCAAGACATCCTTGCACTGCCGCCCGCCCAACTGGAGGAGATTATCCATCCAGCCGGCTTCTACCGTGTCAAAGCCGGCTACCTGCGCACGGTGTCCGAGTGGATCAGCCACCGAGCGGGCGGAGACCTGCCCCGCCTTGCAGGCGAGGAAACTGCCCTGCTTCGGCGGGAGCTGCTGGAACTGCGCGGTATCGGCCCCGAAACGGCAGACAGCATCCTGCTGTACGCCATCGGCAAGCCTGTCTTTGTTGTGGACGCCTACACCCGCCGCATCGGAACGCGGCTGGGACTTGTGGCCAGCAGAGCCACCTATGAACAGGTGCAGAACGCCTTCACGCAGGGCCTCCCCGCCGATGTGCACACCTGGGGCGAGTTCCATGCCCTGCTGGTGCGCCTTGCCAAGGAGCACTGCCGGGTGCGGCCCATCTGCCCCGACTGCCCGCTGGCGGATGTCTGCCCCTCCTTCACACACCCGCATGAGAATAAACGGAGGCACACCACATGAGCTACCGCACCATCTACGGCCCGGTCCCGTCGCGGCGCCTGGGCCGCAGTCTCGGCATCAGCCCCATCCCGGACAAGACCTGCAATTTCAGCTGTATCTACTGCATGCTTGGACACACCGACCACCTCACGGCCACCCGCGAAGAGTTCTACCCTGTGCAGGACATCCTTGCCGAGCTGACAGACGCCCTCGGGCGCCTTTCGCCGCCGCCCGACCACATCTCCATTGTGGGAAATGGCGAGCCCACGCTCTACCTCAAGCTGGGTGATCTGATCGACGGAGTGCGCCGGATCACCAGCATCCCGGTCGCTGTCATCACCAACGGCGCATTGCTGTGCGACGCCGCCGTGCGCAATGCGCTGGCCCGCGCCGATGTCGTCCTCACATCGTTCAATGCGCCCACCGAGGAGTTGTTCCGCCGCATCAACCGACCCATCCCCGGCATCACTCTGGAACTCTTCAAGCAGGGGCTCATGGCGTTTGCGCGCATGCCGCGCCGGGGACAGTTGTGGGTGGAGATGATGCTCATCCAGGGTATCAACGATGCACCAAGCGTGCTGGAACAGACCCGCCGCATCCTGCAGGACGTACACCC
>JBNAWM010000076.1:0-7773 GCA_049699855.1 Candidatus Cryosericum sp.
TCCATGTACAGGATGTCCACCCGCTGGCCGTCGCGGGCGCTTGCCTCGCGCAGGCGTCCGGCGTCCTTGAAGCCCAGCTTGCGATAGGAGGCAACCGCCTGCGGGTTGCAGGCGAGCACCGTGAGATAGATTGTGTGCAGTTCCAGCATGTCGAACCCCACGATGCAGAGGAGCCGCATGGCTTCGGTGCCGTACCCATGTCCCCGGTGCTTCTCGTCCCCGATCAGGATGCTGACCTCGCCCCTCCCGACGATCAGGTTGAGGTTCTTCAGCGAGCATCGCCCGATGAGGTCCCCCGTGGACACGAGATGGATGCCGAACTGGCGCGTGTCCTCGGCAAGGATGCTCCGCTCATAGGCAGATTCCATTGCCTCAAGACTGGGCGCCCGCCCATACCCCTTGGTCAGCCGCGTAACCTCACGGTCGTTTGCCCACTTCCAGTACAACGGGACGTTGTCGCGCCGTTCAGGCGCCAGAAAAACGTGCCGCCCTTCCATCACATGTGGCAGGATCTCCATGGTCTCTCCTCTCCCCCCGCGCGCACCCTGGTGCCCGCGCCTCGTGTCACGTGCTGGTTTCATCCTCGAGCCCAGCCTCGTAGTATGCCTTCGCCTTGTACATGCGCTTGTCGGCCAGTCCCACCAGGTCGCCTGCATCGGCATCCCCCTGCAGAGAGGCGATGCCGAACGAGCAGTGCACCGGGCCGATTTCGGTGACAACCTGATGCTGGATGCTGGCGCCCAGCCGCTCCAGAAGCAGTTCCGCCTCGCGCTGGGAGGTCTCGGGCAGGACCAGCAGAAACTCGTCGCCCCCGTAGCGGATGACCTTGTCGGCCGAACGCAGCGACGACCGCACCACACTGACGAAGGACTCCAGCACACGGTCGCCCTCGGCGTGCCCCAGCCGGTCGTTGATGAACTTGAACCCATCGATATCCGCCATGACCAGCGACACGTCGCGCCCGTGCCGGCGCGAACGTTCCAGCTCCTCGGCGACGATGCCATCCATCGCCCGGCGGTTGAACGCCCCCGTCAGCCCGTCGCGCAGAGCCTGCTGGCGCAGGAGCTGCTTGATCTGCATGTTGCCGAGCATCAGGCCGATGCCAGCAGCCAGCGGTGTCAGGTTGCGGATGTCCTCGCGGGAGAACGCTCCCGCCCTGGTACTCTCAAGGTTGAGCACCCCGATCGTCTTCCCTCCCGCCATCAGTGGAAGCGCCAGGTCGGAGAGCCCTCCGGGGATCGCATGCAGGTAAAACGGGCACGTGCGCGCATCGGGCACATTGACCACGCGCTGCAGCCGAAATGCCCGCACGGCGACACCGACTTGGTCATGCACGGAGTGGGCCAGCCCGTCATATTCGGATGAATAGCCCCTCTGCGCGCGCAGTACCAGCGAGTCGGTCTCGGGCTCGTACACGAACAGGGCGATGTACTGGTAGCCAAGGCGCCGCGCTATCCGACCCACGACCGCATTCATGTACTCGGCGGCACTGGTAGCGCGCACGCCGTCCAGGGTCGTCTCGTGCAGCAGCACCAGGAAATTCTCCCGCTTTGCCGACTGCTGTTCCCTCAGGTAGCGTGCGATGACAAGGCTGATGAGATGCACGAGCGGGCGCAGGGCATCGACATCCGCCGCCGTCAGCCTGCGCTGGGAGGTCTGGACGTTGATGATGCTCACGACGCGCCGGTCGACGATCACCGGGAATCCCACATAGCTCTTCAGGTCGCCCGCCGGGCCTCGCCAGTCCGGGTACGAGGCGACGTCCCCGATGAAGCAGACCTCGCGCGTGCGGATGATCTCGCCGATGTTGCGGGGCAGCTGGCGATTGAACGTGGCCTCGACTCCGCGCAGGACTTGCCAGGAGATGCCGTTGGTCGCATCGAAGTGCAGGCGGTGGTCCGGCCCCACGCTCATGATCGTCACCGTCGAGGAGGGAATGGACTGCGCAACAAGGTCCACGGCCCGCTGGATAGCCTTTCGTGGCGTCGTTTCCAGCAGAATCTGCTCCAGTTCATCGGTGCGGATCAGCGTCGTGTCCTTCATCTCTGAGGTCATTGTAGCAACTCTGTCTTCTCCTGCAACCACCGCGCCACCCATCAGCGCAGGCGTGCATAGGCCGCTACTTCAGACGAGTATCCCGCCGCTCCCGGGCGTTGTAGATCGTCCGGGCAAGGACGATGCCCGTGGCCCGGACAACTGCCTCTGCCTTTAGGTCCAGCTGGCGGAGCGTGCGCAGGACCCGCGGGACCCCATCCACGACCTTGGTCACCCGGGCTGAGGCGACCGATGCCTTGTCGGCAAGCTGGCTGAACTGCGCCTCTGTCTCCTGAATGGATGCGGACGCCTTGGCAAACTCGGCACCAGCGCCCGTCAGCTGCTGCTGGATCTCAGCCAGTTTGGGACCGATTTCGCGCGCCGCCTCCGTCACCTTGACCGCCATGACGACAAAAGCCACTGCCGTCACCAGCGACGCACCACCTACCAATATGACGAGAACCCACAATGGATCCATGCGTACCTCCCCGGCGCCAGTCACTCCAGGTTCATAGTATAGCGCGTGATACCAATCCTGCCACCGCTGGAACATTCCGGGACGGGTCATGGAACGAAGTGCGAAGCAAACCAGCCCTTCTGCTCTTGAAATATCGCATCTTGGTGGCACCATATTGTCGGCAAAACACTTGCGGGAGGCGATGAACATGCGCCACAGGAATGACCAACAAAACGCTGCAGCAATCACGGCTCCCTCCTCCCCTCTGGGCCTCGACCTTATGCAGGAGATCCGGCGGGCAACCCGGGGACTGGCTTTCGCCCTCGCCGGCTACCTTGCCATCTTCGCTGTCCAGCTGACCAGTTACTTCCTGACGCACATGCTGGCACTGCTTGCCCAGGCATTTGCCACACTTGCCAATGCCCTCGTTGCGACCGTCGTCCTGCTGGCACTGCTGTGGTCGCAGAAGCCCATCAATATGTATCTCCGCTGGAGCCGTGGCAGTACGCGCACGGGTGCCGCGCTGATCTCGGTGACCTTTGTCATCCTGTTCCTCGCGACGGGCACCCTGTGGCGCGCCATCGCGGCCCTTCTGCGCAGTGGTGCTTTTAGAGCCGTCAACCCTGCGCTCGCCATCTCCGTGCTGGCAGTCGGTATGCTGCTGGTCAGCCTGCCAGTGGTCGACATCGTCCACAGTGCCAGGGAAGGGTCTTCCATCCGCCTCCGTCTGCTCTCGCTCGTCAAGGATGAAATTTGCTACGCCGGCGCCATCGTGGGCGTCGCTCTTGCCGCCGCAGGCCACGCATGGGCAGACCCTGTCGCATCCCTTCTCATCGCCGCATCGATGTTTGTGGGCGCCGCCCTGCTTGTGCGCGACTGCATCCTGCTGTTTCCAAGGCGTCCCGCCCCTCGCTCCTCGGCTGGCTGAGACCCGCACCCGACCCCTCCTAAGCATCCTCCTGCGCTCAACTGCAGCATGGGCAGCTCTCCTTCATCGTGACATTTCTTCAAGATTAGCAGTCTTGTCATGAGAGTGCTAATACGTATACCTTTATGTGGTGACAGATGGCTTTTGCAGAGCATCTGCAACCATGGATGAAGCTGATGGCCGGCGCTGGCCGGATGAACGACGACATGAGAAAAAAGGAGAAAACCATGTACGAAGACCTTATGATGCACCCTGTTCGAACGCGCACGTGTGACAGTGAGAACACCTGGGCGGCAATGTATCCATTCCGCATGAGAGCGATGATGCGCGCTGCTGGCCGCACTGGACGTCTGCCCGCTACTGACATCAAGGAGGATGGTAGCCGCTACGTGATCCTCATGAACATGCCCGGCGTGGTCAAGGAGCGTGTCTCCATCACGGCCGAGGACAATGGTCTGAAGGTGCGCACCACCGAAGCGGAGAAGCAGGAGGAAGACACCCTCAAGACGGTCTACCGCGAGCGCATGGATGGAACCTACGAGCGCGAGTTCCACTTCGAGGAGCCCGTCGACCTCAATGGCGTCTCTGCCCGCATGGAAAACGGCGTGCTTGAGCTGATCGTCCCCAAGAAGACCCAGACCTCTGACACACGCACCATCCCTGTTCAGTAGCACGTCTTCCCGCCACTCCACAACCCCGGCCCGTCGCCGGGGTTTTCACTTCCCAAAAGATCCGTCGTTGACAGTCCGAACCTGGCAGGTATACTGGTCAGCGGTTGGGGAGTAGCTGCCTGCGTAAGCGCGGGACCGGCTGCCGTCAGGACGGAGGAAACACCTCCCGGCAGGCCTTCATTCCGAAATGTGCGAGACCACCACGAACGTGCTCATGGGGGTCTTTTTTCATGTGCCCCCGAGCAACAATCAGGGAGGTACGATGAGCAAAGCGACAGTGCGGCTGACCAAATACCCATCGCAGGTGGACGAGACAAAGGTCTGGACCCCCTGGGCAGAGACGCCACGCGAAGTCTGCGCAGCACTTGCAACAGACCCCCGTGCCGGTCTGACGGCTGAGGAAGCAGCACGGCGCCTGCAAGAGCAGGGACCGAACCAGCTGACCGGGGCGAAGGGAAAGAGCCCGTGGCGGCTGTTCGCCGCGCAATTTCAGGGCGTTGTCATCTGGGTGCTGATTGCAGCAGCTATCCTCTCGGGCGTCATGGGTGAACTCGTGGATGCCCTTGCCATCACTGCCATCATTCTGCTCAACGCCGTGCTTGGATACGTCCAGGAGTCACGCGCCGAGCAATCACTGGCAGCACTCAGACGGATGACCAGCCCTGCATGCCGCATCATGCGTGAAGGACATCTCATCAGCATCGATACAAAGAACCTCGTCACGGGTGACATTGTTGTCGTGGAAGCGGGCGACCGTATCCCCGCCGACGCCCGCATCGTGTCGGCAACCCCTAACTTCGCATGCGAGGAAGCATCGCTGAGCGGTGAAGCAGCCGCCATCCGAAAGAACGCCGACACCCTGCAGGATCGGAACGCAGTGATCGCAGACCGCACGAACACAGTCTTCACAGGGACCTCCGTTGTGGAGGGCAAGGCGCAGGCGGTGGTCATCGCCACAGGTATGCGAACAGAACTGGGCCGTATTGCAGGTATGATTGAGCAGATTCCTGAAGAACTCACCCCGCTGCAGCGCAAGCTGGACGTTCTGGGCAGACAGCTCGCCATCGTGTCGCTTGGCCTTGTCGCCATCGTCTTCGCAGCCGAGATGCTGCATGGCAGCAGTCTCATGAACACTTTCCTCGTCGCCATCTCACTGGCGGTGGCCGCGGTCCCCGAAGGGCTCCCCGCCGTCGTTACCATTGCGCTTGCCATGGGTGTTCAGCGCATGGTGAAACGCCATGCCCTTGTGCGCAAGCTCCACTCGGTCGAGACACTGGGTACAACGACAATCATCTGCACCGATAAGACTGGCACACTGACACGCAACGAGATGACCGTTCGTGCCATCGTCACGCCCGACGGAACCTATTCTGTCATGGGCACCGGGTACGAGCCGAGTGGCGCCATCCAGCTGGGTGGCGAGGATATTGACCTGGACGCTCATCCTGACCTCATGGCAGCACTGCACGCTGGCGTTCTCTCCAATGGGGCAGAACTGTCTCAGAGCGAGGATGGGACGTGGTCGATCACAGGCGACCCGACCGAAGGCGCCTTGCTTGTTGTTGCAAAGAAGGCCGGCATTGACGGGGAGACAGTACGGGACAACGATCCCCTCGTCACTGAGCTGCCCTTCGACGCGAGGCGGAAGTGCATGTCGATGGTCCGCCAAGGTGACGACGGTCAGCTTGTCGTCTACACCAAGGGAGCCCCGGACGTGGTCCTTGGGTTCTGTACCCAGATCCTTGCGGATGGGGCCATCATTCCCATGGACAGCGACCTGCGAAGTCGTATCCTGACCTCCAACGACGCGCTGGCCGGGCAGGCCCTGCGCGTGCTGGCCGTGGCACGGCGCAGTCTGGAGGACAGCGGCGGCACGTTTGAACCGGAATCGGTGGAACACGATATGACGTTCCTCGGCCTCGCCGCCATGATGGATCCACCCCGCGACGAGGCACGTATGGCTATGGCGGAATGCGCAGGTGCCGGCATCCGGACCATTATGATTACCGGCGACCACAAGGCCACAGCTGTCGCCATCGCGCGCGACCTCGGCTTCTACCACGAGGATTCCCGCGCCCTTACCGGCAAGGAGCTGGATGACCTGACCGACGAAGCATTTGACCAGCTGTTGCCAACGGTCGCCGTCTACGCACGGGTTGCACCTGAGCACAAGCTGCGGATCGTCCGCGCATGGCGCAAACGGGGCGAGATCGTGTCGATGACGGGCGACGGCGTCAACGATGCTCCCGCCATCAAGGAGGCCGATATCGGCGTGGCTATGGGCATCACAGGCACAGACGTCACTAAAGAGGTTGCGGACATGGTCATCACTGATGACAACTTCGCCTCCATCGTCGCTGCGGTGGAAGAAGGCCGCGCCATCTACGACAACATCCTCAAGTTCGTGCACTACCTGCTGTCCTGCAACCTGGGCGAGATCATCCTGATGTTTCTGGCCTCCGCGCTCGGACAGCCTGCGCCGCTCATTCCCGTACAGATTCTCTGGATGAACCTCGCGACCGACGGGCTGCCCGCCCTCGCGCTGGGAGTGGACCCCGCCGCCGATGGACTCATGAAGCGCGCGCCCCGTAAGCCGAATGCGCCACTCCTTGGAAAGACGCGACGCACGATCCTGCTGACCCAGGCATTTGCCATCGGTCTCTGCGCTCTGGCTGCATTCGCCTTCGTGCTGCGCATCGAAGAAGGCAGTCTGACGCGCGCCCGTACCATGGCCTTCACGGTCATTGTGCTGGCAGAGCTGTTCCAGGCCTTCAATGCGCGCAGTCTTCGCCAATCCGCATTCAGTTCACACCTGCATGTAAACTGGAAACTCATCTGGGCAGTACTGGGTGGAGTTGCTCTGCAGCTCCTTCTCATCTATGTCCCGCCGCTGCAGAGCATCTTCCAGACTGAAGGACTCTCGATGCTGGACCTTGCTGCAGCCTTGGCCTTCGCCTCCTTTACTCTCTGGACAACAGAACTCGTCAAATTGGTCCTGCGGCACAGTACCAAAGGCGGAGACGACTGATGTCATGAGAGCGGCATTGGACTCGGTTTTGTACACCGACCAGGTCTGATGAACAAGCGATGCCTGCCCCCGCTTGACGAGGCACGCATTCCCGCCGTATACTGTGCTATGAGCATGGGGGCGAGCACGTGGCAATCATCATAGGAGAGAGTGGCGCCTGGAAACAGGTCCTGCTGATGGCGCGCACCGCGGGCATCGTCATCCATGATCCGTCCGATGTTGGCATCCAGCTGGCGCGGGCTCAGAAGATGCTGAGTGAAGAGGAGGCACTGGCTCGCGACGACCTGGCCGTGCGGCAGGCGGAGCTGGAACACGACCTCGACCAGAAGCGCGCAGCCGCGGCAGCCGACACCGCCCGGATCCACGAAGTCTTCCATCAGCGCCAGGCACGGGCATCGCAGACACCCGGAGCCTCGCGCCTGTGGAGCAGCCTGACTCGCCTGTCCCTGCAGGCCCAGGAGCGCGCCCAGGTACGTGCGCGCTCGCGCAGTGTTCTCCCTGCGGCTCGTGCTCTTCAGGATTTCCTGGACGGCCGCGAGGCCGAGGTGGCCCGGCGCGTCGAAAACACACGCCACATGCTGATTGGCATTGAGACCATCGCCCACTCCGCGGCACTGGCCAACGCTATCGCCGAACGCACGGTCATCCGCACGCT
>JBNAWM010000077.1:0-7722 GCA_049699855.1 Candidatus Cryosericum sp.
TGGTCTTTCCTGCTGAGGGCACAGACGGGCCCGCGGCTCCAGATGCCGTCCGCCTCGGCGACGTGCTCTGGCCGCTCGTTGGAACGCAGTACACGGCAATCGAGGAGTTCAGGCTGCTCATCGCGGAACTGCGGCAGAAATGTCCATGGGACCGCAAGCAGACCCACACCTCTTTGCTGGACTCCCTGCTTGAGGAGTCATATGAAGTGGCTCTAGCTATCGAGAGGGGAAGCAGGGAGAATCTCGAAGAAGAGCTGGGTGATCTTCTTCTGCAGGTGTTCATCCAGTCGGAGGTCAGCCGCGAGCAGGATGGGTTCGACATCTGCGATGTCATACGAGTCGTGGATGAGAAGCTGACATTCCGGCATCCTCATGTGTTTGGCGAAGCATCGGTGACCTCCAGCGAGGAAGTGCTGGAGAATTGGCAGAAACTGAAGCTGATGGAGGGCCGCAAAAAGCACTTTGTCGACAGTGCAAAGCTGCTTTCCACCATTGAAAACGCGTTGCTGGCGCAGGAGACTGCGCGTGCCGATGGCTTTGACTTTGATGTGGTCGACCAGGCGTATGGCAAGTTGCTGGAGGAGTCGCATGAACTGGGCGAGGAGCTGAGGCTTGACCCTCGGAATGATCACTCGCTCACCATGGAGCTTGGGGACGTTCTGTTCTCTGCCATCAATGTTGCGCGTCTTGCTGGCATCAATCCGGTGAAGGCGCTGCGACACTCGTCGGACAAGTTCCGGGATCGGTATGCACACGTTCGTGCCTACGCCAGGGAACGGAAGATCGATATTCAGCGTGCATCCCAGGAGGAGCTGGAGCTTCTATGGCAGCAGGCGAAAAACGCGTAGAGGGGGATGTGACAGACCAGATGCCACCCGAGTCGCACCAAGGGACTGAAGTGGGGGATCCACCGGCGCAGGCACCAGCGGTCACTGCACCAGGGACTGCGGCCGATCCTCCACAGGAGAAGCCTCCGGTAACAAATGTCTGGGGCATGGTGTGGAAGCTCCTGATTGCCCTGGTTTCCGGGATACTCGGGATCTTTGCGCTGTCGTTGATTTCACACCAGCTGAACGTTGTGAAGGTGATCAAGTCACTCAATCCGCGGTACATTCTCGCCGCGTTCATTCTCATATTCCTCGAGATTGTCACAGAGGCACTGCGTCTGCAGGCGATCGTGAGTGCAGTGGGACTCCGCATTACGCTCAAGACCGCCATGCGCAACATCCTGGTAGGCGAATTCTTTGCGAGGGTCACCCCCTTCGAGGCGGGCGGCGGCGAACCCGCACAGATGTACATGCTCTATCGGGACGACTCTATCACCGTGGCCGACTCGACCATGGTCTTTGCCATCAAGGCAATCCTTTCAGGCCTCTCTCAGGTCGTGGTGCTGGTGCTGGTACCAATCTGGCTGCTATTCGGCGGACATGACCTCGGGGTCACCAGCCAGTTCCGGATTATCCTGTACATCGGGGTCGGAGCGTATATCCTGACTTTTGCAGGGCTCATCTACGGCCTTGTACGGCTCGAGTGGATTGACGGGTTCATTCGAAGGCTGGTTGAACGTCCTCCTGCGGAGCTCAACCGGCGCGGCAGGTTCTGGCAGAGGCTGGCACGTCGGATTCAGAAGTTCATCTCTGATGTGTTGCGTGCTCGGGAGACCGCAATCAAGGCCAACAGGCCCCTGCTCTCGAGGGCCCTGTTCTACAGCTTCATTTCGTGGGGACTCGTGGTTCTCACGCCTATCCTGCTCTTGTATGGCCTGGGCATCACCTCTTCGATCATGCAGATTGTCGTGGCGACCTTGATCTACTACATCGCCGTTTCGTATTTTCCGACGCCGGGAGCCTCCGTTGGAGCCGAACTTGGTGCTGCGGCGCTGTTTGCGGTATTCGTTCCCAACGGTATCCTGGGGGCTTTTGTCTTGATCTGGCGGTTTTTTGACCACTATGTGAAGATGGGCGCAGGTGGAATCACTGCCGTTACCGAGTTCATACTCAGACCGGCTCGTCGCCGCAGGGAGCGGCGACAGGCGGAAAAAGACGCGACTACGCATGAAAGGACAGGCAAACCATGAAGAAGAGAGCGATCGTCATTGTTCTGGACAGCGTCGGGATCGGCGCCGCGAAAGATGCCTTTGTGTACGGGGATGGCGGATCGGACACCCTGCGTCACATTTACAAGAGCGTGCCCGGGTTCCGTCTTCCTCATCTGGAGGAGCTGGGACTCGGTTACCTGCTTGACCTGCACTTCGACAATCCAACGGGTTCCTTCGGGATCATGGAGGAGCAGGCGAAGGGGAAGGACTCGGTCAGTGGCCATTGGGAGATGATGGGTCTTACCCTGAAGAAGCCATTTCCAACCTATCCGCAGGGATTTCCCCCCGAAATCATCGACGCGTTCGAAAGCCGCTTCAACACGAAGGTGCTGGGGAACAGGCCTGAATCCGGCACGACGATCATCGCGGAGCTTGGCGAGGAACACATGCGGACGGGATATCCCATCGTTTATACGTCGGCGGACTCGGTCTTCCAGATTGCGGCGCATACGGACGTCATACCCCTGGACAAGCTGTACGAGATGTGCGACGTCAGCCGCCGCGAGATCCTGCAAGGCGAACATCTTGTCGGCCGCGTCATCGCGCGTCCATTCACCGGTACGCCCGGAAACTTCGTGCGGACCGAGGACCGCAAGGACTATGCTGCCAAGCCGACGGGGCCGACGACACTGGTGGAGATCGGCAAGGCGGGACTGGACGTCATCGCCGTAGGGAAGACCTATGACCTGTTTGCCGGCGAAGGGTTCACCCAGCACTTTCACACGAGCAACAACGAGGAAGGCATCCAGAAGACAGTCGAGCTCCTCAGGGCAAACAACTGGGAGGGTCTGCTGTTCGTCAATCTGGTTGATTTTGACATGCTGTTCGGTCACCGCAGGAATGTGGCCGGCTATGCGGTAGCTCTTGAACGCTTTGACGAAGCCCTTCCTGAACTGCTCCGGTCGATGAAGCACGACGACATTCTGATGATCACTGCTGACCATGGATGCGATCCGACGTTCAGCGCACACACTGATCATACGCGCGAGTATGTGCCAATTCTCGCCTATTCTCCGTCACGCGGCGGAGGAACGTACCTGGGCGTTCGCGAAACGTTCGCCGATGTTGGCGCAACGGTTTCAGAGTACCTTGGCGTGCCGTCTCTGGCCGGAGCGAGCTTCCTCGAAGATATGTCCTAGCGGCCGAGCGGCTGCGGGAGACGAGTACCTGGTGGGCAGTGAGGAGACGGCGAAAGCGCCGCAGGCTTGGATAGCTCTTCTCAAAGATCTTGTGCGGCTGGAACTGAAGCGAGGCTGCCTGGATGATGCCGCTGTCGGGGGCTTCGCTCAGCTGGCGCTCGCTACGGTCGAGCGTGCCCGCAAATCGCCCACGGGCGTCCACGTGACGGATGAACTGCGCTCCCTGCTGATCGACTATCACTTTGTGCCCAACTCGGTCCGCCGGGAGCGGTGTCAAGCTGTCCTTGCCCTCTTGGAGCGGCCCTCTGCGGAACCCGCGGTGTCTGGTCCGGATCGGGCCGCCGTTCAGCCCCCCAGAGCAGAACCTGCGGATGACCGTGAGGTACCCATCTGGAAGCTCCTCGACGTTCTGGAGAAGCCCATAGCCAACCTGCGCGGTGTGGGACCGCACCTGTGCCAGGTGATGACGCGGCTGGGCATCAGCACCATGGCAGATTTGTTGCTGCATGCTCCCAAGGGCTATCTGGATCTGCGGCGTGCCGCCGGGGTGACCCGGGAGTCGCTGGGTCAAATGGTGCTTGTCAAAGCGCGCCTGCTCACCATTGCGGAGATCCGCCGCAAGGTCCTCCTGGTCAAGGCGACGGCCAGGGATCCGTCTGGTCGCATTGTTCATGTGGTCTGGTTCAACAACCGGTTCGTAAAGGGCAGACTTCAGCCGGGGCACGACTATGATTTCTATGGAAGACTGGAAAACTCGTTCGATGGAGCCCAGTTGCTCCAGCCGGCTTTTGAGGAGTCCGGGACACCGGCGGCTCAGCTCCACATGAATCGCATTGTCCCGGTGTACCATCTCACGGCCGGACTGTCACAGAAGGCGCTGAGGACGTTCGTCTGGCGTGCCCTCAGCGAACTGCCGCCGGCTCAGGCAGAGTACCTACCTCAGCAGGTCGTGACACACTTTCGACTGCCCGACATGCCGTGGAGCTACCGCGCTCTGCACTTTCCAGAGGACGAGAGTGCGGCGGAACTGGCTCGAGGCCGGTTTGCGTTTGATAGTCTGTTCCTGTTCGAGTTGAAGGTGCATCAGCGGAGGCAGACGGAACACGACACGCTGGCGTGTCCTTTCAAACTGCCCGCCGGAACGGTGGAAAGGTTTGCCGATGCCCTGCCGTTTGTTCCCACCGCGTCGCAGGTAGGGGCCATGAAGGACATCGAGGTCGACGTTCAGAAGCCTCGACAGATGCACCGGCTGCTGCATGGTGACGTTGGATCGGGCAAAACGGCGGTTGCCGGCTACGCCGCGTTTGCTGCAGCGACGGCTGGTTACCAGAGCGCCATTTTGAGCCCTACCGAGATCCTTGCCGAACAGACGGGCCGGGTTCTCCGGGAGCTCCTGGGCCCACTGGGGGTGCGCGTGGGTGTCCTGACGGGCGGGACGCCGAAAGCGCAGAGAAAGCCCCTCCTTACCGCTCTCGCGGTAGGCGAACTCGATTGTCTCGTGGGCACACACGCCATTCTGGAGGAGGGGGTAGCATTTGCCCGCCTGGGGTTGACGGTCGTCGACGAGCAGCACCGGTTTGGCGTTGCCCAGCGCTCAGCGCTGGCCGGTAAGGGCGAGGTACCACATTCGCTGGTGATGAGTGCGACGCCTATTCCGCGAACGCTTGCTCTGACCATTTATGGTGATTTGGACATTTCGGAGCTGCCTGAAAAGCCTCGTGGCCGCCAGACGGTGCAGACGCTTCTCGTTGGGGCCGATGAACGTGACAGGGCGTATGCACTGCTGCGTGAGCAGGTTGCGCTCGGAAGACAGGCCTTCGTTGTCGTTCCCGCCATCGACATGAGTGCGGAAGAGGGGATCGTGACCGCTTCGGTGACGGAAAAGCTGAAAGAGCTCGCAGAAGGAGCGCTCAAGGGACTGCGGATCGCATCGTTGCATGGACGGATGAAGAGCGCAGAAAAGGAGGCGGCGATGAATGCCTTCCGCGCGCGCGAACTGGATGTGCTGGTAGCAACGACGGTCGTTGAAGTTGGAGTAGACATCCCGAATGCCACGGTCATGGTGATCGAGGATGCGGAGAAGTTCGGTCTTGCCACGTTGCATCAACTGCGCGGACGGGTGGGCAGGGGAACTGCTGAGTCATACTGCGTATTGATTCAGGGAGCTGTCACTGAAGAGGGCAGCAAGCGCCTCCAGGTGCTGGTCGACTCCGACGATGGCTTCGAGATCGCGGAAGAGGATCTCAAACTGAGGGGTCCAGGCGATATCCTGGGAACGGTTCAGCATGGCTACGACGTGCCTCTGTTCGGGTCGACATCACTGTTGAGCTATCGTGACCTTTCCGCTCTTCCCGACATCCGGCGGACGGTCTCCGAGATGCTGGCCAGCGATCCGGGCCTTGTTCGTGCCGAGCACCGGGCGCTGGCGCGCATGCTCGCACTTCGCTACCCTGAGGGTCGGGCGGCAGTGGGAGAGAATTGATATGATCATAGGCTCAGGGTCCTTGAAGGGGAGATCGCTCAAAACGCTGGGGAAGGAGCCGTGGCTGCGGCCAACCTCGGACAAGGCGCGCGAAGCCGTGATGGACATGCTGAGACCAGTCCTTCCAGGGGCGCGGTTCATTGACCTTTGCTGCGGCACCGGCGCGGTCGGGATCGAGGCAGCGAGCAACGGAGCGGGACAGGTTACCTTTGTCGATGCAGACAACCGCTCGATCCGCCTGGTGCGCGAAAACATCAAACTCCTTGGCTCCGCCGTGCCGGCTACTGTGCTCAAGGCGGACGCGACGTCCTATGTGCAGGGACTTCAGGGGAGCGAGTTTGACGTGCTGTTCTGCGACCCGCCCTTTGATTCGGGCTTGCAGGAGAGTCTTCTTGCGGAGCTTGCCCTGCATTTGCGCGAGATGGCAGATGGCTGTATGATCATTATGGAGCATGCTTCGAGGCGGAGGCTGCCTGAGAGGTACGAGGGGCCGCAGGTGGCGCTCGTGAGTTATAAAGAGAGAAGGTATGGCGACGTGAGTATGACATTGTTTCGAGTGAGGGCGCGGAGTTCGGCCGCAGGAGAAGGTGAACGTGGCGAGACAGCAGACTAGGATTTCGCGCGCCCTCTGGCGTTTCGCGCATACGTTGCAATCCCGGGTGAGGCGGTTCCAGCGTGCAGGCACGCTGGTGTTTGTCCTGATGGCCTTGTTTACCGGGGCACTGTGCACTCTGCCCTTCGTCCCTGTGCGGAAGAGTGTTGCCGTGGGCGTCACATTGAACGCGGACATGGTCTCCCGGCGCGACATCAGCTATGTCGATGCGGTAAAGACGGCTGAACTTCAGAAGCGTGCAAGCGATGGTGTTGCGCCCATCTACAAATTCGACAGCACAAAGCTTCAAGCGGCATTGAGCGCGTTCGACGAGACGGCCACGAAACTCCTGGCCGTGCGAGCACAGGAACTGCCCGTGGACCAGCAGTCTCAGCGGATCGCTGCATTGCTCATGACGACGGCAGGCGCTGCGACGAAGTACCTGGCAACCTGCTCCGAATCTGAACTTCAGTCGATGCAGACGGCCGCGCGGCATGCGCTGTCGACTGTCATGGGACGGGGAGTTCCCGAGGGCAGTGTCGCCTCGGCACGCGAGAGTATCAACGCCGAGCTCAAGAGTCTCAATATCTCCGACAGGCAACTGCAGGCGGCGTATCTTCTGGCAGCTCATGTCGTTACCTCCAATCTGATCTATGATCAGCAGGCGACGCAGAGCGCACGCGACGAGGCAGCCTCCGAGGTGTCCCCGGTTGTGGCGACGATCCCGGCAGGTACTCCTGTTGTGAAGAAGGGCACCGTTGTCGACCAGAATACTGTTGATCTGCTGCTGAGCACTGGATTGGTCTTGGGACCGCGTGCGATGTGGAACATGACTTCCCAGTTTCTGCTCGCCCTGCTGGCCTGGACTGCGATCGCAGCGGCACTGCTGCTGCTGTACGGAGGTCGCGAGCGCGGTCAGCACCTGTTGATGGAAGCCGCTGTCATTGGCGGTGCCAGCTTTGTGACTGCATGGCTGTCCAGCTCTCTCTCGTCCCTGATGACCCCGTTCCTGCTGGGTATGCTGCTTGGGTTCATCTTCTTCGACAACGGCCTGGCAGTCGTGTTCGGCCTTGCCATCATGACCATGACCTGGATCGTGGTTCCAATTCCGATGGATGCCTTCATGGGTGTTTTGGCTGGAGGAGTCTGCATCATGGTGGTTATGTGGAAGACTGACCGCATGAGTACGCTCCTGGTGGCTGGCCCCGCGGGGGGCGTGACGGGGGCGGTCGTTTATGGGGCCCTGGCGATGGTGAGCGGCCAGAGGTTCTCTGCAATTGCCGCCAACGGGGGATATATTGCAGCGGGCGGCGTCCTTGCGGCACTGTTCGCCTTGGGACTCACGCTCATCTTCGAGCGGCTGTTCAACGTGGCAACGGTCACCAGACTGCGTGAACTCCTGGATACAGGA
>JBNAWM010000078.1:0-7719 GCA_049699855.1 Candidatus Cryosericum sp.
CAACCTGCCCCGGATGGACGGGCTGGAGGTCTGCCGGCGGCTGCGCCAGGAGGGGCGCACCATGCCCGTTCTCATGCTGACGGCAAGGATTGGCCACCAGAATGCCGTAGCAGGCCTGGACAGCGGGGCGGACGACTATCTCACCAAGCCCTTCGACCTCGAGGAGTTGCTTGCCCGCATGCGCGCGTTGCTGCGACGCGGCGGCGAGAGCAGAAGTCCGGTGATCGCGGTTGGAGACATCACGATTGATACCAACACGCATGAGGTTCATCAGGCCGGGAGGCTCGTGGCGCTGGCCCCGAGGGAGTACGCCCTGCTGGAGTTCCTTGCGCTCAACCGTGGGGTTGCCAAGACGCGCCTGGAGATTATCGAACTGGTCTGGGGCGAGTACGATGAGCTCATGTTCTCCCAGACGGTCGACGTTCATGTTGCCTACCTGCGGCGCAAACTTGGCAAGGAGATCATCAAGACCGTGCCGGGCAAGGGGTACATGGTGGGGGCGTAAGCATGTGGCCATCGCCAGCGGAGTGGCATCGAGACATCGAGCGCAGATTCAACTCGAGATTCAGCATTGAACAACGGCTGGCGCTGAAGTTCACGCGTCTGGTGTGTGTTTTCGTCCTCATCAGCGGCGTGCTGTTCTCGGCAGCTGATGCCGGAGTGTTCATGCTGCGGGTGCGCCAGGAACTCAATGCCCAGATCGACCAGATTCTTGCCCACGGGACAGTAGCCTCTGACATTGCGACAGCCGGGACGCTCATGAATGCGTCGATGCGCCCGTACCTGCGCATTCTTGCTCCCGACGGGACAGTCTTGTATGCAGGAGATCTGTTTGCGGGCGCGGGCAGTGGCCCCGTTGACCCATCCGCTCCCGTGTCGCTGGCTGGCGGGCAATACCTTGTGGTCACCCGAGCAGTGCACAGCGATGGCCGCACAGTCGGCTATGTCCAATTGGCCGGTCCGACGGGACATTCAGCCCATGAAGCTGCCTGGAAGCTGCTCAGCCTCGGGTTGACCACCCTTGTCATGGGCATCCTGGCTTACGTCTTCGGCCTGTCGTTTTCGAGGCAGACTCTGCGTCCGGTCCATGAGTCTCAGGAACGGCTGGAGCAGTTCACGCAGGACGCCAGTCATGAATTGCGGACGCCGCTTGCCAGCATTTCATCATCTCTGGATGTCGCCATGAAGACTGGGGAGTATGAGCAGGGGATCCTGGCCGCCAAGGGCCAGGTAAAGTATGCCTCGCTGCTGGTGGAGAGGCTGTTGGAGGTTGCCCAGCTGGACAGAGCAACCGTCAGCCTGGGACCGGTTGATATGAGCGCACTCGTGTGCTCGGTGGCAAGCCAGAGCGCCGAGGCATGCAGAGAGCGCGAGGTCACGATGCACACCTCTATCGAACAGAACGTGACAGTCGACGGAGACGCGCTGCTGGTGCATCAGCTGGTAAGCAATCTCATTGAGAATGCCGTGAAGTTTAACGTCGCTGGTGGCGTAGTGGATGTAGTTCTGAACGCGAAAGCGCTTCTCGTGAGGAATTCGGGGGGAGTTATCGCTCCTGCGGAGCTGGAGCGCATCTTCGAACCCTTCTATCAAGCAGACGATTCGCGCTCTCAAAAGGGTTTCGGTCTTGGACTCGCAATTGTGAAGAAGATTGTTCAGTTGCACGGGTGGAGAATTGGTGTTTCAAGCGCTGTCGAAACCGGAACACAGTTTGTGGTCGAGTTCGTGCCAGCGGTCGAGCGAAAGAGACAATCTTAACCTGCTCTTAGGAGCTGACCACTACCATTGCGTAGGAAGCAGGCGCCGGTGGGCAGCAGGGCCGGGAGCCGGAGTGACAGAGGAATGGAGGAACCATGAACAGAGGATCAAGAAGAATGATGGCGGGTGTCGCGCTGGTCGCAGCGGTGGCGCTGGGGCTCACAGGATGTCTTGGGCGCAATGCGGCAACAACCGGGACCGGCAGCAGCGCCGGCGGGCTCTATGTCGTAGAGGCGCGTGACGTGTCCGCCGGTACCGCGGTGTCAGGTACCATTCATCCGACGCGTGTCGCGTCGTTGAGCGTGCAGGCCCAGGCAGAGGTGACGGCCGTGAAGGTCGCCGAGGGAGACACGGTCCCGAAAGGGGACCTGCTGGTGCAGCTGGACGACCGGGCTCAGCAGAATCAGGTCGCGCAGGCGGAGTCACGCTACCGGGCTGCCGTGGCATCCCTTGGTGTAACGCGCCTTTCGGGTCTGTCACAGACAAAGATGCAGCTTCAAAGTGCCTTGACGCAGGCTCTGGCACAGCAGGTTTCGGCCCAGGCCAACTTGAAGAATTTTACAGACAAGGACACCAGCGCCCTGCAGGTGGCGAATCTGCAGGAACAGGTCGCCAATGCACAGGCAAGCCTTCGCAGCGCTCAGAACAATCTCAAGAGCCTGCAGGACTATGACACGTCTGCGCTTCAGGTGGCGGTTGCCGACTTTGGGGTCGATCAGGCGCAGCTGAACCTGCAGATGGCTCAGACCAGGCTTGCGGTTCTCCAGAGCCGTGATGTGACTTCAGCCCAGCTTGCGCAGCTGCAGTCCCAGGTATCCCAGGCGCAGATCGGTCTTGACACGGCGAAGCTCAATCTGAAAGAGGCTGCACAAAGCCCGGCGACATCGGATGACCGGCTTGCCATTCTCCAGGAGCAGGTGGATCAGGCGCAGGCAACGCTAAACCTCGCACAGTTGAACCTCAAGAATGCATCATCTGACAGCAGGGCTGCCCAAAGCGATATCGACCTTCAGCGCATGCAGGTGCAATCGTCGGAGGTCTCGCTTTCCAACGCTGAGGCAAACTATCAGGTCGCCGTGGCAGGCGCCGGGCAGAAGAAACTGCAGATCGCCTCGGCGCAGGAGCAGGTGAACCAGGCGCAGAGCGCGCTCACCATTGCGCAGAACAATCTCGCTTCGACCCAGAAGACCAACGATGCGCGTCCCAATGACCTCGAGACGCTTAAGGCGCAGGTTGAGCAAGCCAATGCTTCCGTCGACCTTGCAAGGGCCAATCTCAATGCCTTTGGCGACACGGAGCAGCGCACCGCTCTGCAGTTGCAGTCTGCGCAGGAGCAGGTGAACCAGGCTGCCCTGGCGCTGAGCGCGCAGAAGCTGCTGCTGGACAACTATGCCGTAACGGCACCATTTGATGGAACGGTGCTCGCAGTCAATGTGAGCGTTGGCGACACCGCAACGCCTCAATCGGTTCTGGTCAAGATGGCACAGACATCGGCCTGGAACGTCGAGGCCTACGTGGATGAGGTGGATATCCTCACCATCAAGCTGGGCCAGGAGGCGAGCGTCTCCATCGACCCCTATCCCGGGAAGGTCTTTGCCGGAACGGTGGCATACCTTGGCAGGACGCTTGTGCGGACACCCGAAGGACTGAATGCCTATGCACTCAAGATCAAGCTGACCACGCCTCCTGCGACACTCGTGGACGGGATGTCGGGCGATGCGACCGTGATTCTGGCGACGGCCAAAGGAGTCCTGGCCGTGCCAGTGGAATCGCTCCTCACCGAAGGGGGCAAGAGGTATGTCACGCTTGTCACGACCGGGGCCGGCGGAAAAACGACCCAGACGAAAACAGAGGTCACGACCGGGCTCGAAGGTGACGAATACGTGGAGGTTACCTCAGGGTTGAAGGCCGGAGACACCATTCTGCGTCAGCAGCCGATCGTCACGACAACAACAACGAGCGGCTCACCGTTCTCCGGCGGGAACTAGCGAAGGGCTTCATGGAACAACTGATTCATCTCGAGGACCTGCGCAAGGTCTATACGATCGGCGGCGTAACCATCGAAGCACTTGCGGGCGTCTCGCTGGACATCGGAGTGCAGGAGTTCGTGGCCATCATGGGCCCCTCGGGTTCGGGCAAATCGACGCTCATGCACATCCTTGGATGCCTTGACAGCCCGACGAGCGGCCGGTACCTGTTGAAGGGCAAGGATGTGTCCAGCCTACGCTCCGACGAACTGGCAGCAGTGCGCAACCGCGACATGGGCTTCGTCTTTCAGGCGTACAACCTGCTGCCGCAGATGTCAGCGCTGGAGAATGTGATGCTGCCGCTTTCCTACGCCAGCAAGTCTGTGCGTGATGGACGTGCCAAAGCCGAGGCACTGCTGGAGTCGGTGGGGCTTCGGGAACGCATGAGAAACCGTCCAGTGGAGATGTCCGGAGGCGAGCAGCAGCGTGTGGCCATTGCCCGTGCCCTGATGATGGACCCCTCCATCATCCTGGCTGATGAGCCGACCGGCAACCTGAACTCCAAGGGAGCTCGCGAGATCATCGAGATCCTCAAGATGCTGCACGGAAACGGCAAGACAATCATCTATGTGACGCATGACGACAACATCGGTGCCCAGGCTGAACGCGTGATCCGTATCCGCGACGGGCTTGTTGTGGCCGACGAGGGAGACTGAGATGGACCTGAGAGACAGCTACAAGAATGCCACGCGCTCCATAGCCGGGGCGAGGATGCGGTCGTTCCTGACCATGCTGGGGATTATCATCGGCATCTCGGCGGTCATTCTGCTGATGGCGGTAGGTGAGGGCTCGAAGCGCAATATTCTGGCTCAGATCCAGGGCAGCGGTTCGGGCAACCTGTATCTCACGCCAGGTGCCCAGTCCAGCATTCTGTCGGGGCGCAACAGCACGGCGCGCGATACGTCGGCAAAGATCACGATGGAGGACCTCAAGGCAATCGAGAACGGCGTGACCTATCCCATCGTCATTTCGCCTGCCAACACGATGGGCATTACCATCAAGAGAGGCAATACCACGATGGCCGGCACTGGCATTTTTGCGACCGAGACATACTTTGAGGTCAACAACCTTGGTATCGCCAGCGGGCGCCCCATTGTCTCCAGCGACGTCAACAACCGGACACGGAATGTGGTCATCGGTGCAAACGTGAGTTCCACCCTGTTTCCGGATGGTGCGCCAATCGGCCAGCTCATCCGCATCAATGGCATGAGCTTCAAGGTAGTCGGCGTGAGCGCTTCCAAGGGACAGAGCCTGTTTGGCAACTCGGACAACGCAGTCATCCTGCCCCTGACAGTGGGAGAGAAATCCTTTGGCATGCAGCACGACCGCATCAGCATGACGACTATCAAGAGTGTCAATCCGGACAACAGCGGAGCGGTCGTGAGTCAGATCACGAGCATCCTGACGCGCAAGCATGGCAAGACCGACTTCAGCGTGCTGGACCAGAAGGCACTCACAAACCTCTTCTCCAGCACGCTCAGCATCTTCACGACCCTGCTTGCTGCCATCGGCGGCCTGTCGCTGCTGGTGGGCGGCATCGGCATCATGAACATCATGCTGGTGTCGGTGACCGAGCGCACGCGCGAGATCGGCATCCGCAAGGCGCTGGGCGCCAAGGAACGGGACATCCTGGCGCAGTTCCTGATCGAGTCGTCCCTGCTCAGTGGTATCGGCGGCATCATCGGGGTCGTGTTCAGCGTGCTTGTTGCGAAGCTGGTCATCCAGCGCTTTCTTCCCACGTACGTGACCACGTCTTCCATCCTTCTTGCCGTCGGCTTCTCCATCGCCGTCGGCATCTTCTTCGGGGTCTACCCCGCGCGCAAGGCTGCCCGTCTGGTTCCGGTCGAAGCCCTGCGGTATGAATAGGAGGCACATATGACACACAAAATCCTGACCGTTGCTCTGGCAGTGCTGCTCTTCCTTGGGATCAGCGGCGTTCCAGGCCTCCAGCCAGTTCGTGCGGACACCACCGATGCATCCCTGTGGGCAGCCGTTTCCTCCAACTATCCCGGCGATGCACCGCGCTACACCCTGACCTTCACGCTGGATGGCAGCCTCTCCGCAGGCTCTCCTCTGACGTTCACCTTTGACAGCGCGGTGGGACGCGCCGAGGACGGCACCAGCATCAGCAGTTGCCTGGTGACGGTCGACGGCATCCCGCTCAATGAGGATGCCACCTGGCAGGGGAGCAGTCTGAGCCTGGCTGTGCCCCAAGGCCTTGCCGCCGGCACGGAGCATACGGTGGTCATCCGTGAGGATGCCGGCATCCAGAACCCCTGGGCCGTCGGCCACTACCGTATCACGCTCAGCGCTGCAGCAGGAACCGGTTCGCTGACCTCCAACTACTACTCTGTGACAACAGTGACGCAGCTGGTGCCGCTTTCCCTGGACAAGATCGTCGAGTACGGTGTCCTGACCGGGGTGGGAGTCACCTTCCGCACTGGCCGGAACGGAGCGCTGGTGGGTCATGACCTGATCCGCGGCCCGGGCGGGGTGATGGTCTACCCGACCACCGAGGACACGATCACCCTTCGACTGTCGGCAGGACTGTCCACGCTGTGGGCCAAGGGGGGTTCAGTTCGGCTCCTGCCCTCGTATGCCGATGCTCCCTTTGCCATGACCGTCCTCTCCAACACCGTCTACGAAACGAATGATGCCGGTATCGACCTTCGCCAGCTCGTCCTGAGCCTGCCCCACAACCTTCCGGCCAACACCCGGATGTCGATCCAACTGATATTTGCAAGCACCCAGGACGTCTCGGCTGTCTCCGATGCCGACTATGTAAAGCTGTACTCCAGCAAGGAGACGGTCCTCGTGACCGTGCCTCCCCAGCCGGCAAGCTCTGGATCCCAGTCCGGGACAACGGAACCGGTGGACACCACCCCTCCGGTGGTGACCTGGACCTCGTCAGTAAACACGTTCCTCCCCCGCCTCGTGACCATTCACATCACCATTACGGAGGCAAATCTGAAGCAGGCCTACCTTGCGACGGGGCAGGACGGATCCCTGCATACGTGGCTGGCAGTGGGCGACAACAGCCTGCTGATGGTCAACCGGTCAGGGATTCACGGAACCATCATAGCTGTTGACAAGGCCGGCAATACGACAACCGCCTCGGTTGACATCCCCGGCCCCGTGGCAAACTGAGCACGCCCCTAGCAGTACTCTACGTCTGGCAGTGCGGGCAGATGAACGACGCCGTACTGCCAGTTCGAATTTTCTCAACAGGGGTGCCGCAAACAGGGCAGAGTTTCCCCTGGCGGTAGCCGATCTGGAAGTCTTTCAGGCGGCCCGGCTGGTTGTAGAGGTCTTTCTCATAGGCCAGACCGCCCAATGCGAGCGCGCTTTGGAGCTGCGTGAGGATCGCCTGGTACAGAGCGGCGCGCTCGGCCTGCGACAGGTCTCCTGTTCTGCGCAGAGGATGCAATCTGGCCGCGAAGAGGATGTCCTGAACGTACACATTGCCGATGCCTGCGATGTTTTGTTGGTCCAGCAGAACGTTTTTGATGGCCCCGCGCTTCTTGCGCTGCAGCATCTGATCGAATGCTTCAGAAGTGAAAGAGCTGTCCTTCAAGGGGTCGAGGCCAAGCCGGGCTGTCATGGCGTGCGATGCAAGCTGGGCAGTTTTGACAGCATGGACGTAGCCAAACCACCAGAAGTGCTGGCTCTGTGCACTGCCATCTGTGAAGAGGAGGGCTGCCTGACGGTTTGCCGGCAGGAGCTCGCCCTTTCTGTGGTAGAGGAGCTCGCCTCCCATGCCAAGGTTGATCAAAAGGGTCGTCCCTGGTTTCAGTTCCATGAAGATCCATTTGCCTCGCGATGTGACGTGGCCAACCGATGTCCCTGTCACCAGCTGTTCAAACTCCCGGGGCGGGACATTCAGGCACTTGGGCTGCATGACATCGACCCCGGCCACGGAGCGGCCACGCAGCTC